>DXNX01000003.1 GCA_019413245.1 Oscillospiraceae bacterium
GCACCAGGGCACCGGATGCCGTCAGGTCGGCGGGAGAAAAATCGGCCCAGGCAGCGGTGGGAAGGAGCATCGCCGCCATCAGGACCGCCATTCCGGCTTTCCACCGGAAGGCGCGGCGGGCCGTTCCGGCGCGGGGCCGGGGGGACTTGGGCATTTTGTTATTCATGGTTCTGCGCACATCCTTTCGGGAAAATGACGGACGCCTGACATGCAGGCACGGCAGGGAACAGATGGCTGTTCCCATGTATCCAGTCTATCTGTTTGCGGAGGCAAAGTCGGTTCGACAGACAACCGATTTTGAATTTGGCAGGCGCAGAGAGAAAAAATGGCAAAAAAATACGCGGAAGGATTTCCTTCCGCGTATTTTTGGAGACTGTTTCAGGCAGCGGCGGGCTGAAGCCCGGCCATGGTCAGCAGTTTGGGTTTGCACAGGGCGTTGAACACCGCAATGGACCGGCCCACGCCCACCATGGACAGGATGGTGCCCAGGCCGATGCCCAGCAGTGCGTTGCCGAACAGGATGCCCAGCACCAGAGAGGTGAGCACGCAGCCCACATCAAAGCAGTTTTTGCAGAACCCCAGCTCCTTGCCGAACCGCTGGGCCAGGCTGTTCACAATGCCGTCGCCGGGGTTGGGGATGAGCTGCATATCCACCGTCATGGCGGCGCCCACCCCGGTCAGGATAATGGCCACCACCAGCAGGGCAATGTCGGCGGGCAGAAACCCGCTTTCATAGGGGATCAGCACCTTGAAGACATCCAGAAACCGGGTGAACACCAGGCTCACCACCAGCTGCAGCAGGTCCATCCAGCTGCGGTTCTTGCCCTTGACCACAAACTGGGCCGCCACCAGCACACAGTATTCCACCAGCGTCAGGTTGGCGAAGCTCCAGCCCGTGCCTTCGCTGATGGTGAAGGGGATGGACACAATGGCCGAAGCGCCCAGACCCGTCTTGGTGTTCAGGGTCAGGCCCAGGGCCAGCAACAGCATACCCAGCAGATACAAAACAAAGCGTGCCACGAATTTCTGATTGTCTTTTTGCATGAATGGTCGTTATCCTTTCTGTATATTTTTCACAAGAAAACGGGGGGAGGGGGTCAGGCGTTGTCCTCGGCGGGCATATCCCGCAGAACCAGGAAGAACCGCACCACAAAGGGCAGCGCGATGAAGAAGGCCAGCGCATCCGCCACCGGCTGGGCCATCTGCACGCCGGTCAGGCCGAAAGCGGTGCTCAGAATCAGCAGCGCCGGAATGAACAGCAGGCCGCTGCGCAGGCTGGAGAGCAGGGTAGCGGTGCGGTTCTGGCCGATACTCTGGAACAGCATGTTGGAGCAGACGGTCAGCGGCTGGAAGAACAGCCCGCCAAGCTGGATGGCCAGGGCGGTGGAGCCGATGGACACCACATCGGCGGCGGGCTGGAACACCGCGATGAGTTCCGGGCAGAAGAAGAAGCCTGCCGCGGCGATGGAGCCCATGAGGACCTCCGACACCGCAAAGGTGAACAGGAAAGCCTGCTTGACCCGTTTGTACCGCTTGGCGCCGTAGTTGAAGGCGCTGACCGGCTGGAAACCCTGGCCGATGCCCAGGCCGAAGGAGAAGATGAACTGGGCAATGCGGTTGACGATGCTCATGGCGGCCACGGCGGCGTCGCCGTACAGGCGGGCCTGGCCGTTGAGCAGCATGGTGGACACACTGCCCAGGCCCTGGCGCAGCAGGCTGGGCAGGCCGGTGCGGCAGATGAGCAGCACATCGGTCACATCCCGGGTCATGTTGCGGGGAGCGATCTTGCTCTGGGTGTGGCCGGCCAGGAACATGTAGAACAGCAGGCAGAAGCTGATGATCTGGCTCACGCCGGTGGAGATGCCCGCGCCAAAGACCCCCAGGCCGAAGCCTTCCATGAGGATCCAGTCCCCGAAGATGTTCAGGATGCCGCCGGCTGTCAGGCCCACCATGGCGAAGGCTGCCTGGCCCTCATACCGCAGGATGTTGTTCAGCACGCAGCTGGACGCCATGAAGGGCGCGCCCAGCAGGATGAACAGGGCGTACTGCCGGGCGTAGGGGAGGATGGTATCGGTGGAGCCCAGCAGCCGCAGCAGCGGGTCCATGAAGACCAGGCCCAGCACCGTGATGCACAGCCCCGCCCCGAAGGAGCAGAAAAAGCTGGTGGTGGCAAAGCGGGAGGCGCTGTCCACATCCCGGGCGCCCAGACGGCGGCTGATGATGGACCCGGCCCCGTGGCCGAACATGAAGCCGAACGCCTGGATAATGGCCATCAGGCCGAAGACGATGCCCACGGCACCGGAGGCGCTGATGCCCTCCCGGCCGACGAACCAGGTATCGGCCATGTTGTAGATGTTGGTGACCAGCATGCTGATGGTCGTGGGGATACCCAGCTGAATGACCAGTTTCGGGATGGGAGTTTTGGTCATTTTGTCGAATTGGGCGCTTTGGGAAATTTGGGTTGTCTGCATGGCGGGGGTCCCTTTCTGCCGCAAGGCACAAAAAAAGAGCGTGCCGGCTGCGGGATGTCCCGCCGTCCGGCACCGGAAAAGGATGGGTCCTTTTTTCTGTGTTGATTTAAGTATACCACCCCTGGTGGGTGGATGCAAGGCAGGATACCAGTGAGGGAGGGGAGAACGGCTTCCCCTGGAACCCCTGTTTTTTAGTTGCTTCTTGGCGGACAGCAGTCTGCCGGGAACTCTTTCCTTTTCGCTTCCTTTTGGTCACAAAAGGAAGGAGCACCCGGCAGGCAGCCGTCACCCCCCGCACACACAATCCCCATATTTTTTGATATACGCCTGTATATCATCAAAAATCGGCATCAGCGCTTCGCCGTGTTCGGTCAGGCTGTACTCCACCCGGGGCGGCACCTCCCCGTAATCGTGGCGGTGGATCAGCCCGTCCGCCGCCAGCTCTTTCAGCTGGTTGCTCAGCATCTTGTGGGTTACCCCGCCCAACAGATTCCGCAGCTCCCCGTACCGCAGGGTGCCGTGGGCCCCCACCATGAACAAGATCCGCATCTTCCATTTGCCGCTGATCTGCTCCATCACCTGTTCCATCTTGTCACAGCCTACGTCCGCATAACGGCAGTTGCATCCCGGTTCCGGCTTCATTGTCCTTACTCTCCTTTTGGATAGCAGTATCTTTTAAGTGCGTACTTGCCTTTTTGGCAAATCAGATTAGAATTAAGAATACCACCAAAATTCTGTTGCCGCAAGCCCGGGCCTGCGGTACAATAAAAGCATGCCTTTGGCCCCTTTGCCGGGCCGGGCAAACCTATTATTTAAAGAAGGAAATAAACCATGCTGCTGCAACAACTTTTTGATTTTCTCCACGCGGGGGTCACCCCGTTCCACGCCGTTGCCCATGCGGCCTCCCTGCTGGATGCCGCCGGCTTCACCCGCCTGGAAGAGGCGGATTACTGGAACCTGGAACCCGGCCGCGGCTACTATACCACCCGCAACAATTCCTCCATCATTGCCTGGCGGGTGCCTGACCACGCCATCGGCGGCTGGCGCATCACCGCCAGCCACAGCGATTCCCCCTGCTGGCGCATCAAGAACACCGCCGTCACTTCGGCGGGCTGCACCCGCCTGAACGTGGAAGGCTACGGCGGCATGAACATGGCCACCTGGCTGGACCGGCCCCTGTCCATCGCGGGCCGGGTGCTGGTGCGCACCGCGGACGGCCTGGAATCCCGCCTGGTGGACCTGGACCGAGACCTGGTGGTCATTCCCTCCCTTGCCATCCACATGGACCGCACCGTCAACGACGGCCACAAGTATAACCCCCAGGTGGACATGCAGCCGCTGTACGGCCCCGAAGGCTGCCGCCCCCTGCCCGCCCTGCTGGCCGAAGCCCTGGGCGTGGCTGAGGAAGACCTGGTGGACTTTGACCTGACCCTGTACACCCGGCAGGCGCCCACCACCATCGGCCCGGAGGGCGAGTACTTCATGGCCCCCCGCATCGACGACCTGGAGTGCGCCGCCACCACCCTGTTCGGGTTCCTCTCGGCAGCCGACGCCACCGACAGCGCCTGCGCCCCCGTCTGGGCCATGTTCGACAACGAGGAAGTGGGCAGCGGCACCCGCCAGGGTGCGGCCAGCATCTTCCTGCGGGACGTGCTGGACCGGGTGTATGACGCGGTGCCCCACAGCGCCCAGGGCACGCAGCGGGCACTGGCCAACAGCTTTGCCCTCAGCGCCGACAACGCCCACGCCACCCATCCCAACTTTGCTGACAAGGCCGACCCCGCCAACCCGGTGCGGCTGGGCGGCGGTCTGGTGCTGAAGGTCAACGCCAGCCATAAATACACCACCAACGCCCTGTCCGGCGCGGTGGTCAAGGAGATCTGCCGCATGGCCGACGTGAAGGTCCAGCAGTTCGCCAACCGGGCGGACCTGCCCGGCGGTTCCACCCTGGGCAACCTGCAGAGCCACACCCTGCCGGTGCCCATGGCGGACATCGGTCTGGCCCAGCTGGGCATGCACAGCGCCGTGGAGACCGCCGCTGTGGCCGACGCCGACGCCATGGTGCGGGCGGTGGATGCCTTCTACCGCACCCATCTGCGCTGCCTGGGCGACGGCCAGTATACCCTGGAGGCGGCCCAATGACCGTAGGCCGGTACGCACCCAGCCCCAGCGGCCGGATGCACCTGGGCAACCTGTGCTGCTGCCTGCTGGCCTGGCTTTCGGCCAAAAGCAAGGGCGGTAAGGTGGTGCTGCGCATCGAGGACCTGGACACCGCCCGCTGCCCCCGCAAGTTTGCGGAACTTTTGCAGCAGGACCTGGCGTGGCTGGGGCTTTCCGCTGACGAAGGCGGCGATGCGGGGGGGCCGGACGGCCCCTACTACCAGAGCGAGCGCAGCGGGATTTATCAACAATTTTATGATGTTTTGTGGAAAAAAGGGCTGGTCTACCCCTGTTTTTGCAGCCGCAGCCAGCTCCACGCCGCCGATGCCCCCCACCGCAGCGACGGCCAGGTGGTCTACGCCGGTACTTGCCGCGATCTGACCCCCGAACAGGTGGCGGAAAAATCCCGCCGCCGTCCCCCCGCCTGGCGGGTCCGGGTGCCGGAGGAGACCATCGGCTTCACCGACGGGCATCTGGGGTATTATGAGGAAAACCTGGCCCGGGACTGCGGGGACTTTTATCTGCGCCGGGCGGACGGGGTGTTTGCCTACCAGCTGGCGGTGGTGGTGGATGATGCCCTCATGGGCGTCACCGAAGTGGTGCGGGGGGCGGACCTGCTCTCCAGCACCCCACGGCAGCTGTGGCTCTACCGCACGTTGGGCCTGAACGCCCCGGAATTTTACCACATGCCCCTGCTGCTGGCCCCGGACGGGCGGCGGCTGTCCAAGCGGGACGGGGACGAAAGCCTGGAACATCTGCAGGCGAAGTATTCCCCGGAAGAGATCATCGGCCGTCTGGCCTACGCCTGCGGCCTGCAGAACGCCCCCGACCCCCGCACCCCCGCCGAGCTGGCGGACGGGTTTTCCTGGGAAAAGGTGCCTCAGCAGGACATCCTTCTGCCCGAGGGGCTGTTCTGACTGGCATGAAACGAAAAAACAAGACCGCAACGGAAAGGAAGTGTACTTATGCAGCGGTTTGAAGTGACCGGCATGAGCTGCGCGGCCTGCAGCGCCCATGTGGAAAAGGCAGTGGCCGCCGTGCCCGGGGTCGCCGGGGTGTCGGTGAGCCTGCTGACCAACAGTATGCAGGTGGAATATGACGCCGACCCTGTGCCCGAAGATGTCATTGCGGCGGTGGAAGCCGCCGGATACGGGGCGGCCGTGGCCGAGGAGACCGACGCCGACGCCCTGGAGGACACCGAGACCCCCAAACTCAAGCGCCGCCTGATCCTGAGCCTGTGTTTCCTGGTGCCGCTGATGTATCTGAGTATGGGCCACATGGTGGGCCTGCCGCTGCCGCCCTTCCTGGACGGCGACGGCTGGGGCGCTTTGTGGTACGGTCTGGTACAGCTGGCCCTGACTTTGCCGGTGTGCTGGATCAACCGGGCGTTCTTCATCAGCGGATGGAAGGGCGTGCGCAGCCTTTCTCCCGGCATGGACACGCTGGTGGCCATGGGCGCCGGGGCGGCGCTGGTCTACGGCGTGTTCGCCATCTTCATGATCGGGGGCGGCATCGCCGCTGGCAACCCGGACCAGGTCATGCAGTTCCGCCACGATTTGTATTTTGAATCCGCTTCCATGATTTTGACCCTCATAACGGTGGGCAAGATGCTGGAAGCCTACTCCAAGGGCAAGACCACCAGCGCCCTGAAGAGCCTGATGCAGCTGGCCCCGCCCACCGCCTGCGTTCTGCGGGATGAGGGCGAACTGACCATCCCGGTGGAACAGGTCCGGGTGGGCGATATTTTCCTGGTCCGTCCCGGGGAGAGCATCCCGGTGGACGGCGTGGTGCTGGAAGGCCGGTCCAGCGTGAACGAGGCCGCCCTCACCGGCGAGAGCATGCCGGTGGATAAGGAGAAAGGCAGCCCGGTGAGCGCCGCCACCATCAACCAGAACGGCGCCATGACCTGCCGGGCCACCCGTGTGGGGCAGGATACCACCCTGAGCCAGGTCATCCGGCTGGTGGCGGACGCCGCTGCCACCAAGGCGCCCCTGGCCCGCACCGCCGACAAGGTGGCCGGGGTGTTTGTGCCCACGGTCATCGGCATTGCGGCGGTGACCATGGTCATCTGGCTGCTGATTGGAAAACCCTTTGACTTTGCCCTGGCCCGGGCCATCAGCGTGCTGGTCATCAGCTGCCCCTGCGCCCTGGGTCTGGCCACCCCTGTGGCCGTCATGGTGGGCTCCGGCGTGGGCGCCCGCAGCGGCATCCTCTTCAAGACCGCCGCCAGCCTGGAAGCCACCGGCTACACCGATACCGTGGTGCTGGACAAGACCGGCACCGTGACCACCGGCGAACCCGCGGTCATGGAGATCGTGGGCACCCGCCGCGTGCCCCAGAAATTCCTGCTGGGCATGGCCGCCGCCCTGGAAAGCCAGAGCGAGCATCCCCTGGCCAAGGCGGTGCTGGCCTGCGCCAAGGAGAACGGCGTGCGCCCCTCCATGGTCAAGGATGTGCAGGCGGTGCCGGGCAAGGGCCTGGTGGGCAAGATGGCCGGCAAACTCATGGCCGGCGGCAACGAGGACTTCATCCGCAGCCAGGCGGACGTGCCCGAAGACCTGCTGGAAGCCGGGCATCGCCTGGCGGAACAGGGCGCCACGCCCCTGTATTTCTCCCTGGACGGTCACGCGGCCGGGGTCATCGGGGTGGCGGATTCGGTCAAGCCCAGCAGCAAACAGGCCATTGCCGAACTGCGGGCCCTGGGCCTGCATGTGGTGCTGCTCACCGGTGACAACGCCAACACCGCTGCCTACATTGCGGCCCAGGTGGGCCTGGATACCGCCGACGTGGTGGCCGGGGTGCTGCCTGCGGGCAAGGAGGCGGAAGTCCGCCGCTTGCAGGAAGACGGCCGGGTGGCCATGGTGGGCGACGGCATCAACGACGCCCCGGCCCTGACCCGGGCGGATACCGGCATTGCCATCGGCGCCGGGGCGGATGTGGCCCTGGATGCCGCCGATGTGGTGCTGGTGCGCAGCGACCCGGCGGACATCGCCGCCGCGGTGCGCCTGTCCCGCAAGGTGGTCACCAACATTCACCAGAACCTGTTCTGGGCGTTCTTCTACAACGCCGTCTGCATCCCGTTGGCGGCGGGCGTGCTGTACCCGTTGGGTATCCTGCTCAATCCCATGATCGCCGCGGCGGCCATGAGCCTGTCCAGCGTGTGCGTGGTGACCAACGCCCTGCGGCTGAACACCTTTGACCCCCACAACGCGGAGCACGATGCCCCGCCCAAACATGCGGCACCGCCCCGGGCGGCGATGCCCGAACCCCAAGCCTGTCCGGTGGCCTGCCCGGCCGCTGGGGCGGACGCTGTACCTGAAAAAGGAGATGTGGTTATGACCAAGACTGTTCATATCGAGGGCATGATGTGTGCCCACTGCGAAGCCACCGTCAAGAAGGCGCTGGAAGCCCTGGACGGGGTGGAGAGCGCCGCCGTCAGCCACGAGGCGGGCACCGCCGTGGTGACCCTGAGCGCCCCGGTGGCCGACGATGTTCTGCGGGACGCCGTGCAGGCCAAGGACTACACGGTGACGGGGATCGAGGGATGAGCGCCCCCGAGCGCCGCCACTGGCGGTTCACCGGCAGCGTGCAGGGCGTGGGGTTCCGGTACCGGGCCCAGTATGCGGCCTCTCTGCTGGGGCTGACCGGCTGGGTGGTGAACAACTGGGACGGCAGCGTGGAGCTGGAAGCCCAGGGCGACCCCGCCGTGCTGGACAAGCTGGTGCCCACCCTGACCAGTACCAGCAAGTGGATCATGATCGAAAACATGACCTGCCGCACCGTCCCTGTGGACGAAACCGAACGCGGGTTCCGGGTGCGGGGCTGATTCCAACCATAAAAACAACCCGGGACGTTCCCTTGCTTTTGAGGGAGCGCCCCGGGTTTTGTTTTTTTGTGTTTGGAAAGCCTCCCCTGTGGTTGGGGAGGTGCCGCGCAGCGGCGGAGGGGGTGGTTTGCCGCGTGGCTGCCGGGTGTAACAGCTGCCAGCCGGTTGGTCCTTCCTTTTTGTCACCAAAAAGGAAGCGAAAAAGTGCCGCCGTTTCGATGCGGCGGCCGCCGACCAGGGGTAAACCCCTGGACCCGTTATGCGGCCACCCCTCCGGGACGGCCTTCTCAGGCCCTGGGGGGCCTGAGCAAGGAATGGATTTGAATGGCGTGTCCGGAATGTTTGTTATAAAACGTAAGGAAGTGACTGGGTTTGGTGCGACTTTGCCCCAAGCCTCCCCTGTGTAAGGGGAGGTGGGGCGCAGCCCCGGAGGGGTTGTAAGCCTGCCTTGCAACCCGTTACCGGGAAATCCCAGTACGTCCCCAACCCCTCAGCCGGCCTACCGGCCGCCAGCTCCCCTTACACAGGGGAGCCGTTCTCTACTTCCGTCAGCTGCCGTTACCGGGAAATGGTATTAAAATCCATTCCTTGCTCACCGGTCCCCAGACCGGTGAGAAGGCCGTCGCAAGGTGGCCGCATCTCGGGGTCTGGGGCCGCAGCCCCAGCCGGCGTCCACCGCATCGGAACGGTGGGACTTTTCGCTTCCTTTTGGTCACAAAAGGAAGGACTCTCCGGCATGCGGCCGTTACGCCCGGAAGCCGGGCGGCAAACCAACCCCTCAGTCGCCTACCGGCCGCCAGCTCCCCTTACACAGGGGAGCCGTTCTCTACCCGGCAAAAAAGTTGCCCCCACCTGCTTGCGGTAACAGGTGGGGGCTTTGGGGTATCGTTTTGGTGTGAGGAGGAATCATGTTCCAGGGTGACGGTTGCGGCTCCGTTCCCTGTGCTTAACAGGATACCCAATACTTGCGAAAAATCTATTATGTTCTTGTGAACTTTCTGTTAATTCCGCAGGAAACATGCGCTGCTGAAAAAATACTCGGTGCAGCGAATAAATATACCTGCAAAAAACAGACGTTTCGGAACGATTTGTACAAATGTCAAAAATTGCCGTCAAAGAATTTTTCGCAAAAATATCTGTAAGCCGGGGAACGTACGATCATTTGGCTTCTCACTTTTCGGAAAACGGCAGTCAGACGTTTGCTCCTTCCTTTTGTGACCAAAAGGAAGCGAAAAGTCCCAACGTTTCGAGGCGATGGACGCCGACCAGGGTTTCACCCTGGACCCGTGTGCGGCCACCTTGCGACGGCCTTCTCACCGGTCTGGGGACCGGTGAGCAAGGAATGGTTTTAAAACCATTGCCCGGCAGCGGTCAAACAAAAAAGAGGCGGTCTTACACCGCCCCGTAAATGCCCCGCACGCTCACCTCGCCGGTGAACACATGCACATCGCCGCCGTGGTCGTCTTCCACCACCAGGCGGCCCTGGTCGTCGATGTCCACCGCTGTGCCGGTGCCGCCGTCAAAGGTCACATGGCGGCCCAGGTTGACGCACAGTTCCTTGTACGCCTCCCGGCAGGCGGCAAAGCCCTCCCGCTCAAAGGCGTACAGCTCCTTGTCGAACCCGAAAGCCGTCAGGTCCCGGGCCAGGGCTTCGGCGTCCTCGGGCAGGTGCACGTCGGCCCCCTGCAGGGCCAGACTGGTGCCGTGGGGCAGGCCCGCGGCGTCAAAATAGCTCTGGGGCTGGGCCAGGTTGAACCCGATGCCCGAAAGCGCCGTCACCTTCGGCCCCTGGACCACCGTTTCGCACAGGATGCCCACGATCTTCTTGCCGTTGAGCAGCAGGTCGTTGGGCCACTTGATGCGGCAGTCCACCCCGTAGCGGCGGCGCAGCGCCCGGGCCGCTGCCAGGCTGGAATACAGCGAAAGCGCCGCTGTGTCCGCCAGAGGCACCTGCAGAACGGCGGTGTAATACAGCGCCAGACCGTTGGCGTTCACCCACTGGCGGCCCAGCCGTCCCCGGCCCGCCGTCTGGCTGGTGGTGTACACCGCCCCCACCGGGCCGAATTTATCCAGATGGGCCTTGGCCCAGGTATTGGTGCTGTCCGTCTCATCCAGCCGGATCAGAATATTGGGTTCCATTGTTTCGTTCATAAGTCCTGGGGCACCTGCTTCCAGCCGAAGGCGCACTGGCCGTCGGTGATGGTAATGACCCCGTAGCTGCCCGTATCCCGCAGGCTGCCCGGGTTGAACAGCGCCGGGGTGACCGATGTGGCCGCCCGCAGCGTCTTGTAATGGGTATGGCCGAACAGCGCCACATCGGCGCCCCGGTCGGCGGCTGCTTCCTGCAGCTGGCCCAGACTGGCCTTGACCCCGTAGTGGTGGCCGTGGGTGTAGAAAAACAGCACCCCGCCGAACGGCGCCAGACCCTCGGCCGGGTCATGGGAAGCAAAATCGCAGTTGCCCCGCACCCGGTAGATGGGATAGGGCGGCTGCACCCGGTTCTGCAGGATGGCCTGGTCCAGGTCATACAGGCCGTCGCCCAAAAAGAACAGCGCGTCGGCCTTTTCGTGGCGCAAGATCCACCGCAGCCGGGTCAGTCGGCCGTGGGTGTCGCTGACCACCAGAATCGTAGATACGTCTTCCGCCATGGGAAAAACTCCCTTTCTTTCCATTGTTGTGCCGGGCGGGTCTTACTCTCCCCGCACCAGCTGCCGGTAAATTTCTCCCTTGGAGTAAGGGGTGCCGGCGGCGGCCTGCTTGGCGGCCGCAGAAGGCGGCGTGCCGCCCTCCATCAGGGTGCGGGCGGCGGCCACGGCGTCCTCCAGCGTGGGGACTTCGGCCTCCTCGGCGGGCGCATCCGCCCCCGCCAGCACCAGCACATATTCGCCCCGGGGCTCGGTCTCGGCGTACAGCGCCGCCGCTTCGCCCAGGGTGGTCTTGTTGATCTCCTCGTGGAGCTTGGTCAGCTCCCGGCACAGGGTCACCGACCGGTCCGGCCCGCAGGTCCTGATCAGGTCGTCCAGGGTGGTGCGCAGCTTGTGGGGGGCTTCGTACAAAAGGATGGTCCGCGTCTCGTTTTTCAGCGCGTCCAGCCGCTCCCGGCGCTCCTTTTTGGGCACCGGCAGAAATCCCTCAAACACAAAGCGGGCGGTCTTCTGCCCGGACACCGCCAGCGCGGTGACGCAGGCCGAAGCCCCCGGCACCGGCACCACATGGATGCCCCGGGCCAGGGCCTCGGTGACGATCTGCTCCCCGGGGTCGCTGATGCAGGGCATGCCCGCATCCGAACACAAAGCGCAGCTTTCGCCGGCCTCGATGCGTTCCAGAATGGCGGCCCCGTGGTGCAAAGCGTGTTCATAGTAGCTGACCATAGGCTTTTTCAGTCCCAGATGGTTCAGCAGTTTCAGGGTCACCCGGGTGTCCTCCGCCGCCACGAAATCCGCCGCGCCGAAGGTGGCCGCCACCCGGGGCGGCATATCGTCCAGGTTGCCGATGGGCGTGGCCACGATATACAGGGTCCCGGCCATGGGTCAGTCCTCCTTGTCCGGCTTCACCGGGGCACGGCGTCCCCCGCGCAGATACTCGCACTCCGACCGCTTGTAGGTCTTGGGCGAAAGGCTCTCCACGCTGCGCACCTTCAGGGTGCCGGAGATGACGTTCACTTCGGTGACGGTGCCTTCCCCGTCGGGGGTGCGGACCACGCTGCCCACCTGGGGGGTGATGCTGTTCAGGTATTCGTAGCTCTTCTGCTCGTAGGCCAGGCAGCACATCAGACGCCCGCAGGCGCCGCTGATCTTGGCCGGATTCAGGGAAAGTCCCTGTTCCTTGGCCATCTTGATGGACACGGGCTGGAAGTTCTTCAGAAAGCGGCTGCAGCAGAAAGGCTGCCCGCAGACGCCCAGGCCGCCCAGCATCTTGCTCTCATCCCGCACGCCGATCTGGCGCAGCTCGATGCGGGTGTGGAACTGGGAAGCCAGGTCCTTGACCAGCTCCCGGAAGTCCACCCGGTTGTCGGCGGTGAAGTAGAACACCAGCTTGTTGCGGTCCAGGGTGTATTCGGCGTCGATGAGCTTCATCTGCAGCTTGTGGGCGGCGATGCGCTGCTCACAGATGGTGAAGGCCTTGCGCTCGTCGGCCCGGTTCTGGCGCATGCGGCGGATGTCCATGCCGTCGGCCATGCGCTGCACCGGCTTGATCTCCCGGGAGAACCCGGTGTCCGGCAGGTCATGGCAGCCGCGGACCACCTCGCCGCACTCCACGCCGCGGGCGGTCTCCACAATGACGAAATCCCCGGTCTGCACTTCCAGCGTGCCGGGGTCAAAGTAGTAGGAGCGGCCGCTCTCCTTGAATTTGACAGAAATGACTTTCATGCTTGTATTCCTTTATTTTATGGGTCTTGGGCGGTGGCCGCAGCGGCCAGCAGGGTCAGGGTCAGGCGCAGGTTGGCGTTGCCGGCCATGGCCTTCATGGCGTCGCCGGCGGCCCGGGCCAGCCGGGCAGCGGCAGGGGCCGAAAGCCCGTCGAACCCCGGGCGGCGCAAAGCGGCGCTGGCCGCCGTGCGGGTCTGTACCAGCAGGCGGGCAACGCCCTCTTTGTCCTTCTCGTATTTGGCCAGCAGCGCCGCGGCCCGGTAGGTGTCCCGGACTTCGGCCTGATGGCACAGCTCCCGGGCGGCAGCCCGGGCACTCTTGACGGCCGGGTCCTGCATCACCGCAATAGCCGAACCGATGTGCCCTTCATATAAAAAGGCAAGGTCGGCGGCCTGCCGGTCGTCGATCTGGGGCAGCGCCGCCCGCAAAGCGGCGGCACATTCGGCTTCGGGCACCGGGGCCACCGTGTAGGCGGCGCACCGGCTGCGGATGGTGGGCAGCACCGCCGCCGCACTGGAAGCCGTCAGCAGGAACAGCACCCCTTCGGGCGGTTCCTCCATGATCTTCAGCATGGCGTTGGCCGAAGCCCCGTTCAGGTTCTGGGCGCCGTAGATGAACAGCACACGCCCGGCCGCGTCGGCGGAAAGGGCGCTGTGCTGGATGTTCTCCCGGGCGTCCCGGATGCGTTCCACCTTGATCTGGCCGGAGGCGCCTTCCCCCCGGACGGCCAGACACTCGCTGTCCTCCCCCCGGAGCACCGCCTCAGCGTGGGCGCCCCCCTGGGGATACAGATAGTCCGCCGCCAGGCAGCGCGCAGCAAAGCCCGCCCCGCAGCCCGGTTCCCCCACCAGCAGAATGCTGTGGGGCAGCCGTCCGGAGCGCAGCGCCGTGGAAAGATCCTGTTTCAGGGCATGGTTGCCGGCCAGACGGTCCAGCATACCGGAAGTGCTCACAGCTTTTCGAAGCGTTCCACGTTGGTCACAAAGACGGTGGCGCCGCCCACGGTGACCTCAATGGGCATGGCGCTCTCCATGCCCAGGCCGATGGAAGCCGCGCCGGGCACGATCTCGGTGCGCTGCTTGCAGCACTTGGAGATGCATTCGATGCAGGTGTCCACCCGCTCGTCCTCGGTGCCGATGAGCAGGGTCATGTTGCCGGCCATCAGGAAGCCGCCGGTGGTGGCCAGACGGGTGACGTAGAACTTGTTGCGCACCAGTTCGGAGCAGACAGCCTTGGAGTCTTCCTTGTTGACAATGGCAGTGATGAGTTTCATATGTGATTCCTCCTTATAAGAGTGGATAACAAAAGAATGCGGATGGGGACCCGGGATTCACTTCCAGCGGTTTTCCCAGTCCTTGCGGCGTTTGTAGCCCGCGATGGTGTCGTGGCACCAGTCCCACAGCTCCTTGCCGAAGAAGAGCAGAAAGCCCGCCAGACCGAACAGCAGGGTGATGCGGGAAGAAAAGCTGCCGGTGAGGAAGTCCCAGGCCCAGACGGCCGCGGCGGCCCAGCCCAGCCACTTGACCTTGACCGGGATAAAGAAGAAGAGCATCACCTGCTGGTTGGGCCACATCCAGGCGTATGCGAAGAACAGACTGAGGAACAGCCCCGAGGAGCTGCCGAAGCCGGTGATCAGGCAGCTGAGGATGGCTCCCAGCATGCCCGCCACCCAGTAGACGGTGAAACGGAAATCCCCCCAGGCGCGGGTCAGGGAGTTGCCCACCCACCAGTAGAAGTACAGTTCCACCAGCAGCCAGAAGGGCGAGCGGTACAGACTGGGCATGAACACAAAGCTGACCAGCCGCCAGAGCTGCCCGTGGAACAGTCCGGCGCGGGTGAGCATCAGCGCGCCCAGCAGATCGGAGTTGATGAACATGATGATGAACCAGGCGATGAGCTGGCCCACCAGAACGATATTCAACAGATTGGGGATGGCAAGATGGCCGTAACGGCGCTCAAGCCTGTCGAGCCAATTCATGGAAACCTCCTTGTGGAAAACCGTGGAATTCCGCCGTTTTAGGGCGGGCGGTTTATTATGCTATTGTACCATTTCCCCCGGGCAAGTTCAACATTTGTTTGTCGAAATCGGCACAGGGGCTCCCGGGGCCAAACAATCAAAAGTTGTAGTTTGTGGAAAACGAAGTAGTTTTCCACACTTTCCACAGGGTTTTCAACATTTTCAACGTGAAAAACCGTTATACGGGCTGGTAATTAACCCGCCGTATTCATCATTTCGTAATATTCGCCGCCAAAACCCCTGAGTTTTCAACATTTTGCCCCGAGTTTTCAACTTTTGGCGGAAAACACCGTGTAAAGGCTGTGCAAAACTCGGGAAAACGGTGGAAAACTTTCCTGGCCCCCAAAACACCCTGTGGTTGTACTTGACTAACCCCCCGCAGATATGGTATGGTACTGCCTGCATAAGGGAGTAGCTGGCGCGGAATATCCGCGTGATAGAGCCAACATCCTGGGGCAACCCTGGCTTTAGATGAAACAGCGAGACTTATCTTTTGCCTTGCACGGCAGGGCGGGATAGGTCTCGCTTTTTTTGTACCTGTCCCGCCTGCCGCATCACAACACGGGAGAGTGGTTTGCGTATGTCATTGGCGGATCTTTTCATCATTGCACTGGGCCTTTCCATGGATGCTTTTGCGGTGTCCATCTGCAAAGGACTCTCGGTGCGCAAAATGCAGCTGCGCCACGCGCTGATCTGCGGCGTATGGTTCGGGGCCTTTCAGGCGCTGATGCCCCTGCTGGGCTACTGGCTGGGGTCCGGGTTTGCGGGGCTCATCGGCAGCTTCGGTCACTGGGTGGCCTTTGCGCTGCTGGCCATCATCGGCATCAACATGATCCGGGAAAGCTTTGGCGGCGAGGAGGAAGTCACCCCCGACTTCTCCCCCAAAGCCATGCTGCCCCTGGCGGTGGCTACCTCCATTGATGCCCTGGCCGTGGGCGTGAGCTTTGCGGCCACCGGCACCGACATCGTGGCCGCGGTGCTGTTCATCGGCATTGTCACCCTGGTGGTGTCGGCGGCAGGCGTCAAGATCGGCAACCTGTTCGGCACCCGGTACAAGGCCCTGGCCGAGCGGGCCGGCGGCGCCGTGCTGGTCCTGATGGGCCTGAAAATTTTACTGCAGGGGTTGGGCATCCTGTAATTGCCGGACCTGTTTTTCTTTCTCAGCCGTTTGAGGGAGTAGTTCCGCGTCCCCCTTTCGGGACGTGCGGCGGCATCGTCATCCCGGCGCTTTTGGCGCCCGGTGCCGCCTTTGAGGTAAAGATACCGCAAAGAATGAGACTCATACGCCATCGGCTTGCTGCAAGTCCCTGGTGTATGGGTCTTATTTATATATAATAGGTATAAGAGGGTCGGCGGGGCCTTTCCCCGCCTGCAACCGAAAGGAGTTCCAGCGTGAAAAGTTATGAACTGTCTGCCGAAGAAGTTCTTCAGCAGGAAAACGCCGGTCTGGACGGCCTGAGCAGCCAGGAAGCTGCCCGCCGCCTGGAAGAACACGGCCCCAACAAGCTCAAGGAAGCGCAGAAAGCCACTCTGCTCCAGCGTTTCATTGAGCAGCTCAAGGACCCCATGCTCATCATCCTGCTGTGCGCCGCGGCGGTGTCCGCCGTGACCAGCCTCATCGAAGGCGAAAGCATGGCCGAAGTCATCATCATTCTGGTGGTGGTGCTGCTCAACGCCGTGCTGGGCGTCTATCAGGAGAGCAAGGCCGAAGCCGCCATCGAGGCATTGCAGACCATGACCGCCGCCACCAGCAAGGTGCTGCGTGACGGCAAGCATGTGAGCCTGCCCAGCGCCGAGCTGGTGCCCGGCGACATCGTGCTGCTGGAAGCGGGCGACAGCGTCCCCGCCGACGGCCGTATCCTGGAAAGCGCCAGCCTCAAGATCGAGGAAGCCGCCCTCACCGGTGAGAGCGTGCCGGTGAACAAGATCATCGAAAAGCTGCTGCCCGCCGAGGGCGGCAAGGATGTGCCCCTGGGCGACCGCAAGAACATGTGCTATATGGGCTCCACCGTGGTGTACGGCCGCGGCCGCATGGTGGTCACCGATACCGGCATGGATACCGAGATGGGCAAGATCGCCGGCGCCCTGGCCGCCACCCAGGACGAGCAGACCCCGCTGCAGCGCAAGCTGGACGAGCTGGGCCGCACCCTGTCCAAGCTGGTGCTGGGCATCTGCGTCTTCATCTTTGCCTTTAACCTGATCACCCACGGCGAATTCAGCCTGGATGCCATCCTGTCCACCTTCATGGTGGCCGTCTCCCTGGCCGTGGCCGCCATCCCCGAAGGCCTGGCCACCGTGGTCACGGTGGTGCTGTCCATCGGCGTGACCAACATGAGCAAGCGCAACGCCGTCATCCGCCGTCTGACCGCCGTGGAGACCCTGGGCTGCGCCCAGGTCATCTGCTCGGACAAGACCGGCACCCTGACCCAGAACAAGATGACCGTGGTGGAGCATGTGGGCGACGAACCCCTGCTGGCCACCGCCATGGCCCTGTGCTGCGACGCCGAGTATGCCCCCGAGGGCGCCATCGGCGAGCCCACCGAGGCCGCTCTGGTGAACTACGCCGCTTCCCTGGATATGAAGAAGACCGACCTGGAAGCCAAGCAGCCCCGCGTGGACGAAGCTCCCTTCGATTCCAGCCGCAAGATGATGAGTACCCTGCATGCTTCCGGCAATGCCTTCATCCAGTACACCAAGGGCGCCCCGGACGTGGTGCTCAAGCGCTGCACCCATTACTGGGACGGTGAGAAGGCCGTGCCCATGACCGTGGAAAAGCGTACCGAATTCCTGCAGGCCAACAAGGAAATGGCCGACAAGGCCCTGCGCGTGCTGGCTGCCGCCATGCGTCCCTGGGCCCAGAACCCCCACAACAATGAACCCGACTTCCTGGAGCAGGACCTGTGCTTCATCGGCCTGACCGGCATGATCGACCCGGTCCGTCCCGAAGTCAAGGCCGCCATCGTGGAATGCCGGGAAGCCGGTATCCGCCCCGTGATGATCACCGGCGACCACAAGGACACCGCCGTGGCCATCGCCAAGGAGCTGGGCATCATCCAGGATGCGTCCGAAGCCATCACCGGCTCCGAGCTGGATGACCTGACCGACGAGCAGCTGGCCGACGCTATCACCCGTTACGGCGTGTATGCCCGCGTACAGCCCGAGCACAAGGTGCGCATCGTCACCGCCTGGAAGAAGCGCGGCGCCATCACCGCCATGACCGGTGACGGCGTCAACGACGCCCCGTCCATCAAGGCCGCCGACATCGGCGTGGGCATGGGCATCACCGGCACCGACGTGACCAAGAACGTGGCCGACATGGTGCTGGCCGACGACAACTTTGCCACCATCGTCAACGCTGTCAGCGAAGGCCGCCGCATCTACGACAACATCCGCAAGGCCATCCAGTTCCTGCTGGCCTCCAACATGAGCGAGGTGCTGGGCGTCTTCACCGCCACCCTGCTGGGCTTCACCCTGCTGAACCCGGTGCACCTGCTGTTCATCAACCTCATCACCGACTGCTTCCCGGCCCTGGCTCTGGGCATGGAAAAGGGCGAAAGCGATATCATGCACCGCCCGCCCCGCAAATCCACCGACGGCATCTTTGCCGGCGGCCTGGGCTTTGACGTGGTGTACCAGGGCGTGCTGATCACCGTCATCACCCTGGCTTCCTATATCATCGGCCACTGCATGGAAGTGGGCTACTTCGAGATGCCCAAGGGTATCTCCCCCGACGGCATGACCATGGCCTTCCTGACCATGAGCATGTGCGAGATCTTCCACAGCTTCAACATGCGCAGCCAGCGCGGCAGCATCTTCAAGCTGCACAGCCACAACGTGGTGCTGTGGGGCGCCATGCTGGGCAGCCTGGTGCTGACCACCCTGGTGCTGGAAGTGCCCTTCATCGCCAACGCCTTCGGCTTCACTCCCGTGGACCTGCCCGAGTACCTGATCGCGCTGCTGCTGTCCGTGATCGTCATTCCCATTGTGGAAGTGGTCAAGCTCATCCAGCGCACCGCGGCCAAACACAAGGCGGCGTAACGCTGCTTTGGGGCTGAACCTGCCCGCATAAACTGCAACACCGCCCCTGCCGGGAGAGTTTTCCCCGGTGGGGGCGGTGTTTTGTT
Source organism: Oscillospiraceae bacterium (assembly GCA_019413245.1). Taxonomy (GTDB): domain Bacteria; phylum Bacillota; class Clostridia; order Oscillospirales; family Ruminococcaceae; genus Gemmiger. Next base: position 18,969 of record DXNX01000003.1, read on the forward strand.
GAAAAAATGCCTCCCCTGTGGTTGGGTGGGCGAGGCGTGGCCTCCCTCTTTCCAAGCCTCCCCTGTGTAAGGGGAGGTGCCGCGGAGCTACTATCTTCCCCAGGCCTCCCCTGTGTAAGGGGAGGTGCCGCGCAGCGGCGGAGGGGTTGGTTGGCCGCCCGGCTGACGGGTGTGACGGCTGCCTGCTGCGGGCTTGTTCCTTTTTGGCGTCAAAAAGGAACCGAAAAACCGCCACCGTTTCGAGGCGGTGGACGCCGACCAGGGCTGCGCCCTGGACCCGTTATGCGGCCACCCCTCCGGGACGGCCTTCTCAGGCCCTGGGGGGCCTGAGCAAGGAATGGATTTGAATGCCGTTTCCGGAAAGCCTCCCCTGTGTAAGGGGAGGTGCCGCGCAGCGGCGGAGGGGTTGGTAAGTCTGCCTTACAACCTGTTACCGGGCAATTCCAGTACGTTACCAACCCCTCAGTCAGCCTTCGGCTGCCAGCTCCCCTTACACAGGGGAGCCTTTGCGGGCATCCCGCAAAACCAAACAAAAAACCGGCCTTCCCTTTCCGGGGAAAGCCGGTCTTTTCTGTGTACTCTCACACAATGGGGTCCGGGATGCCGATGGTCACCTGCATGCGCAGCATCTGGCTCATGCCGCTCTTTTCGTAGCGGGTCAGCAGGCGGTCGCGCACCACCTTGTAATCGTCGGTGTGCTTCACCGAAAGCATCAGCACATACTGATTGCGGCTGTACCGGGCAAACACGTCGCCTTTGCGCAGCATGTTCTTGATAAGCTCCTTCACCGAAAGCATCACCCGGATCATCTCCTGCTTGGGCACTTCCAGCGGCACCAGGGTCACCAGCAGCAGGATGACATCCTCGGAGTTGCGGGTGGCACTGCGCACCACCATGTGGTACATGTGCTTGAACACCTCGTAGGGGCAGAAATACGCCCCGCGGATGGGCCGGTCGTCCCGGGTGATCTCGTCCAGGTCCTTCTGGATATGGCGGATGTCCTCCATGGGCAGGTTGGCACCCTCGGCGGCCCAGCGGTAGATCTCCCGCACCGATTCCGGCAGGGGCTGGCCTACCTCATCCAAAAACATGTTGGCTACCACCGGGTAGTAGCTCAGCACGGCGGTCTTCATGTCCATCTTGCGCAGGGCGGTGAAATAGCGCAGGTAGATGTCCTCACTCAGCGGCTCAAACAGCAGCGCCCGGGAACACAGGTTCATGACCTCCTCCGCGTCGGCGCGCTCGTCGGACGCCAGAAGCAGGTCGCTCAGGTGCAGCACCATGCTCATGTACCGCTGCCGCAGGGTGCTGGCCCGGGCAATGAGCCAGTACCGGTCGCTCAGTGCCGGCAGAAAATCCCCCGCATACAGGGCCAGGGCTTCCCGGCAGCACTTTTCCACCGTCTCCGCCGGAGTGCCGGGGGTCTGCATGGCGGTCTCGTACAGCTTGTTGAACCGGTCGATGTCCAGATCCACCGGCACATCCGGGTTCCAGGCATACTGCCGGTCCTGGGTGATGATGCACTCCTGCTCCAACCCGGCCTTGGCCAGCAGCCGGCGCAGCGAATAGGCCGCATTTTTCAGGGCGCCGGCGGGATTCTCCACCTCGTCATCCCCCCACAGGGCCTCCATGATCTGTTCATTGGTGGTCTGCGCCCCGATGTTCAGGAGCAGATACACCAGCAGTTCAATGGGCTTGTTCACGCGCCCTCCCTTTTCGACCAGGTACTGATCCCCGACGTGGATCTGCAGCCCGCCGAACATCTTGGCCTGCAGGCATTTGGTTTCTTGCATGGTGGATTCCTCCTTGAATGACGGGTGCGGAAACCGGAAAAAAACAGACAGGCGCAGCCCGCCGCGGCGGGTTGCAAAAGGTTGTAACTGTTCTCTTAATTCTAGCACGGCCCCAGGGTAAAAGCAAGACCCCGGTTACACCCCCAAAATGGGTACAAAGCCAGTGAAAATGGCGAAAAAACGCCATAATACAGTTCGCTTCCCCGAACACCCGCCGGACGGGCCGACCGGATGTTCCGTTACGATGTAACGCACATATGGGGCCGGCCGGCCCGATGGTTTTCCGGTTGCCGCAAACGCCGTTTTGTGTTATGATTATGAGTAAGAATCTCACGAAATTCAACAACCGGCCGCAAAAGGAGGAAGTCCGTGCTGCGCATCGCCATTGTGGAAGATGAGGCGCCGTGCGCCGAACAGCTGAAAGAATATATTGAACGCTACGGCCGGGAAAACGACCGTACCTTTGAGGTATTGCATTTTTCCGACGGCAGCGAGATCCTGCAGGACTACCAGCCCCGGTACGACATCATCCTGCTGGACATCGAGATGCCCAAGGTCACCGGTATGGATGCCGCCAAGGCCATCCGGCAGCAGGACGAGCAGGTGGTGCTGATGTTCATTACCAACATGGCCCAGTATGCCATCCGGGGCTACTCGGTGGGGGCGCTGGATTTTGTCATGAAGCCGGTGAGCTACTACACCTTCCAGCTCAAGTTCACCCGGGCCATCGAGCGGGTGGTCAAACGCCGCAATGAGGAGATCCTGCTCACCCTGCCCGACCGCCTGCAGCGGGTGGGTGTGCGCAGCATCTACTATGTGGAGGTGCAGGACCACATGCTCCACTACCACACCGAGCAGGGAGAGTATGTGCTGCGGGGCACCCTCCAGAGCGCCGAAAAGCAGCTGGCCCCCTACAACTTTGCCAAGTGCAACCACTGGTACATCGTCAACCTGATGCATGTGGAGCAGGTGCGCAAGGATACGGTGGTGGTGGCGGGCCATGAGCTGGAGATCAGCCGCCGGGCCCGCAGCGCCTTCCTCAACGCCCTGACCGACTACATGGGAGGCAGCAGCTGATGGGCGGTTCGATCCTTCTGGTCCAGTCGGTGGCGGTGGTGCTCATGCACGGGCTGTGCGCCGCCCTGTACACCTGGCCCCTGCGCCACCGGAACAACTACCCCCTGCGCCTGGCGCTGTGCCTGGTGCTGGGTCTGGCACTGGGCTGGGCCTACTGGCGCACCGGGCTGGCCGCCGCCTCCATACAGTGGTGGCAGCTGCTGGTCCTGTTTGCCTATGTGGCGGGCATGGCCCTGGTCCTGTGCCGGCAGACGGTGTACGGCAACCTGTACTGCGCCGCCTGGATGATGATGGCCCAGCAGTTTTTTGTACAGCTTTTCAATACCTGGTACACCTGGGTCCATGTCCACAGCGGCCGTCCGCCCCTGCCCTGGCTGTGTGTGGTGCCTTTTGCCGGGGTGTGCTGTACCCTGGTGTATCTGCTGGTGGTGCAGGGCATGACCGCCGACGGGCAGTTTCATGTGGGACCAAGGCAGACCATCTCGGCCCTGATGCTCTTTGTGGTGTTTGAGTTCCTCACCGCCTCCATCGTGGTGGATTTCCGCATCGTGTCCCTGCAGGGCAACTGGGCGGTCATCCTCATGTGCGAATTCTACTGCCTGACCATCCTGTTCTTACAGAACGCCCTGTTCAAGAAAAGCGCCATCCAGCACGACCTGGACGCCCTGGACATCCTGTGGCACCGCCAGAAGGAGCAGTACCAGCTGGCCCGCAAGAACATTGCCCTCATCAACCGGCGCTGCCACGACCTGAAGGTGCAGATCTACGCTTTGCGGGACATGACCGACAGCACCGAGCGCCGCCGCTACCTGGACGAGATCGACGATTCCATCGAGATCTACGACTCCATCGTCAAGACCGGCAGCGAGGTGCTGGACACCATCCTGACCGAAAAGAGCCTGCTCTGCCGGGACAAGGACATTCACATCCAGTGTGTGGCCGACGGCAGCCGCATGGGCTTTCTGGACCCGGCGGACACCTACGCCATCTTCGGCAATGCCCTGGACAACGCCATCGAGGCGGTGCAGCGCTTTGCCGACAAGGACAAACGCCAGATCGACGTGCTGGTGCATGTGAAGCAGCAGTTCCTGGTCATCACCATCACCAACCCGCTGGACACCCAGCCGGTGTTCCGCAACGGCCTGCCTGTCACCACCAAGACCGGCGGCGACTACCACGGCTTCGGCCTGCGGGGGGTGCAGCGCATCCTGAAAAAGTACGACGGCCACCTGACCGTCAGCACCGAGAACGACTGCTTTGCCCTGAAGATCCTCATCCCCCTGCCCCGGCAGGACTGAGGTCCCGACTATTTCCGATACCCCAAGACCCCCGAATTTCGGGGGTCTTTTTGTTTGTGCAAGGTATCCAAAAAAGATTGACTAATTCATAACAAGTTGACGGAAGCGTTTTCCAGATGGTGCACAAAAACGACCACTTCCGCCAAACCCGTTGTGAAATAATAATGAACAGGATATGATAAATCCATGAAGAAAATGCATAAAAGGGCTCCCTGCCCGGAAAAGAGGTCGTGAACTGATGAGAAGAAGCCTTTCCCTGATGAAGCAAGCCTGGCACTTTTCGCAGCCCGGACAGCCGGATGCCGTTGTGAACCTGCCCCATACCTGGAACAACATCGATGGTCAGGACGGCGGCAACGATTACAAGCGCTGCGCCTGCACCTACCAGACCACCTTTGAAAAACCCGCCTACGACGCGGCCACCGAGTGTGTCTACCTCCAGTTCGAGGGGGTCAACTCCTCCGCCCGGGTCAGCCTGAACGGCTCCGAAGTCTGCCGCCATGACGGCGGGTATTCCACCTTCCGCGCCGACATCACCGCCCTGCTGCGGGACACCAACGAACTGACCGTGGTGGTGGACAACACCAAGAACGACACCGTCTATCCCCAGAAAGCCGACTTCACCTTCTACGGCGGCATCTACCGGGATGTGAGTTTTGTCATCGTCAGCAAGAACCACTTCGACCTGGACCACTTCGGCGGTACCGGCCTAAAGGTCACCCCCAAACCGGAAAACGGCTACAAGGACGCCACCGTCCATGTGGAGAGCTGGCACAACGCCCATGAGGGCGCCGAAGTGGCCGTCACCCTGCTGGACGCCGAGGGCAAGACCGTGGCCCAGGGCACCGGCACCGACCTGACCCTGACCATCCAGGGCGTGCACCTGTGGGACGGCATCGAAAGCCCCTACCTGTACACCGCCGTGGCCACCCTGACCGTGAACGGCACCACCGTGGATGAGGTCCGCACCCGCTTCGGCGTGCGCGACTTCAAGGTGGACGCCAAGACCGGCTTCTGGCTCAACGGCCGGCAGTACCCGCTGCACGGCGTCTCCCGCCACCAGGACCGCAAGGGCATCGGCAATGCCATCACCAAGGCCATGCACGATGAGGATATGGCCCTGATCAAGGAGATGGGCTGCAACACCGTCCGCCTGGCTCACTATCAGCACGACCAGTACTTCTACGATCTATGCGATGAGGCCGGCATGGTGGTCTGGGCCGAGATCCCCTACATCAGCGAGCATATGCCGGGCGGTCGGGAAAACACCATCAGCCAGATGAACGAGCTCATCATCCAGAACTACAACCATCCCTGCATCGTCTGCTGGGGCGTGTCCAATGAGATCACCATCTCCACCAAGGACAAGAAGGACATGCTGGACAACCACCACGAGCTCAACGACCTGTGCCACCGCATGGACCCCACCCGTCTGACCACCCTGGCCTGCTACGCCATGTGCGGCCCCTTCAACCCGGTGGCACACATCACCGACCTGGTCAGCTGGAACCTGTATCTGGGCTGGTATGTGCCGGGCCTGTTCCTCAATGACCTGTGGATGGATTTCTTCCATCTGGTCTACCCCAACCGGCCTCTGGGCTTCAGCGAATACGGCGCCGAAGCCATGCCCAACCTGCACAGCGCCCGTCCCCGCCGCGGTGACCACACCGAAGATTATCAGGCAAAGTACCACGAATTCATGCTGCGCTGCTTTGACCGCCACAAATGGCTGTGGGCCACCCATGTGTGGAACATGTTCGATTTCGCGGCCGATGCCCGCGACCAGGGCGGCGAGCCCGGCATGAACCACAAGGGTCTGGTGACCTTTGACCGCAAAATCAAGAAGGACAGCTTCTATCTGTATAAAGCCTGGTGGAGTAAGGACCCGTTCGTCTACATCGCGGGCCGCCGCTATGCCGACCGCACCGAGTCCACCACCACCGTCACCGTCTACACCAACCAGCCGTCGGTGACCCTGTACGCCAACGGACAGAAGGTGGGCGAACAGACCGGCGACAAGGTCTTCCGCTTCAAGCTGCCCATCTCCGGCGAAGTGGAACTGAAGGCTGTGGCCGGCGAATGCACCGACCAGACCACCATCCGCAAGGTGGACAAGCCCAACCCGGCCTACAAGCTGAAGAAGGGCAAGAGCACCAGCGCCAACTGGGTGTAAGCACACCCCGGATTTAGGTTTGTCCCTGCGCGGTTTCCATCCCGCAGGGTGAGATACAGGACGCGGACCCCCCGACCGTTCCCGCACCGGCAATGCGCGCAGCCGGTACGGCGGCGGACCCGGGACCCGCGCCCCGCACAGCAGGCCAAAACGCAGCATACCGCTTCCGGGCGGGGGCTGCGCGGCGGCAAGACAAACGGAAGAGAGGAAAACAACATGCAGAAAAAGCCCAAAGTTGCGTTGTGGTCCGGCCTGACTGCGGTCAGTGCGGTGCTGACCGCCGGCGCCATGGTGGCTACCTTCGTGGTGGCTCCCATGTACGAAACCACCATCAACGTCGCCACCAATGCGTCCACCTATAAGATCATCAAGGGCGACACCACCGAAGATACCAACTATTTCACCAGCGATTTCGCCTCCGACGAAGAGCGCGAAAGCTACGAAGAAGAGCTGTGCGCCACCGTTGAGTCCGAGGGTGCCGCGCTGCTGAAGAACGACAACAGCGCCCTGCCCCTGGCCTCCGGCGCCAAGGTCAGCCTGTTCGGCCGCGGTGCGGTGGACCTGATGTACGGCGGCACCGGTTCCGGCGCCGTGGACACCTCCTCCGCCCCGACCCTGAAGGACGCCCTGACCAGCGAAGGCATCGAAGTCAACGATACCCTGTGGAACTGGTACACCAGCGAGGACGTGGCCTCCAAGTACAGCCGCGTCACCCCCGATTCCATCTCCGACACCCTGGCCGCCAACAGCCAGTATGAAGTGAACGAAGCTCCCTGGAGCGAAGTGGAGAGCGCCAACGCTTCCAGCTTTGCCCAGTACGGCGACGCCGCCATCGTGGTGCTGTCCCGCTCCGGCGGTGAAGGCGCCGACCTGCCTTCCGGTGACAACGGCTCCGGTGTGGACTGGACCGGCACCACCAACTACCTGGAACTGAGCCAGGAAGAAAAGGACATGCTGGCCGGCCTGAAGGCCCTCAAGGATGCCGGCACCTTCAAGAGCATCATCGTGGTGCTCAACACCTCCAACGCCATCGAGCTGGACTTCCTCAACCCCGAGATCTGCGGTGTTGACTACGGCATCGACTCCTGCCTGTGGATGGGCGATGTGGGCCAGACCGGCGCCAACGGCGTGGGCTGGCTGCTGTCCGGCAGCGTGAACCCCTCCGGCAGCCTGGTGGATACCTTCTGGTATGACAACCTGGCCAACCCGGCGGTGACCAACTTCTACTCCCGTCCCTACTCCAACAACGCCGACTACGGCTTCGTGGCCGACGACAAGGACAACGGCAACCAGGGCTACTATGTGGTCTACCAGGAAGGCATCTACCTGGGCTACCGCTACGCCGAGACCCGCTATGAGGACGTGGTCATGGGCACCGGCAACGCCGGCGACTTCGACTACTCCAGCGTGGTGGCCTATCCCTTCGGCTACGGCCTGAGCTACACCACCTTCGCTTACAGTGACTTCTCCGTGGGCGAAAGCGCCGATGCCTTCACCGTCAATGTGACCGTGACCAACACCGGCAGCGTGGCCGGCAAGAAGACCGTGCAGGTCTACTTCCAGAGCCCCTACACCGACTACGACAAGCAGAACGGCATCGAAAAGGCCAGCGTGGAGCTGTGCGGCTTCGACAAGACCGATATCCTGGAGCCCGGCGCTTCCGAGACCGTGTCCATCACCGTGGACAAGAGCGAACTGCGCACCTATGACTCCAACGGCGCCAAGACCTACATCCTGGATGCCGGCGACTACTACTTCACCGTGGGCAACGGTGCCCATGAGGCTGTGAACAACATCCTGGCCGCCAAGGGCTACACCACCGCCAACGGCATGACCGCCGAGGGCGACGCCACCCTGACCTGGAAGTGGAACAACCCCGCTCTGGACACCACCACCTTCGCCACCAGCGAATCCACCGGCAACGCCATCACCAACCTGTTCGACGACGCCGACCCCAACAAGGTCAGCTACTCTCCGGGCAGCGTGACCTGGCTGAGCCGTTCCGACTGGACCGGCACCTACCCCACCGGCACCTTTGACTTTGCCCTGAACGACAACCTGGCCGCTGCTCTGGCCAACACCCAGTACGACGGCAGCCTGGCCGACAGCGTGGAGATGCCCACCATGGGCGCCGAAAACGGCCTGACCCTGGCTTCCATGATCGGCAAGGAATTCGACGACCCGCAGTGGGAGACCCTGCTGGACCAGATGACCTTTGACGAAATGAACCTGATGATCACCCAGGGCTTCCACAACACCAAGGCCGCGGCTTCCATCGGCAAGACCGCTACCAAGGACGAGAACGGCCCCCAGGGTCTGACCGCTGCCCTGACCGGTGGTGCTTCCGCCATGTGCTACACCTCCGAGGACGTCATGGCCGCCACCTTCAACCGTGAACTCATCAACGACGTGGGCCGCTGCATCGGCGAAGACTGCCTGGCCATGGGTTACTCCGGCCTGTACGGCCCCGGCATCAACATGCACCGCACCGCTTACTCCGGCCGTAACTTCGAGTACTACTCCGAAGATCCCTTCATCGCCGGCGAGATCTGCGCCACCGAGGTGCAGGGCATCCAGTCCAAGGGCGTGTACGTCTACCTGAAGCACGTTGCCCTGAACGACTCCGAATCCAGCCGTATGGGTGTGAACACCTGGGTCAACGAGCAGACCGCCCGTGAGATCTACCTGGAAGTGGCCGACAAGGCCATCGTGGACGGCGGCGCCTGGTGCACCATGTCCGGCTTCAACCGCTGGGGCGCTACCTGGTGCGGCAAGTACGAAAACCTGCAGACCGGCTACCTGCGCGATGAACTGGGTATGCGCGGCATGTCCATCACCGACTACTCCGGCGGCAGCAACTACATGGATGCCTGCGACGCTCTGATCGCCGGCACCGAGATCTGGGACAGCCCCACGCCGCTGCACACCGAGATCCTGAACAACTACAAGAATGACGCCTACATCGTCACCCAGATGCGCGACGCCGTGCACCTGATCCTGTACACCGTGGTCAACTCCAACGCCATGAACGGCTGGTCCAGCACCGACCGTCTGGAACTCATCACCCCGTGGTGGCAGCTGGCCGCCTGGACCCTGTGCGCCGTGCTGGCTGTGCTGACCGTGGTCTGCATCGTCATGCTGGTGCGTGCCATCCAGAAAAAGAAGAAGGCCGCCGAAGCCTGATTCTCCCCGGAAGGGAGCCCTGCCTGAACCGGGTTCTCTGCCCGACATTTCCCCCGCGGGTCCAGTGGCCCGCATCCTGCCCGACAAACGGGAACCCCGCCCTCAAAAGGGGCGGGGCTTCCCCGTATTATCGGCAACTGCAAAGGAGAGGTTTCTATGAGTGAAAAAGCCGCCGCCAGTGCGCACAACGGCGGGCTGAACCGCGCCAAGCTGTACCAGCTGGTGCTGTTCCCCTTCAACAACGGCGCAACCAATGTTTACTACATCCTCACTTCCGCGTACATCGCTTACTACGGCGGCGTGCTGGGTCTGGCTCTGGTCTTTGCCAGCACCATGGTCACGGTCATGCGTCTGTTCGACGCCGTCACCGACCCCATTATCGGCGCCCTCATCGACAAGACCAACGGCAAGTTCGGCAAGTTCCGCCCCTTCATGCTGATCGGCAACATCATCATGATCGTCAGCTCGTTCCTGCTGTACTTCTGCACCCAGATGGTGCCCACCAGCATGATGCCCCTGCGCTATGTGCTGTATGTGGTGTTCTACGCCATCTACGTCATCGGCTACACCTTCCAGACCTCCGTCACCCGTTCCGGCCAGACCGTTCTGACCAATGACCCCAAGCAGCGCCCGCTGTTCACCATCTTCAACCTGGTGGCCAGCATGGTGGGCATGGGTGCCATCCAGTTCCTGGCCCCCATCCTGCGCTCCATGGTGGGTGACTACACCACCCAGAACTTCTTCAACGTCATGGTCCCCCTGGCCATGATCATCTCCTTTGTGCTCACCATCCTGGCCATGATCGGTATCTGGGAAAAGGACCGCCCCGAATACTTCGGCATCGGCGGCGAGACCCAGCAGAAGGTCAAGGTCCGTGAGTACATCGCCCTCATCCGTGCCAACCAGCCCCTGCAGCGGCTGATGGTGGCCGGCGCCGGCTGCAAGCTGGCCCTGGCCATTGCCACCAACACCGCCGTTCTGTGCATGCTGTACGGCGGCATGATGGGCAACTACGACGGTCTGTACCTGCCCATGATGGTGCTGGGCTATGTGTTCAGCGCTCCCTTCTTTGTGCTGACCGTGCGCACCAGCCAGAAGCATGGCCAGAAAGCCAGCCTGATGCGCTATGTGGCCGTCGCTTTCCTGATGTATGTGGGCGTGCTGGTCCTGCTGCTGCTGTGGAACCCCGAAAACCCGGCCCTGAACCTGAGCCTGTTCAGCACCGAGGGCGGCTTCCACCTGACCCTGAACCTGTACACCATCCTGTTCATCCTCTTCTTTGGCATCGGCTACGGTGCCTACTACGCCACCGCCGATATGCCCATCCCCATGGTGGCCGACTGCTCCGACTATGAGACCTACCGTTCCGGCAACTATGTGCCCGGTATCATCGGTACCCTGTTCAGCCTGGTGGACAAGCTCGTCTCCTCCCTGAGCTCCACCATCGTGGGTCTGGCCGCCGCGGCCATCGGCTTCACCACCACCCTGCCCGGCGGTGATGATCCCTTCCGTCCCGGCATGAACTGGGTGGTCATCATCCTGTTCTGCATCGTGCCCATGGTCGCCTGGGGCGCTACCCTCATCGCCATGAAGGGCTATTCCCTGACCGGCGACAAGATGAAGGAGATCCAGGCCGTCAACGCCGCCCGCCGCGAGCTGGTGGCCGAAGGCAAGACCATCCAGCAGGCCATGGCCGAAGTCACCACCCTGGAACAGGCCCAGGCCATCACCGGCGAGGAATGATCCCCGGCCGCATGCCTGCCTGAACCGAACCCCAAGCCCCTGCATCCCACCCGGATGCGGGGGCTTTTTTGCGGCGGGGCATTTGTGAAATTGCCCCTGCCTGCATTGCTTTTCTAACGATATATGATACAATAGTTCTATTGCGCTGCGGTCGCTTTGGCGGCCGCATGCCTATTTTTCGGAAAGAAGGCGCATTCTCTATGCCCGCAAGTGCGACGGCTCCCAAAACCATGGCCGAAGGCGGCATCGGCCGCTGGATATTCAGTCTGGCCGCCCCGGCCGTGGTGGCCCAGGTCATCAATCTTCTGTACAACATCGTGGACCGCATCTACATCGGCCACATGCCGGGGGTGGGCGCCACTGCCCTGACCGGCGTGGGTCTGTGCATGCCCATCCTCATGCTGGTCAACGCCTTCGCCATGCTGTCCGGCGCCGGCGGCGCGCCCCGGGCGGCCATCGCCATGGGTCGGGGCGACAACGACGCGGCCGAGCGCATCACCGGCAACTGCCTGACCCTGCTGCTGGGCATCGCCGTGGTGCTCACCGTGGGCTTTTTCACCTTTGCGCCCCAGCTGCTGCGGCTCTTCGGCGCCAGCGACGCCACTTTGCCCTATGCCCTGAGCTACACCCGCATCTATGTGCTGGGCAGCGTGTTCGTGCTCATCGTGCTGGGCATGAACCCCTTCATCACCACCCAGGGCTTTTCCAAATTCAGCATGCTCACCACCGTCATCGGCGCGGTGTGCAACATCATCCTGGACCCCATCCTCATCTTCGGGCTGAACATGGGCGTGGCCGGCGCGGCGGTGGCCACCGTCATCAGCCAGGGCATCAGCGCCGTGTGGGTGGTGCGGTTCCTGTGCGGCAAGCGCACCCGGCTGCATCTGCGCCTGCCCAACCTGCGTCCCCGGGCCAAGGTCATCCTGCCCTGCCTGGCCCTGGGCGTTTCCTCCTTTGTGATGAGCGCCACCGAGAGCCTGCTCAGCATCAGTTTCAACGCCAGCCTGTCCCGCTACGGCGGCGACGTGGCCGTGGGCGCCATGACCATCATCACCAGCGTCAGCCAGCTTATCTCCCTGCCCATGCAGGGCATGTGCCAGGGCGGCCAGCCCCTCATCGGGTATAACTTCGGCGCCGGCAAGCCCGGCCGGGTCAAAAAGGCGTTCGCCTTCCAGTTCGGCATCTGCGTGGGGTATGCCACCCTGTTCTGGGTGGCCGTGATGACCATGCCCCGGCTGTTCGTCAACATCTTCAACTCCGACCCCGAACTGGTGGAGTACACCGTCTGGGGCATGCGCATCTACATGGCGGGCATCTTTGCCAGCGGCTTCCAGGTCAGCTGCCAGCAGGCCTTTGTGGCTCTGGGACAGGCTAAGGTCAGCCTGCTCCTGGCCTGTGAGCGCAAGCTCATCCTGCTCATCCCTTTGATTTTCATTCTGCCCCTGTTCATGCCCGACAACAAGGTGTTCGCGGTGTTCCTGGCCGAGCCGGTCAGTGATATTCTGGCCGCCGCCACCACCGTCACCGTCTTTATGATCCGATTCAACAAGATCCTCAAGGCAGGCCCCGGTAAAGCCTGAGAACACCGGAAAGAAAAAGCACATCAAAGGAAAAGGAAGGATGCGATTCGTGGGACAACTGCAGAAAAGAGTCGGATGGCTGGATACTATACGGGCGCTGGCCATTTTGCTGGTGGTTTGCAATCACAGCATTGAAAAAGCATACACCTTGAATGTGGAATCCATGCTGGGGTATGCATGGTACAGCCGGATGATGGCGCTGACCTTCTTTACACTGGGACGGTTGGGCGTGCCGCTGTTCTTCTTTCTGTCCGGGTATCTTCTTCTGGACCGCCGGTATGATTCCCGGCAGACCCGGCGCTTTTATCAAAGAAATCTTCTCGGGCTGCTGGTCACAACGGAAGTGTGGGCGGTCCTGTATAATCTCTTCAACAGCTGGTACTACGAAACGCCGCTGAGCCTGAAGACTCTTGGACAGAACCTGCTGTTTTTCAAACAGGTGAATATGGGCCATATGTGGTATATGCCGGTGATCCTGGGCATCTATCTGTTTATCCCTTTTGTGGCCAATGCCCTGAGCGGAACACAGACCAAAACCCTGTACATTCCTGCCGTGATCGCCTTTGTGTACCTGTACGTCAGGGTAGAACTGAATGCGGTTCTGGCCGCTTTCGGGCACGAGGCAGTGGGGTCGGTTCTGGATGTGAGTTTTTCCGGCGGGCGCTACGGCTTTTATCTCCTGGTGGGGTATCTGGTAAAAAAGGGCGTGCTGGACCGGATACCGGGCCCGGCGTTGGGAACAACTCTGGTACTTGGTTTTGCGGTGACTGTGGGCGTTCAGTTTTTGTCCTATGAAAACGGCGTCAAATATAATGTCTGGTATGACAATGCCACCCTGCTGCTGGCGGCCCTTGCCCTGTTTGTGCTGCTTTCCCGTGTACAGATCTCCCATCCGCTTATGGAAAATCTGGCCCACTGTTCCTTCGGCATTTATCTGGTGCATGTGCCGGTCCTTCTCTTGCTGGGGCGGTATATGGAACTGCCGAGACGGATTTTTCAGTTTGCGGCGACTGCGGTGATCACACTTCTGATTTCCTGGCTGCTGGTCTGGTTTGTGGGAAAGAGCCGCTGGGCGGCAAAATGGCTTTTCGCCATGAAATGAGAACCACGGAATTTCCCTGCAGAAACAGAGAAATCACGGTTCCGGGAGACGGAGCGCGTTCTGGGGGCTGCTCTTTGCAGGCCCCGGCAAAGCCTGAGTCCTTTTGCCCAAAACGAAAAGGTTTCGCTGCCCGGAGCCTGTCGGTTTGCACAGGTTTTGGGGCGCAGAGCGTTTTCGGCTTTTCTTGTGGGCGGCAGTGTGCTATACTGTTGCCACGGGCCGGTCTGCGGCCATGTTTTCTTCGCTGATACGAAAGGATTTTGACAGTATGGAAAAAAGTCGCCCCAACGGGCTTCGTCTGGTCCTGCGCGTTTTGCAGGGCATGCTCATCGGTGTGGGCGCCGTGCTGCCCGGTATTTCGGGCGGGGTGCTCTGCGTGGTGTTCGGCATCTACAAGCCGGTGATGGAACTGCTGGGAGATCCCCTGCACAAGTTCCGCACCCATGTGCCCAAGCTGCTGCCGGTCATCGTCGGCGCGGCGGTGGGCTTTTTGGGGGTGGCCAAGATCCTGGCCTTCTTCCTGGAAGCCTACCCCGACCCCTCGGTCTGCCTGTTCATCGGCCTGATCGTGGGTATGCTGCCCTCCCTGTTCCGGGAAGCAGGGGAGCAGGGCCGTCCCAAAGGCTGCGGCGCGGCCCTGGGCATCGCCTTTGCGGTGATCCTGGCGCTGCTCATCTCGCTGAACCTCTTCTCGGTAAAGATCACCCCCAACTTCGGGTGGTATCTGTTCTGCGGCTTCTGCCTGGCGCTGAGCGTCATCGCCCCCGGCATGAGCTTCTCCACCCTGCTCATGCCTCTGGGCCTGTACACCCCCTTCGTGGACGGTCTGGGCAGCCTGAAATTCGACATTCTGGTACCGGCGGCCATCGGGGCCATCGTTACCATCATCTGCCTGGCCCGGGCGGTGGATGCCCTCTTTGACCGGTTCTACCCCTACGCCTTCCATGCCATTATCGGCATCGTGCTGGCAGCCACCCTCATGATCGTGCCCTTCCGGAGCTTTACGGTATCGGTGGGCGCGGCGGCGGTGAACGTCATCTGCCTGGCCGTGGGCGTGGCGGCGGCCCTGGCCCTGGACAAGTTCAATTCCAGCATCCCCAAACAGGACGACTGACACAAAACCAACAAGCGGAGTACCCCGTGGCGGGGTACTCCGCTTTTTCTTTGTCCGGAAATCAAGGCGGTCCGCCCCGTTGTACGGGCACGGACCGCAGAAAGGTCACAGCAGTTTGGGGGCCAGCGCCTTGGCGGTGCGCTGTTTGGCCAGGTTGGTCAGTTCCAGGTTGTCCATGGTGAAGCGCAGCACCAGCACCTCCGCCACATACAGCATGGCGATCTTGGCGGCGATGCTGCCGCCCTCCAGCGGGCTTTCCTGGGCGCCGCACAGCAGCACCACGTCCGCCAGGGCGGCGCCGGGGGCGTCGGCGTAATGGGTCATCAGGATGATGCGGGCTCCGCAGCTCTTGGCCAGGCGCAGGGTCTCCAGCATATCCCGGGTGGCGCCGGAGTAGGACACGAACAGCACCACGTCCTCGGGACCCATGAGGCTGGCGGTCAGGGCCTGCATATGGCTGTCGCCCGCCGTGTGGAACTTGGTGGTCACAGTGGCAAAGCGCGCCCAGATGTCGTTGGCCAGTACCTGGCTGCCGCCCTGTCCGAAGCAGTACACCTGCCGGGCCCGCTGCAGCAGGGTGGCCGCCCGGTCCACCGCGTCGGGGTCCAGGCTGTCCCGGGTGCCGTTGATGGCCGCGGTGCTCACGGCGGCGGCATAGGCACACAGGGAGGTGGTGTCGCTGCCCGGCTCCGGTTTGCCGGTGGCGGCCGGTTCGGCGGCGGCGTTGGCCTGGGCCAGGGCGATCTTCATTTCATTGTAGCCGTCAAAGCCCAGGGACCGGCAGAACCGGAAAATGGTAGCCTCGGCCACACCGCAGGCCTTGGCCAGCGAAGAAATGGACAGATACTGTGCTTCCTCGGGGTGTTGGACCAGATAGTCGGCAACCAGCCGGCCGGACTTGGTCAGGTCATTGTGTTTGTCGCGCAGCAGCTGCCAGAAGCTCTGCTCTTTCATGCTCGGGATCGTTCCTTTCTGCAGGCGGTCCTGCGGTGAGGCCCGGAGGGGGAGGGCCTGTTTCTGAAAAATATTTTCTATATTTAGTATAAAAGAAAGTTTGCCGTTTGACAAGTGCGTCATCTTGCTTAATCTGATGTGTTTTGTTTGTGTACCTTGCCCAAAAAAGGCGTGAAAAAATGAAAAACCGTCCCGCTTTTGTTTTTTCAGGCCGTACCAGGGGCATCCGGAGGCCGGAAAGGGTAAAAAATGACGGAAAAGAGTGAAAGAACAGGGGACAGGGCAGGGGAGAGGGGCGGGGCTTCCCGACGAAACAAAACTTTTGAAAAGAAAAAATATTACATTTTGCAAAAGGGCCTTCACTTTAGAGCGGCAGAGCGTTCAGGGCTTTCCCGGGGGACAAGAAGAGAAAAAAACCGCGTTCCGGGGGCAAAACGGCAGAATCCCGGGCTCGGTTTGTGGAAAACGTTCAATTTTTAACCGAAAGATTGGTAAAAGAGCCCCTAGACAAAATGAAAATATTTTTCTAAATTGAAATCAATGAAAGGGCGGCACGAAAAACACCGCCCGAAAATGGAACGTACACCAAAGGAGAACACTATGAAGAAGCAGCTTTCCATGTTGCTGGCGGCCGGTATGGCCGTAAGCATGCTGGCCGGATGCGGCGGCACCCCCAGCAGCACCACGTCTGACAGCACCGCCACTGCGGACACCGGCGCTTCCACCGCCGCCACCGGCGATGCCACCGCCATCACCCTGTGGACTTACCCCATCGGCAGCTTCGGCGACGCCGCTACCGTGGACAGCCTGATCGCCAAGTTCAACGAGACCCATCCCGAGATCAGCGTGACCGTGGAATACCTGGACTACACCAACGGTGACGACCAGGTCACCGCCGCCATCGAGGCCGGTACCACCCCCGACATCATCATGGAAGGACCCGAGCGCCTGGTCTCCAACTGGGGCGCCAAGGGCAAGATGCTGCCCCTGAACGATCTGTGGACCGATGACGCTGTGGCCGATATCTCCGCCACCAGCGAAAACGTCGTCAGCGCCTGCAAGTGGACCGACGGCAACTACTATGAATATCCCCTGTGCATGACCACCCACACCATGGCCATCAACAAGGAAATGTTTGAACAGGCAGGCGCCCTGCAGTACATCAATGAAGACGGCACCTGGACCACCGAAAACTTCGAGAAGGCCCTGCAGGCCCTGAAGGATTCCGGCGTCTCCACCACCGCCATCGTCTACTGCGGCGGCCAGGGCGGCGACCAGGGCACCCGCGCTCTGGTGAATAACCTCTACAGCGGCCAGTTCACCAACGCCGACCACACCGCCTACACCGCCGACAGCGACGCCAACAAGAAGGCTCTGCAGCAGCTGGTGGACTGGGTGGATGAAGGCCTCATCACCTACGACGCAGCCGCCCAGGCCAGCGACGAACTGCAGCTGTTCGCCAACGGCAGCGTGGCCATGACCCTGTGCTGGAACGCTTCCAACCAGGCCAACTACGCCGAGTCCGTCACCTTCACCGCCATGCCGGTGGCCTTCCCCTCCGACGACGGCGTGCCCGAACTGTGCGGCGGCATCTGGGGCTTCGGCCTGTTCGATAACGGCGACGACGCCAAGGCCGCGGCTGCCAAGGAATTCATCAAGTTCCTGTGCGACGACGCCGAGCAGGGCCCCGAAAGCGTCCGCCTGACCGGTTTCTTCCCGGTCCGCGCCTCCTTCGGCGATGTGTACGCCGGCACCGAGGATGAAGCCCGCATGGCCCAGTTCGCCAGCTTCATGCAGTACCTGGGCGACTACTACAACGTGGCTCCCGGCTGGGCCGAGCAGCGCACCGCGTGGTGGAACATGCTCCAGCAGATCTTCAGCGGTGTGAGCGTGGACGACGCCACCGCCACCTATGTGCAGAGCTGCAACGAAGCCATCAACGGCGCAGCCTGAGCAACAACTGATACGCAAGGCGGCATGACCTGCCGCCGGGGACAACCCCCGCCCGACCGATGAGGGCCGCCGGGGTGACCGCCCCCGCTCCATCGGGTCAAACAGGTGGGGCGGGGGTTTTATTGTATCCACGCACATCCCGCAACCGGGATCTCATTTAGTAAAGGAGGGCCTTTGCATGGCTTCCAAAACCAAGGCGGCCGCAGCCGGCGGCGAAACCCTGACCTATAACCAGGGCACGTTCCGCAATTCGGCACTGGTGCGGCAGCAGACCCTGGCGGCGTATCTGTTTTTGCTGCCGGCTCTGATCTTCTTTGTACTGTTCGTTGTGGTGCCCATGGTCATGTGCCTGGTCACCAGCTTCCTGGATTACCGCATGGGCAAGCCCCTGACCTTCGTGGGCTTTGCCCAGTACATCAAGATGTTCCAGGACCCTGTCTTCCTCAAGGCCCTGCAGAACACCTTCATCCTGGTCATCGTGGCTGTGCCCGTGGTCACCGCCTTCTCCCTGTGGGTCAGCTCGGTGGTGTACAAGATGTCCTCCATCAAGCGCAGCTTCTACCGCTGCGTCTTCTACCTGCCCGTGGTCACCGGCACCGTTGCGGTGGCTGTGGTGTGGAAGTGGATGTTCAACAAGTACACCGGCCTGATCAACTACGTTCTCAACGCCGTGGGCATCATTGACGAGAACATCAGCTGGCTGGGCGACGCCCGCTTCGCCCTGGGATGCATCACCCTGATCCTGTTCACCACCTCCATCGGCCAGCCCATCGTGCTGTACATCGCGGCCCTGGGCAACGTGGACCCCTCCCTCATCGACGCCGCCGAGGTGGACGGCGCTTCCAACCTGCAGGTCTTCTGGCACATCAAGTGGCCCCAGATCATGCCCACCACCCTGTACATCCTGGTCATCACCACCATCAACACCTTCCAGTGCTACGCCCTGATCCAGCTGTTGACTTCCGGCGGTCCCAACCACGCCACCGATACCATCATGTACTACATCTACTACCAGGCATTCAAACTGAATGACTACGGCTACGGCAACGCCATGGGCGTGGTCCTGGCCATCATCATCGCCATCCTCAGCGCCATTCAGTTCAAGTTCGCCGGTTCGTCTGACTAAAGGAGGGTCACACTATGGAATCCAGCGTCAAAAGCAAAGGCCTGACCCCCGGCAAGGTCCTGACCAACATCGTTCTGGTACTGCTGGCCATCTTCTTCATCTTCCCGCTGTACTGGATCGTCACCGGCTCCTTCAAGGCTGTCTCTTATACACATCTCCG
>DXNX01000030.1:0-20133 GCA_019413245.1 Oscillospiraceae bacterium
ACATGGTTGTCGGCGTGGGTGTCGATGCGCAGGGGCAATCCCCTCTCCGCGCAGAAGGCAAAACATGCCTTTGCCACGCCCCGGGCCTTGCCGTTGGCGGCCAGGCGATGGATAGTCAGATACGGTCCGTCATCCGGCCAGGCACCATCATAAATGACCTTGTAGGTGGGTTCCTCCCCGGGAATGGCGCAGAAGGTGCCCACAGCTTCCCCGTTTTCTTCCACCAGGTAGCACACGCCCCGGGCGATCTCCTCTTCCATCAGGGCCGCCCCGGGGTACCCTTCCCGCCACTGGTGGGGGTTGCCGGTGCGAACCATAAAAGCCTTGGCGGCGGTGAAAATATCCAGCAGGACCGGCAGGTCCGTGGAGACAGCGGGGCGGATGGTCATGAAAAAACTCCTTGCAGAAATTTATTTGCCGGAATCGCCGTAGTTTTTCAGCACACGGGCGCTGGGGTCGTCCACATCGCAGCCCGGCCATGCCTTGTTGGGCATCCAGAAATCCACGATCATACCGGCCTGACCGGGATAGTACTTTTCGAACAGTTCCCGGTAGAGCAGGCTCTCCTTGGTGAAGGGGCGGCAGTAGGTGTAGCGGCCGGCGCGCTCGGCAAATTCCCGGTCGGTGTACTTTTCCTCGGCGTATTCCTTCAGGATGTCCACCATGGAGTGGCCCACGGCATCGGAGAAGGCGGCCTTTTCCCGCCAGAGGATGTTCTCCGGCAGCCAGTCCCCCTCAAAGGCCTTGCGCAGCAGGTACTTGCCCTTGCCGTAGGTGTTCAGTTTGCGGGCGGGGTCGATGGACATGACGTACCGCACAAAGTCCAGGTCCCCGAAAGGCACCCGGGCTTCCAGGCTGTTGACGCTGATGGAACGGTCCGCCCGGAGCACGTCGTACATATACAGTTCCCGCACCCGCTTCTGGCTTTCGGCCTGGAAAGCGGCGGCGCTGGGAGCGTAGTCGGTGTATTTGTAGCCGAAGAGCTCGTCGCTGATCTCACCGGTGAGCAGCACCCGGATGTCGGTGTGCTCATGGATATACTTGCAGACCAGATACATGCCCATGGATGCCCGGATGGTGGTGATGTCCCAGGTACCCAGCATGGCCACCACTTCTTCCAGGGAACCGAGGACGGTCTCCTGGTCGATGATGACATCGGTGTGGTCGGCGCCCAGGTATTCGGCGGTCTGGCGGGCATATTTCAGGTCGATGGCATCTCCGCTCATGCCGATGGCAAAAGTGCGGATGGGCTTGCCCAGCTTTTTGGCCGCGATGGCGCAGACCAGGCTGGAATCCAGGCCGCCGGAGAGCAGGAAGCCCACCGGGGTGTCGGCATCCAGCCGCTTTTCCACGCCCGCAATGAGCTTTTCCCGGATGTTCTTCAGAATCGTGGGCATATCGTCCCGGCTGTAGGCAGGGGTGTCCGCAATATCGCAGTACCGCACAAAACGGCCGTTGCAGTAGTAGCTGCCGATGGGGAACGGATAGATTTTCTTGCACAGGCCCACCAGGTTCTTGGCCTCGGAGGCAAAGGCAATGGCGCCGCTGTCGCTGTATCCGTAGAACAGCGGCCGGATGCCGATGGGGTCCCGGGCGGCGATGAGCCACTTTTTCCGGGCATCGTACAGGATCATGGCAAATTCCGCATCCAGGTGGCGGAACATGTCCAGGCCGTACTTTTCGTACAGCGGCAGGATGATCTCGCAGTCGGAATCCGATTGGAAGGTATAGCCTTCCGCTTCCAGTTCGGCCCGCACCGGGCGGAAGCCGTACAGCTCACCGTTGCACACCACCAGACTGCCGTCCCGCTCAAAGGGCTGCATGCCCTCGGGGGTAACACCCATGATGGCCAGGCGCCCGAAGCCCAGGAACCCGAATTCCGTTTCCTGCACCCGGTGGTCGTCCGGCCCGCGGGACGCGGTCCGCAGCAGATACGCGGTAAACTGTTCGCGGGTCAAATCATGTCCCGCATAGCCCATCACACAACACATTTGGCAGCACTCCTTTTCTTGCCGTTTGGTTTGGACAAATGGCAAAAAAAGTGACAGCCCATTCGTCCCCGACTTTTTAGGACGAATCGCTGTCTTGATCCGCGGTGCCACCTAAATTACCGCACACTAAACAAAGCATACGGTCACTTTCCGTATACGTTCACCTTTGAAACGCTGCCGCTGTAACGCGCGGCCTGCGGCGCCCATACTGCCCCGTGGCGGGGGTTCCGTTTGCAGCTCGCGGGTGTTCTTTCCTGCCCCGGCATCGTCCCGGCTCGCAGCATATGCCGGGCTCTCTGTGCGGTGCGGTTGGAGCGGTACTTTTCCCGTTCAACGCTTTTTATACGCCTATGGTAGCACCGTATTTCCTCCCTGTCAAGAAGAATTCCCCGCTGTTTTGTGGGGTTGCACAAAATCCCGCCTTTTTAATTCCTAGCATTTTGCAAGGAAATGTCTTGTGCTTTCGCTCCCGGCATGGTATAGTATTAGCCGTAACAAAACTTACCAACAATAGGCAGTAAAGCCTATTTTGATTCGGAGGAAACCCATGCTTGAACTGAAACACGTCGGCTATGAGACCGACGATAACAAAGAGATCCTGCATGATGTAAGCCTGACGGTGAAGGACCGCTTCGTGGCCATCACCGGCCCCAACGGCGGCGGCAAGTCCACCCTGGCCAAGATCATTGCCGGTATTTATCAGCCCACCTCCGGCCAGATCCTGCTGGACGGCGTGGACATCACCCACATGAGCATCACTGACCGCGCCAACCTGGGCGTGAGCTATGCTTTCCAGCAGCCGGTGCGCTTCAAGGGTCTGCGGGTCAAGGACCTGCTGAGCCTGGCTGCCGGCAAGAACACCAGCGTGAATGAAGCCTGCTCCTATCTGAGCGAAGTGGGCCTGTGCGCCCGTGACTACATCGACCGCGAAGTGAACGCCAGCCTGTCCGGCGGCGAGCTCAAGCGCATCGAGATCGCCATGGTGCTGGCCCGCGGCACCAAGCTGTCCATTTTTGACGAACCGGAAGCCGGCATCGACCTGTGGAGTTTCCAGAACCTGATCCGCGTGTTCGAGAAGATGTATGAACAGACCAAGGGCTGCATCCTCATCATCAGCCACCAGGAGCGCATCCTGAACATTGCCGACACCATCGTGGTCATCAAGGACGGCCGCGTGGCCCGCACCGGTCCCCGCACCGAGCTGCTGCCTGCCCTGCTGGGCAGCGCCGACGCCGCCAACCCGGCCTGCAATGTCCTGACCAGCAAGATCGAGGGGGTGTAAACCATGATCGACGCCATTGAAAAGAACCTGCTGCACGAGATCGCCGAGCTGGACTCTCTGCCGGTAGGTGCCTATAACATCCGTTCCAACGGCAAACTGGAAAGCCGCAACACCACCGCCAACATCGACATCGTCACCAAGACGGACAAGCCGGGCATTGATATCTTCATCAAGCCGGGCACCAAGAACGAGAGCGTACACATTCCGGTCATCATCAGCCAGACCGGCCTGACCGACCTGGTGTACAACGACTTCCATATCGGCGAAGGCGCCGACGTGACCATCATCGCCGGATGCGGCATCCACAACTGCGGCGGCGGCAACGCCGAGCACGACGGCATCCACACCTTCTTCCTGGACAAGAATGCCAAGCTGCGCTATGTGGAAAAGCACTACGGTGAGGGCGACGGCCGGGGTAAACAGATCATGAACCCCACCACCATCGTCCACCTGGCCGAAGGGGCTTCCATGGAGATGGAAACCACCCAGATCGCCGGCATCGACGATACCATCCGCAAGACTTCCGGTGATCTGGCCGAAGGCGCCACCCTGGTTATCCGCGAAAAGATCATGACCGTGGGCGACCAGCACGCCGTCACCGATTTTGTGGTAGACCTGAACGGCGAAGGCTGCTCCGCCAACGTCATTTCCCGCAGCGTGGCCAAGGACCACAGCGTGCAGGAGTTCAAGAGCTACATCAACGGCAACGCCGCCTGCGCCGGTCACAGCGAATGTGACGCCATCATCATGGACCACGCCCAGGTCATTGCGACCCCGGGTCTGGTGGCCAACAACATTGATGCCAGCCTGATCCACGAAGCCGCCATCGGCAAGATCGCCGGTGAGCAGCTGACCAAGCTGATGACCCTGGGCCTGAGCGAAAAAGAGGCCGAGGAACAGATCGTCAACGGGTTCCTGAAATAACAAAACGTCCCCGCTTTCCACGAAAGCGGGGATTTTTGTTGAAAAAAGGCGGCCGCTTCCCAGCTGCGGGAGCGGCCGCCTTGTATTTTGTTTTACACAGTGGCGGTTTCTTTTTCTTCCGCCTCCTCCGCCGGTTCCGGCGGCACCGGTACATTGTCCAGGTCCTGCGCTGTCACCCCGCGGCGGTCCAGCACCCAGTAAATCAGCCCGCGCAGCAGGCCGTACACCGTCACAAAGGCCGGAACGCCCAGTACCATGCCCACCGGCCCCATGAGGGTGCCGCCGATGATCACGGCGAACAGCACCCAGAAAGCCGATACCTTCACCGAGCGGCCCAGCACCCGGGGCGCAATGACCCGGCTGTCCAGCTGCTGCAGAATGATGAGCACGATCAGCAGCACCAACGCCTGCCACGGGTCCACGAACAGCAGGATCAACAGTCCCGGAATAGCGCCGATGTAAGCGCCGAACATGGGAATCAGAGCACAGAAGCCCACCAGCACACTGATCAGCGGGGCAAAGCTCAGCCCCAACAGACTCATAGCGGCGAAAAGCAGCACACCGATGATGACCGCATCAAAAATTTTGCCGAAGAAAAACTCCGAGAAGTTGCGGTTGGCATAGCTGCAGATGGACAGCACGTTGTCCGCCAGCTTCTGGGGAAACACGGCCCGCACGATCATCCGCAGCTGGCGCAGCAGATGGTCCTTATCGGCCAGCATGTACACACTGCCCGCCACCACAATCACAAAATGCAGCGCCGAAGTGGCCACGTTGCCCAGATACCCTGCCAGCTGTGGGGTCATATCCTTGAACAGGTCGTAGGCGTTGCGCATCAGGCGCTCGTAATCGTCCAGCAGGTTGATAACCGGGGCCATGTCTACCATGGGGTACTGCTGCTGGAGCACACGCACGGTATCCTGCATCTTTTCCACATAGCCGGGCAGGTTTTTGAACAGGGTCGTCACGCTGGCGCCCACCTTGGGCAGTACCTGCCATGCCAGCAGGATCACGGCCAGCGCCGCCAGCACATAAGCTGCAAGAATGGCGATCCAGCGCAGTTTCGGTCGTCCGCCGAGGAAGAAACTATGGATAGGCCGCACCAGGGTATCCAGCACATAGGCCAGGATAATGGCACCGGCAAAGGGAGTAAACAGTTTGAATACCGCCCCGACCCACCCGAGCAGCGGCTCCAGATGGACGATCAGGGCATAAAACACGCCGCACAAAAGGGCCATGCCGAGCCAGTCACGAATGGTCTGCGGCTTCTGATCCAGCCAATGTTTCGTATTCATGGGGATTGCGCTCCTGTCTGTAACAGTCAGGCGGCGGGTGCTGCCCCGCCGTAGGGGAAAAAGAAGGCTCTCAGTTCTGATCGATGCCGGGCAGCGGGGTTTCTCCGCCGGTGGCAGGGTCCAGGCCGCGGGCGGTCAGACCGGCGCCCACCGCCTGCTTGAGCAGGGCGGCCACCACCGCCATGACCGGCACGCCGATGACCATACCGGCAATGCCGAACAGCCCACCGCCCACGATGATGGCAACCAGAACCCACAGGCCGGAAATACCGGTGGCACCGCCCAGGATACGGGGCGCAATGAAGTTACCGTCGATCTGCTGGACAACCAGAATCAGAATGCAGAAGATGAGCGCCTGCAGCGGCTCACCGCTGAGCAGCAGCAGCAACACACTGGGAATAGCGCCGATATACGGGCCCGCGATGGGGATGATGTTGGTCACGGCCACCAGCACCGCGATCATGGGTGCATAGTTCAGGCGCAGGATCAGCATGGCGACGAAGGTCTCGCAGCCGACGAGCAGCGCGTCCAGCAGCTGACCACCGATGTAGCCGCTGAAGGTGCGGTTGGCCAGCTGGAAAACCGAGAACACGCTGGCAGCCGCCCGGGGCGGGAACAGGGCCCGTAGCAGAGCACGGCAGGCGCGCAGCAGGGGTTCCTTTTCGGCCAGCAGATAGATACTGGCGGCCAGGGCCACCACGCCGTTGAGCACCTGACCCGCTGCCTGACCGGCGGCACCGGCTACGGCAGGCATCATGCTCTTGATGAATTCCTGAATCATGTCACCGGAGTTTTCCAGGAAATCGGAGATTTTCTGGACCACGGTGGCATCCATGTTCACATCCGCCATCATGGCTTCCAGGCTGGCGGACGCATTTTCCAGATAACCGGGCAGGGCATTGGCAAAGGTGCTGATGCTCTGGAACAGCTGGGGCACCACCAGGCAGACCAGCGCCACCACCACGGCCAGAAAGGTCAGGTAGGCAAGCACGATCGCCGGACCGCGCTTGCCGCGGCAGAGCTTCTCGGCATAAAAGCGGGTGGGAATGTCCAGGACATACGCCAGGGCGATGCCGCCCGCAAAGGGCGACAGCGCCCCCACAAAAGTCATCACACCACCTGCCGCGTTGGGCAGAGCGTTCACCACCAGCCAGATCAGGGCAGCGGCGATGATCAGATGCAGCCAGTCCCGCGTGGTGGACGGGACCCGGTCGAGCCAATTTTTCATCATATCCTCCTTGGAAGGCGTTCTTGCTATGCGCCGTATGTTTTGATTATTCCATTCATTTTATGCTATAATACGGTACATGTCTATCATACCACAGCCCGGCCCGTACGGAAAGAGAGATTTTATGAACATTCTAGTCAGCGCCTGTCTTCTTGGTGCAGCCTGCAAATATTCCGGCGGCGACAACCGCTGTCCTGCCCTGCTGGATGCTCTGCGCGCCGGCGGTCACACCGCCGTGCCCATCTGCCCGGAAATTTACGGCGGCCTGCCCACGCCCCGCCCCCCGGCCGAACGCCGGGGCGACCGTGTGGTGACCGAGGCAGGCGCCGACGTGACCGCCCAGTACCGCAAGGGTGCGTCCGAAGCCCTGGCCATAGCCGAACTGAACGGCTGCAGGGCGGCCATCCTCAAGGCCAACAGTCCCAGCTGCGGCTGCGGTACGATTTACGACGGCAGTTTTTCTCACCGCAAGGTGCCCGGGGACGGCGTGGCCGCCCAGGCGCTGAAGGAGGCGGGCCTTGCCGTGTACACGGAAGAAACGTTCGAGCAGCTTTTGCCCAAGGAGGCGCAGCAAAAATGAAGGAAACCAAATACGATCTCGGTCTTGTGCTGGAAGGCGGCGCGGTGCGCGGCATCTACACCGCCGGCGTACTGGATGTGCTGATGGAAAACGGCATCAAGGCCGATATGGTCATCGGCACATCGGCCGGATGCATCCACGGCTGCTGTTATGTGTCGGGGCAGGCGGGGCGCAACATCCGCTACTACCGCAAATACCGCAACGACCGGCATTTCATGGGGTTCTATTCCCTGCTGACCACCGGCGAGATCGTGGGCCGCAAGTTCTGTTACGAGGACATTCCCTTGCGGCTGGACCCCTTCGACGAGAAAGCCTTTGAGGCTTCCCCCATCGACTTTTACATTACCGTGACCAACCTGAACACCGGCCGTGCTGAGCACATTCTGTGCGACAACCTGCGCCTGGACGACAAAATGGACATCATGCGGGGCGGGGCTTCCATGCCGCTGTGCTCCCATCCGGTGGAATACCACGGCCAGCTGTATCTGGACGGCGGCGTAGCCGACAGCATCCCCTACAAAGCCGCCGGGAACCTGGGCTGCAAGCGCCGTCTGGTGGTTCTGACCCAGCCCGCCGGGTACATGAAACAACCCGCCAACATGCTGCCGTTCCAGCTGATGTACCGCCGCTATCCCCGGTTTGTGCAGACCATGGCCAACCGGCCGCAGGTATACAACGCCCAGGTGTGCGAGGTGGAGCAAGCCGCCAAGTCCGGGGAGGCATTCCTCATCCGGCCCAGCAAGGCCCTGAAAGTGGGCCGCATGGAGCACGACATGGACCGCATCAACGCCCAATATGAGCTGGGCCGTGCCGATGCACAGGCCGCCATGCCTGCCCTGCGCAAGTGGCTGGAAGGCTGATTGCATTCCCGTTTACATAGACGACAAATACCGGCTGTTTTTGGCGTATGAGCCCGTTTTTTCGGGTCCATACGCCTTTTTGTTTTGTATGCGGCTCTCGACAGAAAATCACAAGATTTGTGCAAGAAGATCGACAGCCTTAGGCCATAGCGCAGACACACTTTTCCCTGTGGGGGATGGTACAATCGGAACACAGTGGTGAGAAATGCCGTTGAATTTTCTTTGCCGGAGGTGCCGTTGGTCATGTCCCGTACCCTCTCCCCCGCCCGTAGTGCCCGCCGCCGGGCCGCGCATCGCCGGGCACAGCGTCGCCGGGCGCGCCGGACGCTGTTTTTCTGCCTTCTGGCAGTGCTTGTCACCCTGTGGGCCGCCGGGCTGACCGGACGTATCCGCCCCGAAGCGGCTGCAAAGGCCACTGCCAAGCCGGATACGGCTTCTGCGGCGTCCGGCACGGCCCCCGCCGGGGACGAGGATGCCCGCCGGCAGGCCATTTTGTCCGACACCGGCGGCACCTGGCCCGAAAGCCTGCGGGAACTGCTGGAACGCCACCCGGACGCCCTGGCCTTTGTGGAAGGCTATCCCGACCACAAGGACGATACCCCCGCCGAAACCATCGGGGATGTGGTGCAGGGGCAGTTCCCCCTGCTGCTGCAATGGGACCCCCGCTGGGGCTATGCCCGCTACGGGGACGACCTGCTGGCGGTGACAGGCTGCGGCCCCACCTGCCTGGCCATGGCCGCCGCCGGGCTGACCGGGGATGATACCATCACCCCCGCCGCCGTGGCCGAGGAGGCCCAGCGGGACGGATACTGGGTGGACGGGGTGACCAGCTGGGAGCTGATGCGCACCGGCTGTGAGGCATGGGGTCTGGTGAGCGAGGAGCTGCCCCTGAGCGAATCCGCCGTCACCGGGGCCCTGAACGACGGGCAGCCCATCATCTGCAGTGTGCGGCCGGGGGATTTCACCACCACAGGGCATTTTATCCTGCTGGCCGGAATGGAGGAGGGCGGCATCCGGGTCAACGACCCCAACAGCCCCCAGAACAGTGACCGCCTTTGGACCTACGCCGAGTTGGAGCCCCAGATCCGCAATCTGTGGGCATTTTCCGCCCGGTAACGGCATAGACATGGCAAAAGGCCCCGGCGCGGTGCGCCGGGGCCTTTCTGTATGGGAAATCAGTTCTGTTTGTAGTAGTTGATGAGGCAGCCGTCGGCCAGGATCTGGCGCTCGGCGTCGGTGAGGGCGCCCAGACGCAGGGTAATGGCCTTGACCTCACCCGAAGGCAGCACCGCATAGCCGGGGATGGTGTCCTCCTTGTTCAGCAGGGCCGCACGCACGCCGGGCAGGAAGACGTAACCGTCCAGGGGCAGAGCGTCGGGGTCGGTGGTCAGGAAGGGCAGCATGCCCCAGTTGATGCAGTTGGAGCGATAGCGCTTGGTAGCGTATTCCAGGGCAAAGTTGGCCGCGCCGCCCAGCACGCGCTGGCAGCTGGCGGCCTGCTCCCGGGCGGAACCGTCGCCGGGCTTGTTGGCGAAAATGGCGGAACCGATGTTGGTGTTGGCCTCGTCCACCGTGCAGCCGGCGGCCTTGAGGGCTTCATACACGGCAGCCACTTCCGCAGGCAGGTTGCCGGCGCGGCGGGCATCGTCGTCCGCCTTCACGGCCTTGGCGCGGCCCACATAAGCCGGGTCCTTGCGGGACAGGGAGAACTCCGCCAGGCGCAGGGGGTTGGAGCGGAAGGAAGAAGTTTCACCAGAGGGAATCAGCTCGTCGGTGGTGGTGACGGGGTCGGTGATATGGCTGACGATGCGCAGCAGCAGGTCATCGGACAGAGCGGGCTGTTCCGGCCAGTCCTTGATGTTGGGGCCGAAGCGCAGCTCGTGGTCCGGCTCGGCATGGCCCCAGCCGTTGTAGACGCGCTTGTCGTACACGCCTTTGTCGAAGTGGTAAGGCTGAGCCACGAAGTCATCGTGGACCACCTCGCTGGCCGCGGTCAGCACGCCGCCGGCCGCTGCGGTGGCTGCGATGCTGCGAGCATCCATAAGAGCCACACCGGAGATCTGGCCCTCGCCGGGCTTGGAACCTTCCCGGTTGGGGAAGTTGCGGGTGGTGTGGCGGATGGAGAATTCGCCGTTGGCGGGGGTGTCGCCGGCGCCGAAGCAGGGGCCGCAGAAGCTCTCGCGGAAGATGCCGCCCGCCGACACGATGTCGGCCACGGCGCCGTTCTTGACCAGCTCCAGATAGGTGGGCATGCTGTCCGGGTAGGCGCTGAACTTGAACTGACCGTTGCCGCAGCTCTTGCCGCGCAGGATGTCGGCCACGGCGCACAGGCTCTCGTAGGTGCCACCGCTGCAGCCCGCCACGATACCCTGGTCCACATGGATCTGGCCGTCCTTGCCGATCTTGCCCACCAGGTCCATATGGACCTTGCCGGACAGCTGCTCGTTGGCACGGTCTTCCGCCTGCTTGAGGATGGTGTAGGGGTCCTCCTTCAGGGCGCGGATGGGATAGGCATAGCTGGGATGCATGGGCAGGGCGATCATGCACTCAACGGTGGACAGGTCCAGCTCGATGCAGCCGTCGTAGTAGGCCACATCCGCCGGGGACAGCTGCCGGTAATCGTCGGCGCGGCCGCGGATGGCCAGGTATTCCTCGGTGACAGAGTCGGTCTGCCAGATGCTGGACCAGCAGGTGGTCTCGGTGGTCATGCAGTCGATGGCGTTGCGGCAGTCGGCGGAGAGAGTTGCCACGCCGGGGCCCACAAACTCCATGACCTTGTTCTTCACATAGCCGTTGGCGTAGGTGGCGCCCACCAGGGCCAGGGCCACGTCGTGGGGGCCCACGCCGGGGTTCAGCTTGCCGGTGAGGTAAACCGCCACCACGCCGGGACGGGCCATATCATAGGTGCGGCCCACCAGCTGCTTGGCCAGCTCGCCGCCGCCTTCGCCCACCGCCATGGTGCCCAGGGCGCCGTAGCGGGTGTGGGAGTCGGAACCCAGGATCATCTTGCCGCAGCCCGCCATCATCTCACGGTTGTAGCTGTGGATGACCGCCATGCAGGGGGGCACATAGATGCCGCCGTACTTGTGGGCAGCGGACAGGGCGAACTGATGGTCGTCCTCATTGATGGTGCCGCCCACGGCGCACAGGCTGTTGTGGCAGTTGGTCAGCACATAGGGCAGGGGGAACTTCTCCATGCCGGAGGCGCGGGCGGTCTGGATGATGCCCACATAGGTGATGTCGTGGCTGGTCATGGAGTCGAACTTCAGGCGCAGATCGTTCATGTCCGGCGCGGTGTTGTGGGCCTTCAGGATACCGTAAGCGATGGTGCCTTCGGCGGCTTTCTCCTTGGTGATGCCGGCGGGAGCGGTATCGGTCAGCTTGCCGTTGACCAGATACACGCCATTCTGATGCAGTTTCATGCGTACCTCCGTTTCTTTTATACAGGCCATCCCGGGCGGACAGCTTTGGTGTCGGGCCGCGGGGCCGTTTGGGCGGCTGCCGTTCCCGTTGTGTGCGGTTTCAGGCGGGAGTACCGGCGGCAAATGGCGCCGCACGGTCATTTATTTTATAAGCCTGTTCTTTGAGTATACCCATTTTGCCGGTCCTTGTCAACGAATCTTTTTAATGTTTGGCCGTCCAAAGCGGGATATCAACTTAATAAAATAAAGTCAGTTTTCGGCGTTCGATTTCTTAATTTAAGAAAAGCACTTGACGGCGGGCCGGTTATCCTATAAAATTATATTCAATGGCACTTTTGAGAGGTAAAGTGCCGCACCCGGCATGACTTGTGCATGCCTGCATAGAGGAGGCGTGAGAAGATGTACTATCCCGACGTACCGGCCCTGGAGCCGGAGGACATCCAGCTGTTGTGCGGTGAATATCTGGCCCACAACGCTCACCTTGACCCCCGTGAGGCGGACCGCCTGGGCGTCAAGCGCGGATTGCGCAACCCGGACGGCACCGGCGTTCTGGCCGGCATTACCAACGTGTCCAACGTCGTAGGCTACGACAAGCAGCCCGACGGCACGGTCAAGCCCATTCCCGGGCGGCTGATCTACCGCGGCATCGACATTGACACCCTGGTGGCCGAAGCTGACGCCCACGACCGTTTCATGTTTGAGGAAGCCGTTTGGCTGCTGCTGTTCGGCAGTCTGCCCAACGCCGAGCAGTTTGCCCGGTTCCGAAAACTGCTGGAGACCCACCGTGAGCTGCCCCGGGGCTTTGCGGACGATATGATCCTCAATTCCCCCTCCCCCAACATCATGAACAAGATTGCCCGCAGCGTGCTGGCCATGTACAGCTATGACGAACACGCCGAGGACACCTCTTTGCCCAACATCCTGCGCCAGAGCATCAACCTGATCGCCGAGATGCCCACCATGATGGTCAACGCCTACCAGATCAAGCGCCGGGTGTATGACCGCAGCAGCATGTATTTCCATCTGCCCACCCCGGGCCAGAGCACGGCGGAACATATCCTGTCCACCTACCGGGCAGACCAGAAGTTCACCCACGAGGAAGCCCGCCTGCTGGACCTGTGCCTGCTGGTCCACGCCGACCACGGCGGCGGCAACTGCTCGACCTTCACCTGCCGCGTGCTGTCCAGCTCCGGCACCGACACCTACGCGGCCATCTCGGCGGCCATCGGCGCCCTGAAGGGCCCCAAGCACGGCGGTGCCAACCTGAAGGTCATGCAGCAGCTGGACTACATTCTGGAAAACGTGGCCAATCCCCAGGACGACGGCGAAGTGCGGGAATTCCTGCGCAAGATCATGCGCAAGGAAGCCGGCGACGGCAGCGGCCTGATCTACGGCATGGGCCACGCTGTATACACCCTCAGTGATCCCCGCGCCCAGATCCTCAAGACCCACGCTCGCCGCCTGGCCTACGCCAAGGGCTTTGATGAAGAATACGAGATGCTGTGCAGCATCGAGCGTCTGGCCCCCGAGGTCTTTGCGGAAGAGCACCCCAGCGGCAAGCGGGTGTGTGCCAACGTGGACCTGTTCAGCGGCCTGATCTACCGCATGCTGGGCATCAGCAACGACCTGTTCACCCCGCTGTTCGCCATCGCCCGTGTACCGGGCTGGTGTGCCCACCGTGTGGAGGAAGTGGAGTTTGCCAACCGCATCATCCGCCCCGCCTACAAGTATGTGGGCCACGCCCAGGAGTACGTTTCTCTGGACGAACGGTAATTTTTGCCGACAAAAAAGCCGCCCCGGCCGGGGCGGCTTTTTCTTTTATCTCCCAATAAGATCAGGCAATATACCCGCCGCTGCGCAGCAGGAAGATCCAGGCGGTCAGGGTCAGAGCGGACAGCAGGGTGGTAACCACCGTCACGCTGGCGCTGAGCACCCCTTCGTGTCCCATATTCTTGGCCATGATGTAGCTGGTGGGGGTGGTGGGGCTGCCCAGCATGATGAGCAGGGCGATAAGCTGCTCGTCCCGGAAGCCCAGCCGGACGGCCACCGGCAGGAAAACGGCGCACAGAACGCCCACCTTGCACGCCGAAGCCAGGAGGGTGGGGACGATCTTGCGCACGGCACGGGCGCCCTCAAAGGAGGCGCCGATGGACAGCAGTGCCAGCGGGCTGGTCAGGGACGCCAGGCTGTTGAAGGTCTTATCCACCAGGGTGGGCAGCTGGAAGGGCAGCAGACTGAACACAGCCCCCGCCGCAATGCCCAGGATAATGGGATTGGTGACCACGCCCCGCAGCACCGCCGAAGGGTGCAGTTTGCCTTTCCGGTTGGGATTTTCCACCGTGAGGATGGTCACCGCAAAGACGTTGAACAAGGGCACGCTGCCCAGGATCATCAGCGGCGCGGCGCCGGCGGTGCCGTAAATATTCTGGATAAAAGCCACGCCCAGGATGGCGGCGCTGCTGCGGTAGGAACTCTGGACAAATTCCCCCACCAGGGATTTGTCCCGCAGAAAGCGGTGGGCCAGCGCCCAGATCACCAGGATGGACACGATGGTGGCACCAAAGCAAAATCCCACAAATTTGCCGTCGAAATCATGGACCAGGTCCACCGAAGCCATATCGCAGAACAGCATGACGGGCAATGTGACCTTGAACACCAGCTTGTCGGCAGCGGTGCAGAAGGCAGGCGGCAGGAAGCCCAGGCGGCGCAGCCCCCACCCGATAGCCATGACCAGAAACACCGGCAGGGTGGCATTGATGCTGAAGACAAGATTTTCCACGACCAAACTCTCCCTTTTTCTTCTATATGACTGTTATCCTAGCACAACCGCGGCACGACGGCAAGGGCAGGCTTGCACCCCACCCCTGTTTCTGCTATGATGGAATGGAGAGTGCCCGGCAGCCGTTGCGGGGCGCCGTGTGAAATTGAGGAGGATGTTTGTTCGATGAGTGAAGAAAAAAAGCAGACGCCGCAGACGCCCGATTATTCCAAGGGCATCTACGACGCCATGACCCTGGGCAAGCCCCGGGTTCTGGTGCTGGGTATCCAGCACATGTTCGCCATGTTCGGCGCAACGGTCCTGGTGCCCCTGATCACCGGCCTGAGCGTTTCCACCACCCTGCTGTGCGCCGGTCTGGGCACGCTGCTGTTCCACCTGATCACCGGCGGCAAGGTCCCGGCGTTCCTGGGTTCTTCCTTCGCCTACCTGGGCGGATTTGCCATCGTGGCTCCCATGCTGCTGGATGAAAACGGCCAGCAGACCATCCCCAACACCGAAATGCTGCCTTACGCATGCGCCGGCGTAGCTCTGAGCGGCCTGGTCTATGTGCTGTTCAGCCTGCTGATCTCGGTGTTCGGCATCCGCCGCATCATGAAGTTGTTCCCGCCCGTGGTCACCGGCCCCATCATCATCGCCATCGGCCTGATCCTGGCTCCCTCCGCCATCACCAACTGCCAGACCAACTGGCTGCTGGCCTTTGTGGCTCTGGGCACCGTCATCGTCTGCAACATCTGGGGCAAGGGCATGGTCAAGATCCTGCCCATCCTGCTGGGCGTCATCGTTTCTTATGTGGTCGCCCTGATCACCGGTGCGGTGGACTTTTCCACCGTGGCTGACGCCGCCTGGTTCGGCATTCCCATCCATCCCCAGTCCATGGGTCTGTTTGCCATCGACGGCAGCCCCGAATTCATCAGCGCCGTGCTGACCATCGTGCCCATCGCCCTGGCCACCATGATGGAACATATCGGTGACATCGCCTCCATCAGCGCCACTGCCGGCAAGAACTTCATCCGTGACCCCGGCCTGAACCGCACCCTGCTGGGCGACGGTCTGGCCACCAGCATGGCCGGCCTGCTGGGCGGCCCCGCCAACACCACCTACGGCGAAAACACCGGCGTTCTGGCTCTGACCAAGATCTATGACCCCCTGGTCATCCGCATTGCCGCCGTGTTCGCCATCATTCTCAGCTTCAGCCCCAAGTTTGACGCCATCATCAACTCCATCCCCGCCGGCATCATCGGCGGCATCAGCTTTGTGCTGTACGGCATGATCTCCGCCATCGGCGTGCGCAACGTGGTGGAAAACCAGGTGGACTTCACCAACTCCCGCAACCTGATCATCGCCGCGGTCATTCTGGTCTGCGCCCTGGGCTTCAACTCGGTGGGCGGCCTGACCTTCGTGGTGGCCGGCGTTTCCATCAACCTGTCCGGTCTGGCCATTGCCGCCATTGCCGGTATCCTGCTCAACGCCCTGCTGCCCGGCAACACCTACGAGTTTGACGACGGCACCGGCACCGGCGAGGGCGCCAGCCTGCGCGTCTGATTTTTCAGTATCTGTAAAAGGAGGTGGGCCTCATGCCCAGTCAACTTTCTGCGGCGGATTTTCTTTCCCTGCGCATGCAGTACAAAAACACCCAGACGGAGGAGGAATGGCCCGCCGCCATTGAACACGACTTTGCGGACGGACGGATGGTGGACCACTACTTTGTGGTGCCCGCCCCTTCCCTGCTGGAAGACGAGGCGGTAAAGGACCTGGGCGAGGTCGTGGGTCTGCTGTTTCTGCAGCAGCCGGACGGTGCCCCGTGGCAGGTGCTTCTGCACGAAAAAGCCATGGTCCGGGATGTCACCTTTGAGATGCCGGAGGAGGAGTTCCGACGCCTTCTGGACAACAACCATCTGATCCTGCCCGGAGAACCGGGCTTCCAGATGCCGTAAAGGGAAATGATGTAAAAGAAGGCTCTGCCTGTTGGGCAGGGCCTTCTTTTTTTGCAGCGGTATCAATAGGGAGAATCCTCCCGCCATTCCATCAGGCGGCGCACCGTTTCGTCGTCTTCCACCCAGCCGTCCTTTCCCGGGCGGGCACCGGGGGCGTAGCTCTGCATCACACCAGGGCTGCTGCCGTCCAGAAAGGCCTGGGCGGCCTTCTGGCGGGAAGGCACCGTCCGGCGCAGGTATTCATCATACCGCGGGGTGTGGGGCGGTGCGGAGGCGTGGGGGTCGGGCTGTGCCCCCCGCAGGTCGGTGGCATATCGGGGACCAACAGGTCCGTACGGGGCAAAATTCATGGGGCGGTCACCTCCTTTCACCGGCTAGTATGGCCGCTTCCGGAGGCGTTATCCCCTGTCCAAGGGGGCCAAAATGTGGTATACTGTGGCAAGACAGAAACAGAAAGGAACCCTCCTTATGGATATCAAACTGAATCAGGTCATCTTTCACCTGCTGGATTCGGGGGCATCGGAACCGGTGCTGTCCGACCGGCCCATGGACATGGACACCAACCTGTACGAATACTTCACCCTCTGCCTGGAAAAGGCCTTTGCCAGCGATGACGGCAAAAACTGCCGTTTCCTGCCCGACTCCGCCTTTTTGCAGGAGATGCAGCAGAACCAGGATTTCATCGACCTGTCCCGCCGCATTGCGGGAGTGGTCTTTGACCAGCTGCTGCAATACCCGGACATTCCTTCCGGGGACCTGGCCATCGTGGACTTCAGCGTGCAGGGTGTGCCCTATTACGGCGTACTCAAACTGAACTACCGCCCCGGCTACACCCATGTGACCAACGTCATGGGCAACGGCCAGTGCAGCACCATCGCCCCCCAGCGGACCATCCTGCCCGGCAGCCCCAAGGCGGACGAAGCCGCCCTCATCGACCGGGCGAACCTGACCATCCGGCTCATTGAGAAACGGTACACCCTGGACGACAAGAAGGACTTTTACCTGTCCACCCGGGTGTTCAGCTGCACCCAGGCCCTGCCCGAGAAGGAGAAACTGAAAGCCGTGTGTGAAACCGCCGTGGCTGCCGTGCAGGCCGCCTACCCGGAAGCCGCCGAGCTGGAAGACGTACCGCCTTTTGACGGCGGCACCGAAACCGCCGTGGAGCTGATGGTGCGCAACCAGGCGGTGGAGAATACCATCGCAGTGGAGGACGTGCGCACCCGCATTGAAGAGCAGTATCCCCTGGCCGCTCCGGCCTTTGACGAGGCCCTGGCTGAGACTGGCGTGACCCCCACCGACCGGGTGACCGTCTCCCCTGCCCGGATGAAACGCCTGGAAAGCCGCAGCTTCAAGACCGAACGGGGCATCGAGATCAAGATCCCCGCCGAGCTTTGCAACAGCGACGAGGCGGTGGAGTTCATCCACAGCGCCGGGGGCGGATTGTCGATTCTGATCAAAGATGTTCTTGTGTAATGCGCATTGCACCAAACAGGGATTTGTGTTAAAATAAGTTCATTTATAAGCCTATTTTGCAGGGGGGATTCCAACACATGAAAGTCAACAAGCATTATGCGGAACTGGAAGAAAGCTATCTGTTCAGCACCATCGCCCACAAGGTGGCGGATTTCCAGGCTGCTCATCCCGACAAGGACATCATCCGGCTGGGCATCGGCGACGTGACCCTGCCCCTGGCCAAGAGCGTGGTCCAGGCGCTGCACGAAGCCAGCGAGGAACAGGGCCACAAGGAAACTTTCCACGGTTACATTCCCAGCGAGCAGGGCTACCCGTTCCTGCGGGAAGCCATCCAGAAGTACTACGCCGGCCGCGGCGTGGCCCTGGACAACGCCGAGATCTTTATTTCCGACGGCGCCAAGAGCGACCTGGGCAACCTGCTGGACCTGTTTGACGTGGACAACACCGTTCTGGTGCCCGACCCGGTCTACCCCGTCTATGTGGACGACAACGTCATGGCCGGCCGCCGCATCGTGTACATGCCCGCCAACGCGGAAAACGGCTTTCTGCCCATGCCCAACGATTCCCTGAAGGGGGATATCGTCTATCTGTGCAGCCCCAACAACCCCACCGGCGCCACCTACACCGTGGACCAGCTGAAAGTCTGGGTGGACTGGGCCCGTGCCAACAACGCCGTCATCCTGTTTGACGCCGCCTATGAGTGCTTTGTCAGCGAGCCGGGTCTGGCCCGCAGCATCTATGAGGTGGAAGGCGCCAAGGAGTGCGCCATCGAGGTGTGCAGCTTCTCCAAGATCGCCGGCTTCACCGGCACCCGCTGCGGCTACACCGTGGTGCCCCAGGCCCTGGAGCGGGAAGGCATGAGCCTGAACAAGATGTGGCTGCGCCGTCAGACCACCAAATTCAACGGCGTTGCCTACATCGTGCAGCGCGCGGCAGCCGCCGTCTTCACGGAAGAAGGCATGAAGGAGATCCAGGAAAACCTGGACTACTACCGCCGCAACGCCGCCGTCATCGGTGCCGCGCTGGACAAGGCCGGCGTGTGGTACTGCGGCGGCAAGAACAGCCCGTATATCTGGCTGAAGTGCCCCGGCAACATGGGCAGCTGGCAGTTCTTTGACTGGCTGCTGGAAACCGCCGGTGTGGTGGGCACCCCCGGCGAGGGCTTCGGTGCCTGCGGCGAAGGATATTTCCGCCTGACCGCTTTCGGCGATGCCGACCGCACCAAGGAAGCCGCCGACCGCATTCTGGCGGCCATCAAAACGCTTCCGTCCGACTGCTGAACGCAGCCCTTGGGGCACAGTTCGGCACACCGGTTCACCTTTTTTCACCATATACAACGGGGAGGGACCGTTATGCAGCCTAGCGAAGAGATCATGCAATTTCTGAAAGACAACCCGACGTTCTATCTGGCCACGGTGGACGGGTATCTGCCGCGTGTGCGGCCCATGGGCTTTGCCATGTGGTACAAGGACCATCTGTGCCTGGCCATCGGCAAGCACAAGGCTGCCTACAAGCAGTTGCTGGACAACACCAATCTGGAGATCTGCGCCGCCAACGAGCGCGGCGAGTGGATGCGCATTCAGGGCACTGCCAACTTTGACAACAGCCCCGAAGCACAGGAGGCAGCCTTCAAGGCTGCCCCGCACCTGCAGGACATCTACAATGACGAGAGCGGCCTGAAGCTGGGTATCGTCTATCTGGACCATATTTCGGCCAAGCTGTTCTCCATGTCCGGTGCGGTCAAGGACATCCTGAGCTACTGAGTTTTCCGTTTCTTCCCCGTCCTTTGCAAAAAGGGCGGGGATTTTTGTTTTTCGTGTGACTTTTTTGCCCGGCCGGGCGTCTGGATGGATGAAGGGCCCAACAAAGGAGGAAACCAACTTGCACACTGTCAATGACCAAGAGCTGCTGGAGCTGCTGTGCAGTGACCCGCAGACCGGACTGGCTGCCGTGCTGGACTATTACGGTGCCATGATCCACGGCATCGTGCGGCGGGTTCTGCCGGATGCCGCCCAGGACGCCGAGGAATGTGTGGCCGACGTACTGGTGGCCGCCTGGCGCCATGCACCGCAGCTGCACAACAACGCCCAGAGCCTGAAAGGCTGGCTGTGCGTGACCGCCCGCAACACCGCCATCACCCGCTGGCGTGCTTTACGCCGCAAAGGCACCGTGCCCCTGGACGAAGCCATCGCCGGAGACTGGCTGCTGACGCCCCAGCCCACCGAGGCCGAGGAGCGCATCCAGGCGCTGGTGCTGGAGCTGGAAGAACCGGACCGTACCATCTTTCTGCGGCGGTACTACCTGCTGGAACCCGCCCGGGAAATCTCCCGGGGGGGTTCCAGCAGGTAGTCCCGCCGCCGAAAGA
>DXNX01000030.1:20143-20451 GCA_019413245.1 Oscillospiraceae bacterium
CTACCTGCTGGAACCCGCCCGGGAGATTGCCCGGGCGCTGCATATGACCGAACACAACGTCAATGTGCGCTTATCCCGCGGGCGCGCCAAACTGCGCCGGAGATTCACCGAAAGCGAAACGGAGGAAACCTGCCATGCGTAAACCTGAACATCCCGATTCCGTGGCCGGCCGCCTGAGCGAGATGCCGGTGGCCCAGGCCCCTCTGCGCGCTGACCAGCGCGACCGCATCCTGGCCATGGCCTGCGAGAAGGCCGGGCTGGAACTCCCCCAGGACGAGAAGCAACCGTCCCCCGCCCCCGCCGTACAC
>DXNX01000031.1 GCA_019413245.1 Oscillospiraceae bacterium
TGCAGTTTACGTTCAACCCGGCGTATCGCTGCTGCTGCAGGGTGCGGGCGGCAGTGACCCGGGCTAGAATGGCGGCACTGGGTTCGCCGCCGGCCTCGGCAGCCAGAGAATCATATTCTACCGGCCGGACTTCCACATGCAGATCAATACGGTCCAGCAGCGGGCCGGAAATGCGCTGACGATACCGTTCAATAGCGCTGGGAGTGCAGGTGCATTCGTGACCGGGACAGCCATGATAGCCGCATTTGCAGGGATTCATGGCAGCAACCAGCATGAACCGGCAGGGATAGGTGGCACTGGCGTGGACCCGGCTCACCGTGATTTTGCCGTCTTCCAGGGGCTGGCGCAAGACTTCCAGCGTGTCCCGGGAAAATTCCGGCAGTTCGTCCAGGAACAAAACACCGTTGTGGGCCAGACTGACCTCGCCGGGGCGGGCACTGCTGCCGCCGCCCGCGATGGCCGTGGCGCTGACGCTGTGGTGCGGGCTGCGGAACGGCCGGGATTTCAGGAGTCCCTGCCCGGAACGCACCAGCCCGGCCACGGAATAGATGGCGGTGGTCTCCAGGGCTTCCTCATAGGTCATGGGCGGCAGAATGCCCGGCAGCCGCTTGGCCAGCATGCTTTTTCCGGTACCCGGCGGGCCGACCATCAGCACATTGTGGCCGCCTGCGGCCGCTACTTCCAGGGCCCGGCGGGCTTCCGCCTGACCGCGTACATCCGCAAAATCGGGACCCAGCCAGCCGCCGTCGGCGTCATAGCCGTCCGGGCGGGCAGGGGAGAGCTTTGCGGTGCCGCACAGATGTTCCACCACGTCCCGGGCCGTGCGGGCCGGGTAGACGGTCAGCCCGGGGGCAACGGCAGCTTCGGCCGCGTTTTCGGCGGGCAGGAACAGCTCGGTGACGCCGACTTTCTGTGCTGCCAGGGACATGGGCAGCACGCCGGGAATGGGGCGCAAGGTGCCGTCCAGCCCCAGTTCGCCCAAAAAGGCCTGATGAGGTGCCGGGGCAGGCAGTTGCCCCTGTGCGGTCAGAATGCCCAGAAATACCGGCAGGTCATAAAGGGAGCCGGTCTTGCGCACGTCGGCGGGGGCCAGGTTGACGGTGATGTGACTGGCGGGCCAGGGGTAATGCAGGTTTTTTACAGCGCTGCGCACCCGTTCGCTGCACTCCTTTACGGCAGAGTCCGGCAGCCCCACCAGGGCAAAGGCGGGCAGACCGCCGGAAATATCTGTCTCCACCGTCACGGGATAGCCGCTGAGCCCGGTGACGCCCAGACTGTTGATCTGCGCAAACATGATGTCCCTCCGTATGATTCGTTTCGTTTATCAGTATAGTCTTTTGCGCCGTGCAGGGCAAGCAAAAAGCATAAAAATGCAGGGTCACAGGGCAAAAAATGGTTGATTGCGCCAAGATTCGATTGACAAGACCGGCGCGGATTGGTATATTTATGATAGTTAAGCCAAACTACCCAAAATCTCTCATTGGAAGAAAAGCGCAGGTGTTCAAAATGTATAAAGAAATGTTTGACCGCTGGCTGGCCTTCGACCTCGATGACGCCGACCTGAAACCCGAGCTGGAAAGCGTCAAAGATGACGACGCTGCCATCCAGGACCGTTTTGCCGTATCCCTCAAGTTCGGCACTGCGGGCCTGCGCGGTGTGATCGGCGCCGGTACCAACCGGATGAACGTCTATGTGGTCCGTCAGGCCACGCAGGGCCTTGCCAACTGGGTCAAAACCCAGGGCGGCACCCAGACCGTGGCCATCAGCTATGACAGCCGTATCAAATCCGATGTGTTCGCCAAGGCGGCGGCCGAAGTTCTGGCAGCCAACGGCATCCATGTACGGATTTACAAAGCCCTGATGCCTGTCCCGGCGCTGAGCTTTGCTACCCGGTATTATAAGTGCAACGCGGGCGTTATGGTCACCGCTTCCCACAACCCGGCCAAGTACAACGGCTACAAGGCCTACGGCCCGGACGGCTGCCAGATGACCGATGAGGCCGCCGATGTGGTCTATGCCGAAATTCAGAAGACTGACGTGCTCACCGGCGCCCAGAAGATGCCCTTTGAGGAAGGTCTCCAGAAAGGCCTGATCGAGTATGTGGGAGATGACTGCATCCGTGCCCTGTACGATGCCATCGAAGCCCGTTCCATCCGCCCCGGCATCTGCAAGACCGCCGGCCTGAAGCTGGTGTACAGCCCGCTGAACGGTTCCGGTCTGGTGCCTGTTACCACCGTGCTGGATGAGATCGGCATCAAGGACATCACCGTGGTGCCTGAACAGAAGGACCCGGACGGCAACTTCCCGACCTGCCCGTACCCCAACCCTGAAATTTTTGAGGCGCTGCGCCTGGGTCTGGAACTGGCCGAAAAGTCCGGTGCTGACCTGATGCTGGCCACCGACCCCGACGCCGACCGTGTAGGCATTGCCGTCAAGTGCAAGGATGGCAGCTATGAGCTGCTGTCCGGCAACGAAGTGGGCGTTCTGCTGCTGGATTACATCTGCGCCGGCCGTATTGAGCAGGGGACCATGCCCAAGGACCCCGTCATGTGCAAATCCATCGTGTCCACCCCGCTGGCAGATGCCGTGGCTGCCCACTATGGTGTGGAGTGCCGCAATGTCCTGACCGGCTTCAAGTGGATCGGCGACCAGATCGCCAAGCTGGAAGCCGCCGGTCAGGTGGACCGCTTCATCTTCGGCTTCGAGGAAAGCTATGGCTACCTTGCCGGTCCTTATGTCCGCGACAAGGACGCCATCATCGGCTCCATGCTGATCTGCGAAATGGCGGCCTATTACCGCTCCAAGGGCTCTTCCATCAAGGAGGAACTGGAGCGCATCTATGCCCAGTACGGCCGCTATCTGAACAAGGTGGACAGCTTCGAGTTCCCGGGCCTGTCCGGCATGGACAAGATGGCCGGTATCATGGAAAGCCTGCGCAAGAATCCGCCGAAGGATTTTGCCGGCGACAAGGTCGTCAAGGTCACTGATTACGAAAAGCCCGAGGAGACCGGACTGCCTGCTGCCAATGTGCTGATCTACAAGCTGGAGAGCGGTGCCACCGTGGTGGTCCGTCCTTCCGGTACCGAGCCGAAGATCAAGACCTATTTCACCACCCTCGGCAAGGACCTGGCCGAAGCCCAGGCCCAGAAAGACAAGCTGGCCGAGGCCATCAAGCCGATCCTGGCCTGATTCCGTTTCCGTTTTTCCGGGACTGCCCCGCAAAGGGCGGTCCCTTTTGCTTTTGGCCCCCTCTTTTCAAATCCGATAAAACTGTATATAATAAAAAGAGCTGCCAAACAGCGGAAAGGAGCGCTCCCCATGCCCGGAGATCTTCATACACATACCACTTTTTCCGACGGCTCCACCCCAGTGGCCAAGCTGCCGTTTCTGGCCAAATGTGCCGGCATGACCCACCTGGCCGTGTCCGACCATGACGCCATCCGCAGCGTGCGCTATGCTTATGCCAACCCGGTGGTGGAGGGAGTACATCTGATCCCGGCCACCGAGCTCACCGCTTACGACTATGAGCGCGGGCACCGGGTCCATATCCTGTGCTTCTGGCCGGACGACTGCGCCGCCTTGGAGGAATTCTCCAAGCTCATGGCGGAACGCCGGTATAATGCCGTGATGCAGAGCTGCCGGGAACTGGAGGAAATCTGCCCGCAGTTCAAGACAGCTGAAGCCCTGGAATTCGCCAAGGACAGCGGCACGCTGTACAAGGCCCATGTCATGCGGGTGCTGTGGCAATACGGCCTTTCGGATGGTATGTACAATTCTGTGTATCGTTCTCTGTTCGGTCTGCGCCCGGTGCGGGGCAAAATCCTGCACAACCCCAAGTATGAAACGGTGGATACGGTGCTGAACCTCATCAAGACCTGCCGCGGCGTGGCGGTGCTGGCCCATCCCAGCGTGTACAAGAGCATGCCTCTGGCGCGGGAACTCATCGCGGCCGGCCGCCTGGACGGCGTGGAAATCAACCATCCCCGCAACACGCCGGAAGACAAGGAAGAGCTGACCCGCCTGGCCAGGGAAAACGATTTGATCGTGACCGGCGGTACCGACTTCCACGGCATGAACGCCAATAATCCGCGCCCCGTGGGCGCTTTTTATACCGAGGATGACCAGATCGCCCGAATCGAAGCCGTTGCCCGCGCCCGCAAGCGCTGAACGGCACAAAACAAAAGGAGAAACAAATATGCTGTACGAACGTAAAAACAAGGGCACCTGCTCGGTGCTGACCCGTGTTGACCTGGCCGATGACCACACCATCCGCAAGGTGGAGGTCCTGGGCGGCTGCAACGGCAACCTGAAAGGCATCTGCAAGCTGCTGGAAGGCATGAAAGCGGAAGATGCCATCCAGCGTATGCGCGGCACCACCTGTGGCCCTCGTCCCACCAGCTGCCCGGACCAGATCTCCCACGCTCTGGAAGAAGCCCTGGCCAAGCTGGGCTGATCATCTGCCGTTCTGAAAATACGAAGCAAAGGAGCCTGTCATGGACTGCTTCCATTATCCGCTTGATACCGAACAGCTACTGCGCAAAAAGCGTCGTATCCGTCGGGAGCTGCTGGCCCAGAACCCCAGCCCTCTGCACAAAAAAATTGCCATTCTCGGCGGTTCCACCACCAATGAGGTGGCTGACCAGCTGGGACTGTTCCTGCT
This sequence comes from Oscillospiraceae bacterium, assembly GCA_019413245.1. Taxonomy (GTDB): domain Bacteria; phylum Bacillota; class Clostridia; order Oscillospirales; family Ruminococcaceae; genus Gemmiger. The sequence goes on from DXNX01000031.1 coordinate 4,661, forward strand.
GAACTATGGCATCGAGGCAGAGTTCTACCAATCCGAGTATGGCCAGTACTGGCAGGATGCCATGTTCGGCACCCCCGAACTGGATGCCTTCCATCCGGATGTGATCTATATTCACACCAACTGGCGCAATATCGAACATTTCCCCACCACATCGCATACCCCGGCGCAGGTGGATGAGATGCTGGAAGCCGAATATGCCCGGTTTGAAACCATGTGGCAGGCGCTGGCACAGAAGTTCAGCTGCCCGGTCATCCAGAACAATTTCGACCGTCCCAACTACCGCCTGATGGGCAACCGGGATGTGTGGGATGTGCGGGGCCGCACCAACTTTATCTCCCGCCTGAACCAGAAATTCTATGCCTATGCCTCGGCTCACGAGGACTTCTATATCAACGACCTGGATTATCTGGCTTCCGATTATGGCCTGACCGCCTGGGGCGATGCATTCTTCTGGCATATGTACAAGTATGCCATGTGCCTGGACGCCATTCCGTCCCTGGCCAACAGCCTGGCCAACATCATCAAGTCGCTGTATGGCCGCAACAAGAAGGCCCTGGTCCTCGATCTGGACAATACCCTGTGGGGCGGCGTTGTGGGGGATGACGGTGTGGACGGTATTGCCGTCGGCCCGGAAGTGCCCGAAGGTCAGGTCTATGCCGAATTCCAGAGCTACTGCAAGGCGCTGAAATCCATTGGTGTGATCCTGGCGGTGGATTCCAAGAACGATGAGGAAAATGCCCTGGCCGGTCTGAACCACCCGGACGGTGTGCTGCGCCCTGACGACTTCGTGGACATCAAGGCCAACTGGGACCCCAAGGACCAGAACCTCAAGGCTATTGCTGCCGACCTCAATCTGGGGGCCGACAGTTTTGTCTTTGCCGATGACAACCCGGCAGAACGGGCCATCGTAGCGGCCCAGGTGCCCGGTGTGGCCACGCCCGTGCTGGACGGGGCCGAGAACTATATCAAGACTTTGGACCACGGCGGCTATTTTGAAGTCACCACCCTTTCGGGCGAGGACCTGAAAAAGACCGAACTCTACCACGCCAACGCCGAGCGCCGCCGCGCCCAGGCGGCTTTTGCTGATTACGGCGCCTATCTGGACAGCCTGGAAATGACCGCTACCATCCGGGGCTTTGAGTCACTGTACATCCAGCGGATTGCCCAGCTGACCAATAAGTCCAACCAGTTCAATCTGACCACACTGCGCTGCTCGGAGGACGACATCCGCAGGATGGCCGACGATCCTTCCTGGCTGTGCCTGTATGGCAAACTGGAGGATAAGTTTGGTGATAACGGTGTGGTCACTGTGGTGGCCGGACAGGCGGAGGGGGAGACCCTGCACCTTCGCCTGTGGCTGATGAGCTGCCGTGTTCTCAAACGCGGCATGGAAGATGCCATGATGGACGCAGTGGTGGCGGACGCTGCCGCCCGCGGCCTCAAGACCATCCGGGGGTATTATTATCCCACCGCCAAGAACGGTATGGTAAAAGAATTCTATGCCGGCATGGGCTTCACCCAGGTGGAGGCCGACGAAGAAGGCAATACCACTTGGGAGCTGACGGTGGCACAGTATACGCCCCGCCATCCCCACATGAAAATCGAACGCTGATTCTGTCAGATATAAAAGAATCCTTCTGCCCGCCGGCATCGGCGGGCTTTCTCTTTATATGAATATCAAGGCCAGGGGACCGTGGCGCAAAAGAAAAAGGGAGACCGGCTGATGGTCTCCCTTGAAAGATATGCAATGCTGAAGTCAGTTCTCTTTCGCCTTCACCATGACATAGTTGGTAAGCAAAATGCCATGCCTTTCCACCGCCTGCTCTCTCACGACGGTATATCCTCTCTTTTCGAAAAAAGGCTTTGCTGTAATGGAAGCATGGGTGGTGATATTTCCCTGCACCGATTGCTCCAGCAGTTCACACAGGGATGTGGCGATTCCCTGTCCCTGGTGGTCAGCGTGCACATACAGGCGGTCCAGATAGCCATCGGAAGCTATGTCGCCGAATCCAACGATGATGCCGCCGTCTACCGCGACCAGGCTCAGATGTGCCAGAAAGGAACGGTTCCACTGCTCCAAGTCCACTTGCCCGGTGGCCCAGGCGTTCAGCTGGGGGACCGTGTAATCCCTGGCATTGACGGAGTGAACTGTGTTGTAGAAGAGTTCCGCCATTTCCTTGCAGTCTGTGGGATGATACAGTCTGATTTCCATACCGATACCTCAATTCCGGTTTAGCTGACGGTTTATTATAGCATAAGGGCACAGTTCTGAAAAGAAAAAAGGGGAAAAACAGCCTCTGAAAAGGAGCAAAAAATGGATTTTTTTGAAGTTTTTTTGGAGATAACGATACAACGTAAAACTTTTTTTGAAAAAACACTTGCATTTCCCGGATTCCTTTGCTATAATAAATGAGCACCTGACAGGTGAGCGCAAACAAAACGGCGCAACTGAATAGAGATGGGAGCTTTCCCGAGTGGCCAATGGGGACAGACTGTAAATCTGCTGCGTAATGCTTCGATGGTTCGAATCCATCAGCTCCCACCAAAAACCCGAACGATTTATCGTTCGGGTTTTCTTTTTGCTTCTTTACAAGCGGAAGAATAAAAAGCAGCGGGATGCAGCCGTATGGGGTGCATCCCGCTGTTTGCGTTTCTGATCAGTAGGTGATGATAATGCCCTGTTCCTGGGCGTAGAAGCTGCACAGGCCGCCGCAGGGGACAACCTGGACCTCCGCCTCCGGCCACTTGGCGTGAATGCCATGGGTCAGCAGGGTGGCTGCGTTGTCATTGTTGCAGTGGCTGATGACCACCGGGCGGGTGCCTTCATAGCCGTCATGGTCCATCTGTTCCAGAATGCGGGCCAGCACGCGGGGCTCGCCGCGGGTCTTGAAGAAAAAGTCGATTTTACCGTCGGCAGTTCTTTTGCCCAGTACCCGCATGTTCAGACGCCCTGCAATGAAACCGACTACCTTGGAGACCCGGCCGTTTTTGGCCAGATTGTCAAAGCTTGCCAGAGCAAACAAAATGTGGCCTTCCTCGTTGAACTCGGTCAGCGCCTGGCAAACTTCCTCAAAAGAGGCTCCCTCGCCAATCATGCGGTTGGCCAGCGCGGCAGCGGAGGCAAGAGCACCGGCGCAGCTCAGCGTGTCCAGAATGAAAATCTTCTTTTCAGGATGTTCTTCCAGCACCATTTCCCGTGCAGCGACGGCGGCGTTGTAGCTGCCGGACAAATTGCTGCTGATGGTCATGGCAATGATCTGGTCGCCCTGCAAAAAACGCTCGGCCCATTCTTCGGGGCTGGGACAGGCGGAAGAGGAAGCACCGTTGTAATCGGTCATTGCCTGAATCATCTGCGGAACGTTCAGAGTGGGCAGGTCCACATATTCCCGTTCCCCGATACGGATTTTGAACGGGACCAGTGCAAACTGCACCCCGGCGGAAAGCGGTGTCAGCTCCCGGATGTCACAAGAAGTGTCGGATACAATCATCCATGCCATGGCAAACCCTCCCGGCACCGGTGCAGAACACAGGCGCACTTATACCAAGTATTGGTTATTCTCTTCTTATTATACGGGGGTGCGGCAAAACCGTCAAGCGGTCGGCTTATCGCATAAATTTGTAAAAGCTGCGGGGACGGCTGTTTTGCCCTTGCGCTTGCACGGACAAAAGAGGTATAATACCACATATACTTGATATGCTGCACGCATAGCCGTGCATGATCACAGGAGATTTCTGTATCATGGCAGATTACTATTACTATCGCAAAAAAGTCGAAAATGAGCGTCGGCGCCGCAAAGCGGTGATTGCGCTTTTGATTGTTATGGTTGTTTTGTGCGCTGTTGCCGGGTATTTCTGGTTTGACAGACGCACACCGGAAGCTGCCGCCGCCACGCCGGAAACGGCAACGGCAGAAAATGCGTCATCTGTTGCAGCTACCCCCACTCCTGTCACTGCCAGCCCGGAAAGTGCTGCGCCATATGCACCGCAGCGCTTGCTGCCGGAGGTGGATACCGCCTCCTGGGATACCTGCCAGCCGGTGGAACAGACCATTGATTTTGAGTACCTGAACACCGACGCAAAAATGGTGGGACTTCCGCAGTCCGGACGCGTAACGCGGGAAAATTTCAATACTGCTACCTTCCTGGGGGACAGCATCACCGAAGGCATGGCTGTTTATGCTACCGGCTTTCAGAATGCTCAGGTCCGCGGCTACCGCAGTGCGGGCCCCCAGATCATTGTAAACAATGCAGTGGTGCATGACTACGCCCGCAATGTGGACGAGGCAGCGCTGGATGCAGTGGTGGCATCCCAGCCGGACTTTTTGTATGTGCTGTTCGGCACCAACGCACTGGTGAACCAGGGCAACGAGGATTCCTTCGTGGCCTATTATGACAAGATGATCGAGATTCTGCAGCAGAACCTGCCCGGCGTTGCCATTTATATCCAGGCTATTCCCGGTGTGCAGGAAACGGTCGTGCAGACAAAGCCCGGTCTGGATAATGCCCGCATTCAGACGATCAACAACATGCTGGCCAACATTGCCCTGACCCGTGGCTGCTATTTCCTCAATATCCAGGAAGCCCTGACCTATCCGGACGGCAGCCAGATTGATGAATACCAGACCAGCGACGGCATTCATATGGGGCCTTCCGGTTATGCGGCATGGACAGAGTACCTCCAGACCCATACAGCCTGGGACCGACGGAACAAGTACGAAGGTACCAGCCCTTACTATATTCTCGGTTCGTGATGAGCATAGCGCTTATAACGTGCTTTTTTAACAAAAAGTGCGTTATAAGCGCTTTTTTCGTGCCTGATTCTTTTTTTGCAACAAAAGAAATGACTATTTTGCACAAATCGACAAGGGAGCTTGATAAAATTTTAGCGGTTTATTACAGAAAAGTCTTGAAATTCGTGTCTGAAACAGGTAATATAGAATCAATAGAACCACAAAAATCAGTGGGTCTGACCGATTGAGACCCACACAAGCATGGTTTTGTAAGGGGAGATCAAATTGAAACAGCAAGAAAAGGTGCCAAAACCTTCCGACCTGCCGATCTATCTGTTCAAGCAGGGAAATAATATGGAGGCTTACCGCTATTTCGGCGCACACCTTTGCGAGCAGGACGGCCAGGCGGGCGTTGTGTTCCGCCTGTGGGCTCCGCATGCAAAGGCTGTTTCGGTAGTGGGGGACTTCAACGACTGGATGCCTGCATCCCATCCGATGCACAAGGTGGATGACGGTATCTGGGAACTCTTTATTCCCGGCATCAAGCAGTTTGATGTGTACAAATACTGCGTGACCACGCCGGCGGATGAGCTGATTTATAAAGCCGATCCGTATGCCTTCCATGCCGAAACACGCCCCTCCAACGGCAGTAAGGTTTACGAACTGAGCGGTTTTACCTGGACCGACTCCGCCTGGGAAGAAGAGCAGAAAAAACGTGATGTGATCAACGGACCCATGCTGATCTACGAGCTGCATGCGGGCAGCTGGAAGATGAAGGCGGACGGCGTCCCGTACAACTATTCCGAACTGGCGGACGAACTGATTCCCTACATACTGGATATGGGTTATACCCATGTGGAGCTGCTGCCCATCACCGAATATCCCTTCGACGGCAGCTGGGGCTATCAGGTCACTGGTTACTATGCACCTACCAGCCGGTACGGCACGCCCCATGACTTCATGGCCTTTGTGGACAAGCTGCACAATGCCGGCATCGGCGTCATTCTGGACTGGGTGCCCGCCCATTTCCCTAAAGACGCCTACGGCCTGTATATGTTTGACGGTGCGCCCTGCTATGAGGATCCGAACCCCCGCCGCGGCGAACACAAGGAATGGGGCACCATGGTCTTCAACTATGGTATGCCGGAGGTGCAGAGCTTCCTGATCTCCAGCGCTTTGTTCTGGATCGAACAGTACCATGTGGACGGTCTGCGTGTGGACGCTGTGGCCAGTATGCTGTATCTGGACTACAACCGCCGTGACGGTGAGTGGGAACAGAATGTGAACGGCGGCAAGGAAAATCTGGAAGCCATTGCGTTCCTCCAGAAATGCAACAGCACTGTTCTGGGCCGTTACCCCCACAAAATGATGATCGCTGAGGAGTCCACCGCCTGGCCGCTGGTCACCAAGCCGGCAGCAGATGGCGGCCTGGGATTCAACTTCAAGTGGAACATGGGCTGGATGAACGACATGCTCAGCTACATGAAGACCGATCCGCTGTTCCGTGCCGGCAATCATGGCAAGGTGACGTTCAGTTTCTTCTATGCTTTCAGCGAAAACTTCGTGCTGCCCATCAGCCATGATGAAGTGGTGCACGGCAAGTGCAGCCTGATCAACAAGATGCCCGGCGACTACGAACAGAAGTTTGCCAACCTGCGCACCTTCTACGGTTACATGGCCGCGCATCCGGGCAAGAAACTCCTGTTCATGGGCCAGGAATTCGGCCAGTTCATCGAATGGGATGAGAAGAAGCCTCTGGACTGGATGCTGCTCGGCTATGACAAACACCATCAGCTGCAAAGCTATGTCCGTGATCTGAATAAGTTCTACCGCGAGACCCCGGCCATGTGGCAGGTGGATTACAGCTGGGAGGGATTCCAGTGGATCGTGCCGGATGACAACCAGCAGAGCGTCATTGCGTTCCTGCGCCGCGATGCACAGGGCAAGATGGTCCTGACCGTCTGTAACTTCAATCCTGTTCTGCGGGAAGGGTACTCCATGGGCGTTCCCAATTCCGGCAGCTATAAGGAAGTCCTGAATTCCGACGACGTCAAATATGGCGGCGGCGGTGTTACCAATGGCACGGTGCGCAGCAAAAAGGGCGCTATGCACGGTTTTGAACAGCATATCACCTTGACGTTGCCGCCGCTGTCCACGATGTATTTCAGTGTACCCGCACCGCGCAAGAAGCCCGTCAAGAAGGGCAGCGCCGAACCGGTCAAGGCAGCCAAAACAACCAAGGCCGCCAAGACCGAGAAGACGGCCAAGCCTGCTGCACGCAAGGCTACCTCTGCAGCGCGCACGCGGAAACCCAAGTCCAAACCGTCTGAAAAGATGGAAGGAAATATTTGAACCACAGCAAAAACCATATTTTAAGGGGAGAAACATTATGGCAAAAGAAATGATCGCAATGATCCTGGCCGGCGGACAAGGCTCACGCCTTTATGCGCTGACCCAGAAGCTGGCCAAGCCGGCGGTGCCCTTTGGCGGAAAGTACCGTATTATCGACTTCCCGCTTTCCAACTGTGTCAACTCCGACATTGACACGGTGGGCATCCTGACTCAGTATCAGCCGCTTGTCCTGAACGAGTATATCGGTAACGGCCAGCCGTGGGACCTGGACCGCCTGCATGGCGGTGTACATGTTCTGCCCCCGTATCAGCAGGCCAGCGGTTCCGACTGGTACAAGGGCACTGCCAACGCGATTTATCAGAATATTTCCTTCATCGACCGGTATGACCCCCAGTATGTCATCATCCTGTCCGGTGACCAGATCTGCAAGCAGGATTACAGCGACTTCCTGCGTTTCCATAAGGAAAAGAACGCCGAGTTCAGCGTTGCCGTTATGGAAGTGCCATGGAGCGAGGCTTCCCGCTTCGGTCTGATGGTCACCGACAACGATGACCGCATCAATGAATTCCAGGAAAAGCCGAAGGAACCGAAGTCCAACCTGGCTTCCATGGGTATCTACATCTTCAATTGGGATGTGCTCAAGGCTTACCTGGTCGCGGACGAAGCTGACCCCAACTCCGAAAACGACTTCGGCAAGAATGTCATTCCCGCACTGCTGAGAGACGGCCGCCGTATGTATGCATACCGTTTCAGCGGCTACTGGAAGGACGTGGGAACGATTTCTTCCCTGTGGCAGGCAAACATGGAAGTGCTGGACCCCTCTCATTCCGGCATCAACCTGTTTGATGAAAACTGGAAGATCTACTCCCGCAACTCCGGTCGTCCGTGCCAGCAGATCGGTATGGATGCCGATATTGAAAACTCTATGGTTACTGAAGGCTGCAAGGTCAACGGTACCGTCAAGAACTCCATCCTCTTCCCGGGCGTTGTGGTCGAAAAGGGCGCAACGGTGGAAGCAGCCGTTGTCATGGGCGGTACGGTCATCAAGGCCGGTGCTACCGTGGCGCACTGCATCGTCGCTGAAAACTGCACCATCGAAGAAGGCGCAACCGTGGGCAAGATGCCCGAAGGCGGCCTGAACATTGCCGAACCCGGTGATGTGGCTACGCTGGGCGCCGGTGTCACTATCGGCAAGGGTGCTACGGTCGGCCCCAAGGCAATGGTCTCCAATGATGTAAAGGATGGTGAGGAACAATGGTAAGCAGCAACGCAAACGCTCTGGGCGTTATTTTCGCTAACTCTTATGATAACCTTGTCCCCGAACTGGTGGCGGAGCGCACGATGGCCTCCATCCCGTTTGCGGGCCGTTACCGCATGATCGACTTCACTCTGTCCAACCTGGCAAACTCCGGTGTGGACAATGTTTCGATCATCGTGCGTAAGAACTATCACTCCCTGATGGATCATCTGGGCGCCGGCCGTGAATGGGACCTGACCCGTAAGCGCGGCGGTCTGAATATCATTCCTCCTTTTGCCGAGCGCAGCGTCAAGCTGTATTCCGGCCGTGTGGATGCGCTGGCCAGCGTTCTGTCCTGGCTGTCTGCTCAGAAAGAGCGCTATGTGATTCTGTCCGATTCGCACATTGCGATGAACTTCAACTTCAACAAGCTGCTGGAAGCCCATGTCAACAGCGGCGCGGACGTGACCATGGTTTACAACCGTGCCGAGATTCCCGACGGCGCCCGCAACGACAACTATACCATCCGCCTGGATGCCAACGGCCGTGTGACCGAACTGCTGTCCAATGACTATCGTCCCGGCATGCAGAACCTGTCCATGAACCTGTATGTCATCGAGCGCGAGAGCCTGATCCAGCTGGTCCGCGACGCTGCGGTCCGTGGCCTGGTCTACTTTGAGCGCGACATTCTGGCCCGTAACCTGAACCTGCTGAATGTGCAGGCGTACGAGTTCACCGGCTATGCCGCCCGTCTGGCCGATATGAAGAGCTACTTCGACGAGAACATGCGCCTGCTGCAGCCGGGTAACGTCGATCAGCTGTTCGATCCCGCCAATCCCATTTACACCAAGATTCGTGATGATAACCCCACCCGGTACATTGCCGGCAGCAAGGTCAAGAACAGCTTGCTGGCCGATGGCTGTGTCATCGAAGGTGAGGTTGAGAACAGTGTGCTGTTCCGCGGCTGCGTTGTCAAGAAGGGCGCCGTGGTCAAGAACAGTGTGCTGATGCAGGATACCATTGTGGAAGAAAACTGCTCCGTGGAGTACGTCGTGACCGATAAGAACGTACATATCACCACCGGCAAGCAGCTGTGCGGCACCGATTCGTTCCCGGTGTTTGTTGCCAAGAACCACACGGTTTGATCGCTCAAACGGGCGGGCTGCCACATCTCCCCGGCGGCCGCGCCTGATTGAGAGGGCGGGGGAGTCTCCCGCCCTTTCTTTTATCTCTATCCGCGCGCTGCGCGTGACATAACCGCAAGGAGGCTACCATGAGAATTTTGTATGCAGCCAGCGAAGCAGCCCCGTTTGCCAAATCCGGCGGTCTGGCCGATGTAGCCGGTGCGCTGCCCAAGGCCCTTGTTCGGGATGGCATTGATTGCCGTGTGGTAATGCCGCTGTATAATGACCTGAAGTTTAAGGACACGCTGACCTATGTTACCAACTTCAGCGTGCCTGTGGGCTGGCGTAGCCAGTACTGCGGCCTGTTCAAGGCGGAACGTGACGGTGTGACCTTCTACTTCATTGACAACGAGTATTACTTCAAACGCAGTGGTCTGTACGGCTTCTATGATGACGGTGAGCGCTTCGCTTTCTTCTCCCGGGCCATTCTCGAAATGCTGTTCTACACCGATTTCGAGCCCGACATCATTCACTGCAATGACTGGCAGACGGCACTGACCCCGGTGTATCTGAATCTGTATTATCGCCATCTGGATAAGTTCAACCGCATCAAGACGGTGTTTACCATCCATAACATCGCCTATCAGGGCAAGTATGGTCTGGATATTCTGGAAGATACCTGCGGCATAGGCAACCGGGACGCCCATGTGGTCGAGTATGACGGCTGTGCCAACTTTATGAAGGGCGCTATCGAAACCGCCGACAAGGTCACCACTGTCAGCCCTACCTATGCCCAGGAAATTCTGGACCCGTGGTTCAGCCATGGTCTGGATGGTCTGCTGCGTCAGAAGCAGTATAAGCTGTGCGGCATCCTCAACGGCATTGATGTGGATGTGTACAATCCGGCCACTGATCCCGACATCGCCAAAAACTATGATGCGGATACCTTCCAGGACGGCAAAGCGGTCTGCAAAGCTGCTTTGCAGGATGAAATGAATCTGAACAAGGACGGCAGCCCGGTCATGGCTATGGTCACCCGTCTGGTTGGTCATAAGGGTGTGGACCTGGTCCGCTCCATCGCAGAAGGTCTGCTGCAGCAGGGCATCGAACTGGTCATCCTCGGCTCCGGCGAAGCCCAGTATGAGAACTTCTTCAATGAACTGTGCGCTCGTCATCCGGGCCGCGTGGGCGTGTACATCGGCTTTAATGCCAAACTGGCCCAGCGTATTTATTCCGGTGCCGACATCTTCCTGATGCCGTCCCGCTCTGAGCCCTGCGGTCTGGCCCAGATGGTTTCCTGCCGCTACGGTACCATCCCTGTGGTACGCGAGACGGGCGGCCTGCGCGATTCCATCCACGATTCCGGCGACGGCTTCGGAAACGGCTTCACCTTTGCCAACTACAACGCCCACGAGCTGTATGAGGCTTGCTGGCGTGCCAAGGAAGGCTACTGGCAGAAGGACGGCTGGCCGATTCTGGTTCGCCGCGCTATGGAGTGTGACTTCAGCTGGTCCAATTCCGCCAAGAGCTACGAAGGCCTTTATAATGAGGTCGTCAACCTCTGGTGATTCTGAACTGACTGCCATATTGCCCCGCCGGTCCTTTGGCCCGGCGGGGCAATTTTTGGCGATTTGCACCGATTCTACACATTTTACAAACAAAATGGATACAAACGACGAGTATTCTTATTATGCTGAATTGTGTGGAATAAACGGTGTTGAAGGATGTGGATGGAATGTCAACCAAAACCAGAAAACCCCGGACGGGACCGGCTGCAATCTGGATTCTGGCAGCTGCTGTGATTCTGGCACTTGCTGCGCGAGAGTTGCTGCCTGCCGGTGAGGGAAAAGAAGCTTTATCCAATGCGGTGGTACCGACGGCAAGTCCGGTTTCCGAGATGGAGGCAGAAACAGCCGATGAACCGGCTGAAACGGCAACACCGGTCCCGACGGCGGAAACGTTTTCGGGCTGGGACACACAGACGCTGGATGCGTTCTGTGCACAGCAGCCCGGCGGGTTTTCCGTGTATGCGCAGGACCTGGAAACAGGAGCAGTGTATACCTATAACCAAGACGTTGAATACTATCCGGCCAGCACCTTGAAAGCAGCCTATGCACTGTGGCTGTGCGAACAGGCGGAGCAGGGCGTTCTGGATATGGAGGGAGACCTGAACAATCCATATTCTTTTGGACGCCTGGCAGGGACTGCCCTGGATGCTTATGATGGTGTTCCAGCGATTCCTGCCTGGGATGCTATGTATGCCATGATTACAGTCAGTGATAACAATGCCATGGATATGTTGGTTTCGACATGGCCAGGCACGGAAGATACCGGATTCTGTGATTTTTTGGCGGAACTGGGATTCCATGCGCCGTATTCCTGTACGATGACACTGGACGACGGGATCAACGGAATCATGAATGTGTCTGACGCCGGTTTGCTGATGCAGGCCCTATATGAGTATTTTGAGACCGGTACAAGTACGGCGCTGCAGCTGCAGGACTGCTTCCTGGATGCGGAGCACACGGCGCTGTATGTACCGGATGGGGTAGAAGCGGCCAAAAAATATGGCAGCTGGGATTATGCATTCCATGATTTCATGATCGTTTATGCGGAACACCCCTATATTCTTTGCTGCATGACTGATCAGGGGGACCAGAACGTGGATTTTCCTCCGGCGGTTGTCGCGGCCATGCAGGAACTTGGGCAATTGGTTTACGAACAGGAAAGTGCCTGAATCCTGCCGTGATCCTGCCACAATAGTAAAAGGCCCGATGCCGTTTGTTGGCATCGGGCTTTTCGCACTCATTCGGCCTGCAGATGATTGCTGACCCACTTGATCAGCATATCCAGGGCAACTTCATTGCGGCCGCCTTCCGGCACGATCAGATCGGCCTTGCGCTTGCTGGGCTCTACAAACTGTTCGTGCATGGGCTTGACAGTGGTCAGATACTGGGTCACAACACTGTCCAGTGTGCGCCCGCGGGATTTGACATCACGGACAATGCGCCGCAGGATACGAACATCGGCGTCAGTGTCTACGAAAACTTTCAGATCCATCATGTTGCAAAGTTCCGCCGAGTCGAAAATCAGAATTCCCTCCACGATGACGACCGGGGCAGGGGAGACAGTTACGGTCTCGTCACTGCGATTATGGATGGTGTAATCGTATACCGGAACCTGTACAGACTCACCACGGCGCAAGGCTTTCAGGTGTTCCACCAGCAGCTCCGTATCAAAAGAATCCGGGTGGTCGTAATTCAGCTTGCAGCGTTCTTCGTACGGCAGTTCATCGTGCCGCTTGTAATAACTGTCGTGGTTGATAACGCTCACTTCGTGCTCGCCGAAGTGTTCACGAAGGCGCGCAGTCAGGGTGCTTTTGCCACTGCCTGTGCCGCCTGCAATGCCGATAATGGTGGTTTTCATTCCAAAACGTCCCCTTTGTTTTTATACCGTAAAGGTGATCTGACGTCCCGTGGGCTGATAGGCCCGGAAGCTGACCCCCGCCATGCGCAGCAGTCTGCGGCTGGCAATGCTCATGTCAGCATCATGGTATTTGTCCGAAAGATAGACGATTTCTTTTATGCCGCTCTGGATGATGCTCTTGGCGCATTCATTGCAGGGAAACAGGGTGACATAGACCCGTGCGCCGCGCAGGTCGCTGTGCGCTGAGTTCAGAATGGCGTTGAGCTCGGCGTGGCAGACATACATATACTTGGTTTCCAATGCCGGACCTTCCCGCTCCCAGGGCATGTCGTCGTCATTGCAGCCGATGGGCATGCCGTTGTAGCCCAGGGAAAGAATCTTATTCTCGGGGCTGACGATGCACGCCCCTACCTGACTGCTGTTGTCCTTGCTGCGCATGGCAGAAAGCAGAGCAATCCCCATGAAGTATTCGTCCCAGCTGATATAATCGGTGCGCTTCATCGCTTCACACAGCCTTTCTTTCACTGGCAAAAAACCGGCATTGTTTCACATCTTGCTTTTATTATACTGTTCCCGGCACAGCCGCGCAAGCCCCTGTAAAACGCCTGTCAAACTTTTGTGAAATCGGGCGGGTGGCGGCATTGTGCGCTGTGCAGGTATTTGCTGCGGGTCGCCTCGCCGCCGCGCAGATGTCGTTCGGCTTTGTTTTTTTGTAGTACTTTGCGCACCTCAGCCCACAGCCCGGGGTTCAGCCGCCGCAGACGTGTCTGGTCTTTCCAGACAGTGCTCTTGCTCACACCAAACACCCTTGCAGCCGCTCGCACGGTAGCGCCGCTGCGCACCAGATACCGTCCGATCTGTACGGCGCGCTCCTCGGGGTCACCTTTCATACGCAAGCCTCCCTTATATAGGATCGTTTGTCCAACCCTATGCCGGAAAGATTTTGCGTATGACAGTGGTTTGGTGCAAAAAGACCGTTCCCGAAACGAAAGGCGGTCAGGAGACTGGGGCGGAAATCCCACGTTCGGGAATGCAGATGCGATAATGAAAAAATAAAAGCGATGCAAAGTACATAAACTTTACATCGCTTGTCAGCTGCCTTGAAGACTGACGGCAGACTTTATGCTGGTATTATTCGTAAGTGCGCCGTCCGGCAAACACACACAGAGGACGGGTGGACTTGCCGGTGCCGATCAGCTGGACCGCCGCGGCCAGAGTGGCGCCGGCGCTGGTACAGGCAGGAACACCGTCAAAGAAAAGGGCTTCCCGTGCGGCACGTTCGGCATCGGCCGTGTTGACGGTCAGAACTGTGTCCACTACATAGGGATTGTAGTTCTCCGGCACAAACCCGGGGCCGATGCCGGAAATGCCATGATGCCCGATGTAGCCGCCGGAAATAGCGGCACATTCGCTGGGCTCCACGGCCACAATGCGGATCATGCTGTTCCAGGCTTTCAGGTACTCAGCCACTCCGGTAATGGTGCCGCCGCTGCCCACGCCGATGACCACTGCATCAATGGAATCCCCGCAGGCTTTCAGGATCTGGGGTCCTGTCACCCGGCGGTGGTATTCGGGGTTATCGTCATTGGCAAAGTAATTGGTATAATATCCATTGTATCGCTTGGCGGTATCGGCCGCTACGCGCTCCAGCGCTTTGCGTCCGCCGCCGCTGCATACCACGATGCGTGCCCCCAGATTTTGCAGGTGCTGCCGGCGGGAAGGGGGAAGACTGCTGGGCACAACCAGAATACAGGGATGGCCGGTGGTTGCGCAGGATACGGCCAGAGCGGCGCCGAAGCTGCCGGAGCTGGCTTCCACCACCGGCATGCCGGGCTGCAGGGTGCCGCGCTCGGTTGCAAAGGCCAGCATGGTTTCGGCTACACCGTCCTTGCAGGTGCCGGTGGCGCCGCCAAAGTCCAGATAAGCCAGAATGCTGGAAGCGAGTCCGTGCCGTCCCGAAAAGCCGGACAGACGTACCACCGGGCATTTATATACATCCTGATAATAGCTTTGCAGGATGGCCAAGAGCTGCCACCGTCCTTTCGGGAAAAAATCGTTTTTTTGCGTCAGATACTTATTCATTATATCATAAAGCGGCAAGGTTTGCATCCCTTTCCGGATACAAAAATCGCGGCAGTACCTTTTTTGAAAGGAGATAAACAAAAAAATCACGTCAAACGCCGGATTTTGCTTGACACACACATCATAGAGTGCTATAATTCATCTGCTGTAAAGAAAAATGCTTTACATTGTCGAAGGGAAGGAGGCGCCGCCGTGGCTCCCAAAAGCCAGAAAGATCTGACGTTTTCGGTGCTGCTGGATTATTACGGCCCCGTCCTGACCGAAAAACAGCGTGCCATTCTGACAGAGTATTATGATGAAGACCTTTCGCTGGCCGAGATCGCCGAAAACTACGGGATCACCCGCCAGGGCGTGCGCGATGCCATCAAACATGGTGAAGCGACGCTGACCGAAATGGAAAAGAACCTGGGCTATGCCGAGAAAGATGCTGCCCAGCGTGCAGATCTGGCCCGCCTGCAGCAACTGGTTATGGAGATCCGCTGCTGCAATACCGGCCTGTTTACGCCGGTACCGCAGATCGCCCGGGATACGGACGAGATGCTGGCCATCATTCAACGATTGAATACCTGATACCAGGGAGGGAACACAATGGCATTTGAATCACTGAGCGAACGTTTGTCCGGCGTGTTCAAAAAGCTGCGCGGCAAAGGCAAGCTGAACGAAGCCGATATCAAGGCGGCCA
>DXNX01000032.1:0-12853 GCA_019413245.1 Oscillospiraceae bacterium
GTTGTCGATACGGCGGCTCTCGTGGCGCTCGGTACCAATGATGAACAGGCCGCCGGCAGCGCGCACGGCTTCGGCTTCGGCCTTGACTTCGGGCTCATACTCGGCCACCAGTTCATCAAACCGCTTGCGGGCAGCCAGGATCTCGGCATCCTCGGTATCGGCATGGCCATCGGCCTCGGTCAGC
The DNA here is from genome assembly GCA_019413245.1 of Oscillospiraceae bacterium. Lineage (GTDB taxonomy): Bacteria > Bacillota > Clostridia > Oscillospirales > Ruminococcaceae > Gemmiger. The sequence goes on from DXNX01000032.1 coordinate 185, forward strand.
AGCATGTCCAGACGGGCGGTATGGTCAACCGGGGCCGGCTTCTCGGGCAGGGGCTGGTCAGCCGCCTTGGCAGCGGCGCGGGCTGCCTGATACTCGGCCTCGATCTTCTCGTCGTCCTGGGCCAGCTTGCGTTCCAGCTCCTTGCGCAGGGTGGCCTTGGCCATGTAGGTCACGTTGCCGCCCAGCATGATGTCGGTACCACGACCGGCCATGTTGGTGGCGATGGTCACGGCGCCCTGCTTGCCGGCCTGGGCCACGATCTCGGCTTCGCGTTCGTGGTTCTTGGCGTTCAGTACGTTGTGGGGGATGCCGCGGACCTTCAGCATCTTGGAAAGGGTCTCGCTCTTTTCCACGCTGACGGTGCCAACCAGAACGGGCTGACCCTTTTCATGGCATTCCGCCACCTGATCGATCACGGCGTCGTACTTGCCCTTGACGGTCTTGTACACGCTGTCCGGCAGGTCCTTGCGGGCGCGGGGCTTGTTGGTGGGAACGCTGACGATCTGCAGGCCGTAGATCTCGCTGAATTCGTCGGCTTCGGTGGAAGCGGTACCGGTCATACCGGCCAGCTTCTTGTACATACGGAAGTAGTTCTGGAAGGTGATGGTGGCCAGGGTCTTGCTCTCGGCGGCCACGTTCACGCCTTCCTTGGCTTCAATGGCCTGGTGCAGACCGTCATTGTAACGGCGGCCGTACATCAGACGTCCGGTGAACTCGTCCACGATGATGACTTCGCCGTCCTTGACGATGTAGTCGGTATCGCGGTGCATGACGCCCCGGGCTTTGATGGCCTGGTCAATGTAGTGGCGCAGGGTCATGTTGTCGGCATCGGCCAGGTTGTCTACACCGAACCAGGCCTCGGCCTTCTGCACGCCGCTCTCGGTCAGGGTGCAGCTCTTGTGCTTTTCGTCCACGACATAGTCGCCGTCCACCTGTTCTTCGGCAGCCACTTTGTCGTCCAGCTCAACGATGACGCTCTTTTTCAGGGTCTTGGCAAAGTCGTCGGCGCGCTTGTACATCACGCTGGAATCTTCGCCCTTGCCGGAGATGATCAGCGGGGTACGGGCTTCGTCGATGAGGATGGAGTCCACCTCGTCCACGATGGCGTAGGCATGGCCGCGCTGGACCATATTGGCCTTGTAGACCACCATGTTGTCGCGCAGATAGTCAAAGCCGAATTCGTTGTTGGTGCCGTAGGTGACATCGGCCTCATAGGCTTTCTTGCGCTCGGCAGGGGTGACCGAATGGATGACCAGACCCACGGTCAGGCCCAGGAAGCGGTATACTTTGCCCATCCACTCGCTGTCGCGTTTGGCCAGGTAGTCGTTGACGGTGACAACATGCACACCTTCGCCGGTCAGGGCGTTCAGATACACGGGCATGGTGGCCACCAGGGTCTTGCCTTCACCGGTCTGCATCTCGGCGATGCAGGCGCGATGCAGCACGATACCGCCGATGATCTGCACCGGATACGGCTTCAGGCCCAGCACACGCCAGTCAGCCTCACGGCAGACGGCGAAGGCTTCGGGCAGGATGTCATCCAGCGTGGCGCCGTTCTTCAGTTTCTCCTTCAGAGCGGGGGTCTTGGCCTGCAGTTCGGCGTCGGTCAGCTTCTGCATTTCCGGTTCCAGAGCCAGAACCTTGTCAGCCAGCGGTTTGATGCGTTTGAGTTCCTTGTCGGAAAAAGTTCCGAACAGTTTCTCCATAAAAGACATATACGAACCCCTATCATTTCTGCCGCCCGAAGGCGGTCGGTTTTGTCGTATGCAGGTTGTGATACACTCTAATATAATACACCCGCGCAAGGGTCTGTGTCAAACCTTGCGCGGGTGTAAATCAGGAGTTTCTTTTGTCGCAGCAGCGTTCAGGTATGCGCCTTGGCCGGCTGTGGGGCAGGGGCGGCGGCTTTGGGTTCCGGTCTGGCCAGCAGCACCAGCATCAGGAAGATACATCCGAAGCCCAGTGCATCCCAGAAAGTGAAGGAGGAGCCCAACAGCAGGGTGCTGATAATGGCCGCCGTCACCGGCTCTGCAAAACTGTACAGGCTGGCTTTCTGAGCGCCTACCATCTTGACGCCCTGCATGAAGCAGCAGAACGCCACCACGTTGCCGATGATGACCACCACCGCAATGCCGAACCAGCCCATGGCGGTGGGCACATAGCCGGTCTGCCAGGGGCGGCAGATCAGGCTGAACAGGCTGCCGCCCACCAGGAATGCCCAGCCCTGCAATACCGGGGTGGGAAACTGCTGCTGCAGATTGCGGGGCCACACGGTGTAGATGACCACGCACAGGGCGCAGCACAGGCCGGTGACCAGCGCTTCGGGGCTGACGGCCAGTCCGTCCAGGCTGCCGTGGGTGGTCAGAAAGAACAGGCCAATCAGGGCCAGAATGATGGACCCCACCTCAAAGCCGCGGGGCAGGCGCTTGGCCTGCCAGCACACCACAATAAGAATGAACACCGGCGAGATGTTCTGCAGGATGGTGGCCATACCGGCACCAGCCAGCTGAATGGTGGTGAAGTACAGCATCTGGCAGCCGCTGACACCGGCAATGCCATAAATCAGAAGGTCGATGATGTTGCGCCGTCCGTGCCAGGGAGCAAAAAGCAGTTTGGGGTTCCGGATCAGGAAATACCCGCACAGCAGGACACCGGCCAGAAACAGCCGGATGGGAGCCAGCCAGAAGGCATCCATGCCCTGCACATCAAACAGATACTGCCCCATGCAGCCGGAAATACCCCAGCAGGCGGCGCCAAACATGGTCAGAAAGGCACCTTTTATATTGTTGCCGATGGACTGCATTGCTTTCACCCCTCCAGTATGCGGGCGGCTACGTCGCCCAGCGTTTCGTACACAGGTGCACCGGTGGTGCGCAGCGTTTCGGCGTCCTGATGCCCGCCGCATTGCAGCACGCACCTCACGCCCATGGCCTGCGCCACCTCAAAATCATGGACCGTATCACCGATCATTACCGCACGTTCGGGGTCCAGCCCGCTTTCATGCAGATAGTTGAGCCCCAGCTCCACCTTGCTCTTGGCGTAGATGTCGCCCAGGCCCAGCAGACGGTCAAAGTACGGCCGGATACCGCGCTCGCAGACCTGCTGTTCCAGCACGTCCACAGGGGAAGCGGACAGAATGACCTGCCGCAGCCCGGCGTCTGCGAAGGACTGCAAAACCTGCCTGGCACCCGGCGCCAGCGTGCAGGCGGCAGCGTGGGGAATATAATCGGCCATATAACTTTCGGCCAGAACAGTAAAAGGGTGCCGGGAAAAATCCATCCCGGCACGCAGATAATAGTCTTCCACAGGAAACCCGAAGATCTTCCGGTAAGACGCCATATCGTACCGCTGCGGGTAGCCGAAACGGGCCAAAAGACGGTTGAGCGCGTCCAGGCCGAGTTCGGCGTCATCCAGCAGGGTACCGTTCCAGTCCCATAAAATCAGTTCGGGGCGCATGGCGTCCTCCTTTCGGCGCGGGCTCAGCCCACGGAATGCTTTGCGGGTTCCACAAACAGCTTTTTCAGTTCGCGGTTGGTTTCAATCAGGCGGACCAGCAGCACGCCCAGAATGCAGCAGCTGACCACTTCGCCGATACCCACCGTCAGCATGTTGAACAGGGTGACGGGCAGGGTGGCCGGCGTGTCGGAGAAAAAGACGCTGATTTCCCAGCCCACGATCAGGGCGTTGAAAATCACCGGAGGCAGAGAGGCGGGCAGGGCCAGGCCCTTCAGCCGCACATTGCGCAGGGCGTAGGTGACCAGGCAGGCCAGCAGGGTGGCCAGGGTGCCGAACACCACGTCAATGACGGTGGAGCCCAGGGCATTGGCCAACAGGCAGCCCAGAGTCACACCCACGATGTATTCGGGGCCGAACACCGGAAGCAGGCACAGGGCCTCAGCCAGACGGACCTGCACGGCACCGTAGCTGAAGGGCTGCAGCGCCAGGCAGAGCACCACATACACGGCGGCGATCATGGCGCAGCGAACCATCCGGTTGGTGCGCACGGCACTGCCTTGTGCGGATTCGTCACGGCGCATGGCCAGACGAACACCCAGAAAGACCGCCAGCACAGCGGCCACGAACACGATAATCCATTTCATCATATTACAATACTCCGGCGGATAGATTTTGACCGGACACGGGACCGCCAGCCCCGGTCGGTTTGTCGCCGCACGGTGAAAAACCGGCAGCGGAGCCTAAAATCCTAAGTTGCTCAACAAATGGCTATTATAACAAAAACCCCGGCACCTTGCAAGATGCCGGGGCAGGTTTGAAAGCGGAAAAATCCGGTCATTCCACGATGGTACGCACCCAGGACCCGCGCTTGACCAGCACAAAGCCCAGAATGCACTTGATCAGGTCCAATACATTCACCAGAAAGTAGACCAGCACGATGTTCAGCCCGGTGTAGCGGGTGAGCACAAAGGCCATGGGAACGTTGGCGGCCCAGGTAAAGCAGCTGTCGAACAGGAAGGTCACGAAGGTTTTGCCGCCCGACCGCAGGGTAAAGTACATGGCGTTGGACAGGGCGAACAGCGGCATGCACAGCGCCGCCACCCGGATCAGGCTGGAGGCCAGCAGGCGGATGGACATTTCGGTGTTGTACACATGGGGGATGAGGGGACTGAACAGAGCCAGCAGCGTGCCCATGACCAGACAGCTGGAAGCGCTCAGCACGATCATCCGCCAGGCGGTGCGGCGGGCTCCGTCCTTGCGCCCGGCGCCCAGCTCCTGGCCCACCAGAATGGCCGTGGCGTTGCCCAGCGAGAGGAACACTTCGTTGAAGATGACGGTAATGGTGTTGCAGATGTTCAGCGCCGCCACGACCTGAATGCCGCGCACCGAATAGCATTGCAGCAGCGCGGCCTGACTTACGCTCCACAGAAATTCGTTGGCCAGCAGGGGCGCTCCCTTGATGGCTACCTGGCGGACAAGGGCCCCGGGAATGCGGAAGTCGGTATATACGCCGGAAAAGAAGGGATACCGCTCCACGCTGCGATGGGACCCGGTCACCACAATGGCACATTCCACAAACCGGGAGAGGGAGGTGGCCACACCGGCGCCCACCACACCAAGGGCCGGAAATCCAAACAAGCCGAAAATCAGCAGACCGTTGAAGATAAAGTTCACCACCATGGCAGTCATGCTGGCCTGCATGGGCAGGGTGGTCTGGCCGGACTCCCGCAGCGTGCCGGCGTAGGTCTGGGTCACCGCAAAGGGAATCAGGCCAATGAGCATCACCCACAGATAATCCCGGGCATATCCCAGGGTGGCGGCCGCGTCTGCGGGGGTGGTGTCGCCGCTCAGATACAGCTCAATGAGCGGGGTGCCCGCCGCCGCGAACAGGATCATGGCCCCGGCGGTGAGGATGGCAGCGGTGACCAGTTTGATGCGGAAGGTCTGCCGCACGCCTTCCATGTTGCCCTGGCCGAAGAACTGGGCGCCGAAGATACCGGCCCCTGCCAGGCTGCCCCAAATGACCAGATTGTACACAAACAGCAGCTGGTTGATGATGGCCACGGCACTCATGGGCAGGGTGCCCACCTGGCCCACCATCACGTTGTCCAGCAGGCTGACCACGTTGGACAGGGTATTCTGCACAATGATGGGCATGACCACCACCGCCACATGGCGATAGAATGAACGGTCGCCCAGAACACATTCCCGCAAAGTCAGGGTGTTGTTTGTCTGCATGGGATTCACGTCCTTTTTACACCAAAAATCAAATGAGACCGCAAGAAAAAAAGACAGCAAAAAGGCCGCCGCTCTGTCGGCTGCTCAAAGCGCCCGAAGGCGGGGAAAGCGGCAGGCAGGACGACGGCCCGCAAAAACGAACTCAGGGAAGCGGCGGCTGGTAATCCGCCAGACGGCGAGGCTTGCCCTCAAACACTACGGCGATGGCGTCGGGTCCGGTGTTGGCACTGACCGCGCCGCCCAGCTGGAACATGCCCAGAGGCGCGTGACCGAACTCCTTCTTGCACAGCTTGAGCAGTTCGTCCCGTTTTTCGGTGCTGGACGTGTAGGCGATGAGATAGGGGGTCTGACGCATGTCATCCACCCGGGTCTTGACCCATTTCAGCATGGCCACCGGCACAGCCGCGTCGCCTCGGACCTTGGCTTCCACATGGCTGATGCCATCGTTCAGGCTGATGATGGGGCGCAGGCCCAGCAGCTCGCCTGCAAAGGCAGCGGCAGCCGAAACACGGCCGGACTTTTTCATCTGCTTCAGGCTGTAAGCGGCCAGGCAGACTTCCACGCAGGCCAGCTTGTGCTCCAGTTCGGCAATGCAGCTGTGCAGCTCGCCGCCGTTGCGCAGCTTGCGGGCGCACTCACACAGATAATAGCCGAACACCATGGAATATGTATGGCTGTCCACCAGGTGAATCTTCATGGTGCAGTCGGGACGTTCCTCCGCCAGCTGGGCGGCCGCCTGCTGGGCATAGCCGTAGGTGGCGGAACCGCCGCTGTTGATGCTTACATGCAGCACGTCAGTATAGCCTTCGTCGGCGTAGCGGGTGTAGATCTCCAGCCACTGCATAGCCGTGATGGCGGCCGTGGTGGGCACGCCCTGGGCGTTGCGCATCAACTCGTAGAACTGGTCGCAGGTCAGGTCCCGGCGCTCAAAATACTCCTTCCCGTCAATATTGATCGGGAAGTCATAGACGTCGATGCCGTACTTCTCGGCCAGATCTTTCGGGATGTCGCAGCTGGAATCGGTCATGATCGCAAGTTTACGTTCCATCGGTGTACTCACTTCTCTCACTTCCATTGGTATTTGGTCAGTTGTCCCTGTGTTTCCAGATCCGCAAAGTTCCACTGACGCAGAGCTTCGTATACTCCGATTGCCACGGAGTTGGACAGGTTCAGGCAGCGTTCGCCCCGGCGCATGGGGATGCGCACACAGGAATCGGGGTTGGCGGCCAGCAGCTCTTCGGGCAGGCCGGCATCTTCCCGCCCAAAAACAAGATAGGCACCATCCGGATACGCAATATCCGTGTGCCTGTGCGTTGCCTTGGAGGAAAAATAATAAAACGGGCCGGAGTTTTTCTCCATAAATTCCGAAAGGCTCTGATAGTATGTTATATCAAGCTGGCCCCAATAGTCAAGACCGGCGCGCTTTAATTTCTTATCGTCAATCTTGAAGCCCATGGGGCCCACCAGATGCATCCGGGCACCGGTCACGGCACAGGTGCGCGCCACGTTGCCGGTGTTCTGCGGGATCTGCGGTTCAACCAGGACAATGTTCAAAACAGGCATGGATTCAACTTCCTTATGTAATAAAGTGGAAAAGATTACGGGCGGGGAATCAGGTCTCCCAACACTGATTCCAGCCAGACGCCCAGACGTTCGTCGGTGCCTTCCGGTGTGGCACGCAGGCAATCGCCCACAAACACGGCGGCAGCCTGGGCGGCGGCTTCGGGCACATTGCCCTGCAGCAGGCGCCCTACCAGCACAGCGCCGAAGATGTCCCCGGTGCCGTGGAACAGACGGGGGATCATAGGCGTGCGCACTGTGTAGGCCGCACCGTTTTTGTCTGCCCCGGCGCAGACGATGCTGTGCCCGGCAGTGACCCCTGTCAGCAACACCTGGGGACAGACCCGGGTCAGACGGGCGGCAGACTCGGCGGCGGCTTCCGGTGTCACGGTGCCGGGCGCAGGCAGCGGGTCGCCCAGCAGCAGGGCGGCTTCGGTGGCGTTGGGCAGAATCATGTCGGCCCGGCTGCACAGAGTGTACAGGGCAGGGACCATCTCCTGGGCCAGTCCGCTGTACATCCGGCCGTTGTCGCCCATCACCGGGTCCACCACGGTCAGGGCGTCCGGCCAGTACTCCATGGCCTGTTCCACCAGCAGGGCCTGCTCCGGTTCGGACAGATACCCGGAGTAGATGCAGTCGAACCGGACACCCAGACGGCGGTAATGGGCCAGCGCCGCAGGGCCGTATCCGGGGCTGGAAAGCCGGGCCGGTGCCCCCAGCCCGCCGGTATGGGTGGACAGGACGGCGGTGGGCAGTGCCACGGCCTGCACACCGATGGCCGAAAGAATGGGCACAATGACCGAAAGCCCGGCCCGCCCGTAGCCGGGCAGATCGTGGATGCAAAGAACGGTTTTGGGGGCTACTGACATGGAACGCACGCTCTTTTCGTGGTGATTTTGCCCTTTTCGGGCGGTTGAGATGATTTTACCATATCGACCGGCAGAAAAAAAGACGCATAATGGCGAAACTGTTTGGAAAACTATCACTGATCCCGAAAACCGGGAAGAAGCACACCGAAAGGAGACGTTTTATCATGAAAAACACCACCATGACCAGTATGGCAACGGCAGCCATGGGGGCCGCCATGGGCGCAGCTGCCGTGTATGTGGCCACCCAGGACAAGCGCCAGATGCGCAAGACCATGAACAAGGTGACCCGCGGTGCCGAAAAGGCCATGAAGGAACTGGACCACATGATTTCCCAGTACACCCGCTGAAAAAAGCAAACCCATCAGCCAAAAAATGCAGACACCCCCGGCTTCTGCGGCCGGAGGTGCCTGCTTTTCTATGTTGGAGAGTGAAAACGCTTACAGAATCCGCACGCGGATGGCGTCGGGAATGGCTGCCAGCTGTTGGGCCAGGGTGTCATCCATGTTGCCGGTTACATCCAGCATGGTGTAGGCAACATCTTTCTTGCTCTTGTTCACCATGTTTTCGATGTTCAGGTTGGCGGCGGTCAGCACGCCAGTGATGGCCGAAATGACGCCGGGGGCGTTTTTGTGGATCATGCAGATGCGGCGGCCACCCACACGGGGCTGCTGTACATCAGGCAGGTTGACGCTGTGGGTGATGTTGCCGTTGCGCAGATAGTCGCTCAATTCATTGGCGGCCATCACGGCGCAGTTGGTCTCACTTTCGGGGGTGGAAGCGCCCAGGTGCGGCGTGCAGTACACCCCGTGCACGCCCAACAGTTCTTCTGCCGGGAAGTCGCAGAAGTAGGAGGCCACCTTGCCGGTGTTCAGTCCGTCCAGAATGGCAGCGGTGTCCACCAGCTCGCCGCGGGCAAAGTTCAGCACGCGGATACCATCCTTGCACATGGCCAGGGTCTGGGAATTGATGGTGTGTTTGGTGGAAGGCATGTACGGTACATGGATGGTCAGATAGTCGCAGCGGGGGAGCATATCGCTCAGGGTCACGCAGTGCTGAACGCTGCGGGACAGGCTCCACGCGGCATCGATGCTGATGTACGGGTCGTAGCCCAGCACTTCCATGCCCAGCGCCACGGCGGCGTTGGCCACCCGGGAACCGATCGCGCCCAGGCCGATGACGCCCAATGTCTTGCCCCGCAGTTCGGGACCGACAAACTGCTTCTTGCCCTTTTCCACATCCTTGGCCAGGGTGGCGCTGCCCTTCAGGCCCTTGGCCCACTGGATGGCGTCGGGCAGATTGCGGCTGCCGCCCACCAGAGCACCGATGACCAGTTCCGCCACGGCGTTGGCGTTGGCACCCGGTGTGTTGAACACCACAATGCCGGCCTCGGTGCAGCGGTCGATAGGGATGTTGTTGGTGCCGGCGCCGGCCCGGGCAATGGCCAGCAGACTGTCCGGCAGTGCTATCTCGTGCATATCGGCGCTGCGTACCAGAATACCCTGGGGTGCGGTGGCATCGTTGTCGATCTCAAACATCCCGGCGGGCAGCTTGGCCAGCCCCACGGGGGAAATGGCGTTCATGGTTTTAATGGTAAACATCGGCGTTCAGCCCTCCTGTATCATGCTTCTTTTTGGTTCAGGCGTTTTCTTTGCGGAATTTCTCCATGAATTCCACCAGCTTCTGTACGCCCTGCGGCGGCATGGCGTTGTAGATGGACGCCCGCATACCGCCCACCAGGCGGTGGCCCTTCAGGTTCAGCAGACCTTCTTCGGCGGCCTGCGCGCAGAAAGCTTTATCCAGTTCCGGTGTGGGGGAGGTGAAAGTCACGTTCATCCGGCTGCGGTAGGGCTTTTCCACCGGATTCTTGAAGAAGTCCTGGCTGTCCAGATAGTCATACAGCACCTTGGCCTTGGCCTCGTTGATCTTTTTCATCTCTTCCAGGCCGCCGACCTCGTGCTCCAGATAGTCCATGACCAGGCCGGTCATATAGATGCACCAGCAGGGCGGGGTGTTGTACATGCTGTCCGATTTGAGAAGGGTGGTGTAGTTCATCATGGTGGGGATCTTCTCCGGGTCGATGCCCTTGGCGCTGTGTCCCAGCAGATCTTCCCGGATGATGGCCACGGCCATGCCGGCGGGGGCTACATTCTTCTGTACACCAAAGTAGATGCAGCCGTACTTGGTCACATCGGTGGGCTCGGAGAAGATCATGGAGCTCATATCCGCCACCAGCGGGATACCCTCCACCTGCGGGACGTCCACAAAGGTAGTGCCGAAGATGGTGTTGTTCTGGCAGATATGGATATAGCTGGCGTTGGGGTCATAGTCGATGGCCTTCACGTCGGGAATGTAGGTGAAGTTTTTATCCTTGCTGGAAGCGGCGATGCGGGCCGTGCCGAACTTGGCGGCTTCCTCAGCGGCTTTCTTGCTGAAATTGCCGGTGACCAGATAATCGGCGGTACCGGTGGTCAGGAAGTTCAGTGGAACCATGGCAAACTGCTGGGTGGCACCGCCCTGGAAGAAACCGATCTTATAATTGTCGGGGACGTTCAGCACCCGGCGCATGGAGGCCTCGGTGTTCTTGATAATGTCATCGAACCACTTGCTGCGGTGGCTCATCTCCATCACACTCTGACCGGACCCGTGATAATCCAGCAGTTCGGCCTGCGCCTTGCGCAGTACGCTCTCGGGCAGCATCGAAGGCCCTGCACTGAAATTATACACTCTCGCCATGGGAAACCCCTCCTGTTATTCTGTATCGGTATTGGGCTTTAGCGGCCCGATGCCAGTATTATACGCTGTAAAAATTCCATGCTGCAAGCAAAAAAGCACCGGCAAAACACCGAAAAGACGGCGCAAAAAGGGGTCTTGTGGAGCAATGCAAACAAATGTGCACCTGGCAAAAACATTTTCTTTTACAAACGTAAAAGAAACTCAAAAATAATAGACGAAAATGCGCCAACAGATTTGTGCACATTTTCGTCTTGTCGAAACATCTACCACAAATGTAAAATAAAATGCGGAATAACAACCACAAATGTAAAAGAACGGAAGGGCGGAAGATGGAAACTTTATCACACAGTGAAGAACAGGTCATGACAGCGCTGTGGAACTGCGGCAAACCCGCCACCCGGCGGGAAATCGCGGCCCGGCTGCCATCTGAGTGCAGTTGGGCGGATTCCACGCTGCTCAATTTTCTGCTCCGGCTGGAAAAGAAGGGCTTTGTCCGCCCGGAAAAGCAGGGCAACAAAAACATGTATACGCCGCTGGTACGCCGTGTGACCTACTGTGGTGCCGTCAGCGCAGCTCATCTGCAGCGGTTGTACGGCGGAGATTTGCGGTCCATGCTGGGGGCGCTGGCTGATACCGGGCGGGTCAGCTTCACGGATATGGAGCGCCTGGCCCGGTATCTGGACAGCCGCGCGGCCGAAAGTCCCGAATACGATTACGACTGAGTATTCTGCACGTCCGCCAGGGCCTGCGCCCATTGAAGCAGGTCTTCCTCGTCGAACAGGCGGATGCGGTAGGTCTTGCCATCGATGGTACAGCGGTCACCACAGGCAGTCACGGTCATGGTGGTGCCGTCGTGTTTGTAAATGGTCAGAGCAACTGTCTGGCCGCTTACCTCTTCATCCCGCGCAGCATAGCATACCGTCCGGCTCAGAATTTTGACGGCCGCGGCGGAGTCATCGCCTGTGGCTGTGCAGTTGCTGCCGGGCGGGGTGATGCTCACTTCGATACGGGCAATGTCCTTGGCGGACAGATACATCATCTGGCGCGATCCCAGCAGAAAGCGGATACCGGCCAGGCAGAGAATAGCCAGAACGACGGCCGCCAGCCGCTTCAGGAAACGAGAGCGGCGGGAAGACGCGGCAGTTTGATTCTCCATGATGAAAACTTCCTTTCTTATAGAGAGCGCGGAAAATTACTCTTCCTCGCCGGCCATGGTCACGATGTCGCGGATGGCGTGACCGGTGGGAGTGCCGGCCAGTCCGCCGATGCCGGTTTCCCGCAGGTCACGGCTCATGGAAGCCCCGACTTCGGACATGGCATCAATCACTTCGTCGGCGGGAATGTGTCCCACCACGCCAGCCAGGGCCATATCGGCAGCGGAAACGGCATTCACTGCGCCGATGACGTTGCGCTTGATACAGGGAAGTTCTACCAGCCCGGCCACCGGGTCGCACACCAGACCTTCCAGATTGGTCAGGGCCATGGCGAAAGCTTCTGCGCAGGCTTCGGCGGTGCCGCCTTTCAAATAGACAAGAGACGCCGCCGCCATGGCCCTGTCCGCGCCGACCTCGGCCTGGCAACCGCCCTCGGCACCGGCCAGGGTGGCACGGGCGGCCACAATCTGCCCGAAACCGGCTGCCACATACAGGGCGCGGCAGATGGCGTCCTCGTCATACGTTCCGGCACGCCAGAGAGGAATGAGCACAGCAGGCAGGACACCGCAGCTGCCGGCGGTGGGGGCAGCTACAATGCGCTTCATGCAGGCATTGCACTCGGCGGTTTTCAGGGCTTCAGCAATCACCTCGGCGTAATA
>DXNX01000032.1:12863-20160 GCA_019413245.1 Oscillospiraceae bacterium
CATCGCCGCCGGCAAAGCCGCTGGCAGAACGGTCTTCCGGCCGGTAGTTGCGGCTGGTCTCCGTCATGACCTGCCACAGCCGGCGCATTTGTGCACGGGATTCTTCCTCCGTCAGGCCACTTTCCGCCAGATCGCTGCGCAGGATCAGTTCGTCCAGGCAGGTGCCTTCGGTTTTGCAGGCGTTCAAAAGGTCCCGCACCGATGTATAAGCCATCTTGTTCTCCTTTACAGATTCAGACTTGTCACTTTTACGATACCGGGCATGCCGCGCAGTTCTTCCACGATCTCATTGGGAATTGGCTCGTCGCATTCCAGTACCATGACGGCATATCCGCCGGCGGCGGAACGATACAGCTGCATGGTGGCAATATTGATATTGTGCTCACTCAGGCAAGTGGTAACTGCGGCCACATGACCGGGGGTGTCCTGATTGTGCACAATCAGCGTGTCGCGGTCTGCACCGAAGTTGGTGGTGATGCCGTCAATCTGACAGATGTTGATGCGTCCGCCGCCGATGGAAGCTCCCATCACTTCCAGTTTGTGACCATCCTTGCCCCGCAGGCGGATCAGCGCTGTGTTGGGGTGTGCGCCCCGCAGATTGATGGTGCTTACGGTGAACAGGATTCCGGCCTGCCGGGCCAGAGCAAAGCTGCGGGGGATGCTTTCGTCATCCGGCTGCATGCCCAGAAGCCCGGCTACCAGGGCTTTGTCTGTTCCATGTCCGCGCCCGGTGGCAGCAAAACTGCCATGCAGAAGGATTTCGGCCTGAACGGGCTGTTCCCCCAGCAGCTTGCGTGCCGTCAGGCCAATACGCACCGCGCCGGCGGTGTGGCTGCTGGAAGGTCCGGTCATCACCGGACCAAGAACATCAAACAAACGCATACGGCGTCCTCCTTATATTTCCTGTCCTTTAGTATATCGGCTCCGGAAGCGCATTGCAAGCGTGGGGAAAAAAGATAATAAAAGAATTCTGAAAATCCTATTGACACAGACACAGGTGTATGCTAAAATATATCTCGCGTTGTGGTGGAGCCACTATGGAGAGGTGTCCGAGTGGTTTATGGAACTGGTCTTGAAAACCAGCGATTCGCGTAAGCGGACCATGGGTTCGAATCCCATCCTCTCCGCCATTTTTTATAAAAAGTGAATAGTCTGAATCACTTTGACTTGGAGTAATACTCAAGAGGTCGAAGAGGCGCCCCTGCTAAGGGCGTAGGGTCCGAAAGGGCCGCGAGGGTTCAAATCCCTCTTACTCCGCCAAAAGAGCCGACTGTGTGTCGGCTCTTTTTCTTTTGTGGTTTCTTATCGCCGGGGACTTTTTCCGAAAGAAGGAAAAGGTCTCCGGCTTTTTTCTTTTGCGGACAGAGGATTTTCTGGGACTGATCAAAAAATAAACCGAATATCGAAAGAAAAAAGGCGCCGGGTTTGCCTTTTGGACGGACTTCCTCTCTTTTTACAGGTAAAAATTGTAGCTTATGCTGATTTGCATACAAACTGGTCACAAACTGTTGCAAAATAATGGTAAGACTGCTATACTGTGACCAAACCACCGCCGCTGCCGGGTGTTCCCCGGCATACGGCAGCGGCATTTTTTATATAAAAAATACGAAAAAACGAGAAAAGAGGGAAGACTTGCTTATGAAGACAAAACGTATACTGGCAGCACTGACTGCCATGATGATCTGTCTTAGTGTGACTGTACAGCCCGCCTTGGCGGACTTTGAAGAGGCCTTGCCGGTGGAAGCCGCGCAGACCGAACCTGCGGTCGAGGAATCTTCCTCCGATGTTGTGACCGGGGAAGAGGAACGTGCGGAAACGGAAGAGACGGTTGCCCCGGAAGAAGAACCCGAACAGGAACTTCCGCCGGAAGAAGTACCTGCCGAACCGGAAACGGTGGAAGAAATTGTTGAGTCTGCCGGAAAGGAGCCTGAAGAAATTTCCGCCGCAGAGGAACCCACGGCACCGGCTGAGCCGGAGGCTGTGCTAACAGAGGAAGCAGACACGGCGGTGCAGCCGGAAGCTGTGGAAACGGCACCGGTCGCACTGACTGAGCCTGAACAGACCGAAGCTGCGGAACATGCTGCGGAAGCAGAGCCTGCCGTACAGGATGTGAGCGGCGTGGAGCTGAACGAAAGCAATTTTCCTGACGAGGCTTTCCGGGAAGTTGTCAAAGCATTTGATACAGATGCCGACGATGTGCTTTCTCCGGAGGAAATTGCGGCGGTGACCGGTATTACTGCCAATAGGAAAGGAATTTCCGATCTGACAGGTATTGCCTATTTCACCGCCCTGAAAGCTCTGAATGTATCCGAAAACCAGCTGACCAGCCTGGATCTTTCTTCCAATACTGCTTTGGAAGCGGTATTTGTAAGTGATAACCGGTTGACCACTCTGAATGTTGCCGGTCTTGGCAGCCTGATGATCCTTTGGGCAGATAACAACAACCTGACCTCCCTGGACCTGAGTGATAATCCGCTGGACGGAGGCCAGGCGTTCTCCGTCACCGAAAATGCCCTTACCCAGATCACCCTTCCCCGCAGCGGACAATGCAGATGGGAAGCTCAGATGGGCAACCAGCGCTTGCCCGGCGGTAAGGAAGTGGGGTACCAGCTGAAATGGTATACGGACCCCTCTTACAAGCAGCCTTTGCAGTCGGCAGACGGCATGATTTCCTGTTCCGGCCAGACTTTGTACATCCAGGCGGAGGCCATTCAATATACCCTGACTTTCTCTGCCGGTAATGAGCCGGTTTCCGGCCAGACGGCTGAACAGAAGGTCACCTATGACCAGAGTGTGCAGCTGCCGGTTTGCGGCTTTACGCCTACCGACAGTGAACGGGAATTTGCCGGATGGACGCTCAACGGCAAGCAGTTCACCGCCGGCCAGGAGGTCAAGAACCTGACCGACCGGGACGGCGCCACTCTGGAACTGGTGGCCCAGTGGCGGTATAAGGATTATTCCAGTGAGCAGTACACCATCACTCTTTACGACGGAAGTGGCAAGAACGAACAGTTCCAGGCCAACTATGGCTCTCCGGTTGCCATTACCACCGGCCTGACCAAGGAGCATTACCATCTGGTCGGGTGGGCCCGTCAGGAAGGCGGTCCGGTGTGGCTCAAGGCCGGCAAGACCATCTCCTACGCACGGCCCAGCCTGCTGCAGGCGGATCTGGGGCAGCCGGCGGCTTTGTATGCTGTATGGGAAATTGACCGGCATACCGTGAACTTTGCAGGAACCGGGTCCACCATGAGACCTGTTACGGTAGAGTATGGCGGTGCCATCACTCTGCCTGCTGCTCCGCATCGTACAGGGTATGTGTTTGAAGGCTGGTTCGGTGAGGACAACAAGATCTGGGATGAACAGTCCGGCCGCGTGGAAAAGGATATGACCCTGACGGCCCGTTACCGTGCTGCCGAGTTCAACGTCCGCTTTGAAGGCAACGGTGCAGATTCCGGCACCATGAGCGACATGCATGTCACTTATGATCAGGCCCAGGCGCTGTCTGTCTGTGATTTTCAGCGTGACTGGCACGACTTTGAGGGCTGGTCCTTCACGCCGGAAGGACAGATCCTTGTTATGGATGGAGCCGACGCCAGCCGTCTGTCCGTCACTGATGGTGACACTGTGACGCTGTATGCGGTGTGGAAGCGCCAGCAGACCGATGTGACTGTGACCGTCAACGGGGAACAGTATGTATACAAGACCGGTCTGGGCATTGCCCTGGACATCCCCGAACCCCAGCGTACCGGCTGGCGTTTTACCGGCTGGCTGGATGAAAACGGCAGCCCGTGGCAGGCCGATACCGCTGTGACGGGAGCCCTGAATCTGACAGCTGCCTTTGAACCCGTTGAATATACGGTGGTGTTCGATGGCAATGGAGCGGATAACCCCAAAGGCATGGAAAACGCCGGGCTCTCTCTGACGTATGATCAGAAGGTTGAACTGCCCGCCAACCGCTACACCCGTGTGGAGCATACCTTCCTTGGGTGGTCGCTTACCCCCGGCGGCAAGGTGGCGTATGGCGATGGCGCTTCGGTGGAAGCGCTGACCGCTTCCGACGGTGCGGTGGTCACCCTGTATGCGGTGTGGCAGGCTCCCCAGCCGTCCAAGCCGGAAAGCGGAACCAGCGATACCCAGACAGGCGAGAATACGAACGTTTCTGCTCCCGCATCTCAGGGGCAGACTGCGTCCGGCAACAGTGAAAAATCCAGCAATGTCCCGACCGAAACCGTCCTGCTCCGGCAGGAGTCCGCTCCCGCAGACGTGGCACCGGTTCTGATTGCCGAACGTTTTGCCTCCAGGCCTGCCCAGAACGGCAGCAAGGAGCAGCCCGGTACGGAAGCTGCTATGGAAGAGATGCAGACCCCGGTTCAGTCGGAGACTGACGAAGCACCGCAGAAGGCAGAAGAGGCTGCCCCTCAGCAGATGGATGATGCCCGGAAGACCGAAAACAGCCGGCCCGATTGGGTCCGTACTCTGGCTTTGGCTGTGGGTGCTGTGGTCCTGGTGGTCGGCGGTGGTTTTGCTGCCGTGTATGCGCTGCACTTCAAAAAGCGCTGATTTTTGTGCCTGCACAAAGAAACTCAGGAGAACCCCCTAGAGCTGTTATCGTTATAAAGGAAGGCCCCCGCCGAAAGGCGGGGGCCTTCTTTGTGAAGTGTCAGGAGTGTTGCAGCTCAGAAGTACCGGAAGAAGCAGGGGAGGAATGGCGGGTCAGCAGCAGTCCCGCCACCACGGCGGTGAACGGGGCCACTGTGACCAGGGCAAAACTGCCCACCAGAGTCTGCAAAATTTCGCTGGCTACATACTTGTAGTTCAGAATGTTCAGGATGGGAGTGCCCTGGGCCATGAATACCATGAGCTCCGCCATGCATCCGCCGGAATAGGCCAGCAGCAGGGTGGTGGTCATGGTGCCCATGGCTGCCTGCCCGATGCGCATCCCGCTGCCCACTGCTTCCCAGGGGCGGATGTCGGGCTTTTTGCGGATCACCTCACTCACGCCGCTGGTGATGTCCACCGAAAGGTCCATCATTGCCCCGGCCGCACCGATAAAGATGCTGGCCATGAAGATGTGAGTCAGGTCCAGGTTCTGGTATCCCGCATACAGCAGGGTTTCGCTGTCGCTCATCACGGCACCGTGGATCTTCAGCAGGTTGGTGAACAGCATTCCCAGTCCGCAGGCGGTCACGGTGCCCAGCATGCTGCCCAGCACGGCCACCAGGCTGCGGCGGTCGTAACCATACACAAACACGATGATGACCACCGTCAGCAAAGCCACGATGAGCAGCCCCACCAGCATGGGATTGCCGCCTTTCAGGCAGGTGGGGATCATGATCTTCCAGATGGCCAGTACCGTGATGACGAAGGAAAGCATGGCCCGCACACCACCAGGCCCCGCAAATAGAATCAGCAGCAGGGCAAAAATCAGAGCCAGAACGCCCTCCCAGGTGATGCGATAATGGTCGATCATGGTCACCGAAGTGATGGAATCTCCCTTGTAGCTGACCACCACGAAAGCACTGTCACCGGGCTCGAAAATCTTGTCCTGGGACAGACTGCCCGAAAGCAGGTTGGTCCCCTGGACGATCTGCCCTTTGAAGCTGCCCTGCTCGATGCGCAGGGTGCAGTACTGTTCACCGGTCTGAATCAGCCCGGCGGAGATGATGGCGCTCTCATTGGTCTCCAGAACGGTAGCACGGACTTTCTGGGTGCCCTGGTAGATGACAGCGCCCTCGTATCCGGTAGGCAGAGCCAGCAGAATGGCGGTCAGCAGCAGACCGGGCAGCAGGGTGGACCAACCCACCGGCTGGTCGCCCCACATGCGGCGGAGAAAGCGGATAAAAGCGCGGCAAAGGTTTGCAAACATAGGTGATTTCTCCCAACCAAAAATAGTGCGGGAACATGGCAGTTCCCCGAAAGACAGCGCGTCCCCGCAGCGCCCATACACTGCGGGGATACACTGGTTATAAGAAGGAAAACACTCCGGGAATGGTTCGTTTGGCTGCCGTATCAGGCAACGCCGGTCAGCTCGGCCAGGTTGAAGTAAACCTGGGTGTTGTCATAGTAGCCCTGGAACAGGTCCTGCCCGGCGCCCATGGCAAAGACGGCGACCGGCAGGCCAGTGTGGCTGTAACTGGTGAAGCTGATGCCGGACTTGTTATTCAGAATGTGGGTGATGGTCACACTCAGCGGTTCGTAGGAGCCGTACAGGACGTATTCTTCCTGGGTCAGTTCGGTGTCGTCGGTCTTGGTCATGGTCAGGTCGTAAGCATCACGCAGTTCCTGCAGTTCGTAGTCGGTCATGACCAGAGAACCGCTGGTCACGCCGGAAGGATGGCTGTCGGCGCTGTCGGTGGTCACGCCGTCTTCGGCGGCCTGGCCGGCGGCTTCCTCGGTGGTCAGACCGAACAGGTTCTGCACATCCACCAGAACGTCTTCAAAGCTGGTGTTGTTTTCTTTGTAGGAAGCAACGTACTCGCTGTCAAACTTGGCGTAGCTGATCTTCTGGTTGGCCAGGTTCTGCAGGAAGGTGTCATAGTTGGTGCCTGCGTAGCCGATGGTCATACCACCGGTTTCATGGTCGCCGGTGACCAGGATCAGGGTTTCATCCGGGTGCTGGTTGTAGAATTCCACGGCCTTGTCCACGGCGTCGGACAGTGCCTGGGTGTCGTGCATGGTGGAACCGGCGTCGTTGGCGTGGCAGGCCCAGTCGATCTTGCCGCCTTCCACCATCATGAAGAAGCCGGTGTCGTTGTCCAGCACTTCAATACCCTTTTCCACATAGTCGGCCAGGCTCCACATATCGGAGGTGCGGTCCAGCTCGTACTGCATGGAATCGGCGTCGGCCAGGTGTTCATCCACCAGAATGACCTTGCCGGTGTCGGCGGTCACGGCTTCGGCTTCGGCCTGGGTTTTGGCCACGGTGTAGCCCGCGTCAGCGGCCAGGGTATACAGGTCGTCCTGGTCCTCATCCTTGCCGGTGGGCTGCAGCAGGGCACCGCCGGCAAAGTAATCGAAACCGCTGTCGATCATTTCCAGGCCGATGTCGTAGTAGTTGGAACGGCTGACCTGATGGCAGTAGAAGGCGGCGGGGGTAGCGTGGTTCAGGTTGACGCTGGACACAACGCCAATTTTGTAGTTTTTCTGAGCCTTGAGCTTTTCACTGATGGTCTCATAAGGCACAGTACCGGTCTCGTCCATGTTGATGGTGCCGGAGTAAGTCTTGTGGCCGGTGGACAGGGAAGTGGCGGTGGAAGCGGAGTCCGGGCAGAAGGAGGTGCTGTCGTAGGTCTGGGCG
>DXNX01000033.1:0-2543 GCA_019413245.1 Oscillospiraceae bacterium
CGCAAATACAACGCCCCCGACGGTGAAAACGGCCGCGGCGCCCGCCAGAAGGGCCGGGACGCCGAGGACCTGGTCATCCGGGTCCCCCGCGGCACCGTCCTCAAGGAGGCCGAAAGCGGCCTGGTTGTGGCCGACCTCTCCGGTTCCGAGCCGGTGGTGGTGGCCAAGGGTGGCCGCGGCGGCTGGGGCAATGCCCGGTTCGCCACTCCCACCCGGCAGATTCCCCGCTTCGCCAAGCCCGGTCTGCCTGGTGAGGATCTGCACCTGCGTCTGGAACTCAAGGTCATCGCCGACGTGGGCCTGATCGGCTTCCCCAATGTGGGCAAGTCTACCCTGATCAGCGTCATCAGCGCAGCCAAACCCAAGATCGCCAACTACCACTTCACCACCCTGACCCCGGTCCTGGGTGTGGTGCGGGTGGCCGACGAACAGAGCTTCGTCTGCGCCGACATCCCCGGCCTTATCGAAGGCGCCGCCGACGGTGTGGGTCTGGGTCACGATTTCCTGCGCCATGTGGAGCGCTGCCGCCTGCTGCTGCATGTGGTGGACGTTTCCGGTTGTGAGGGCCGGGACCCCAAGGCTGATTTTGAGCAGATCAACCACGAACTGGCCAACTTCAGCGCCGAGCTGGCCCAGCGCCCCCAGATCGTTCTGGGCAACAAGTGCGATGTGGCCACCCCCGAGCAGATCGAGGACTTCCGCCAGTATATCGAAGCCCAGGGCCTGACTTTCCTACCCATCTCCGCCGCTACCCGTCAGGGTATCGACAACCTGCCCAAGCTGGTGTACGCCCGACTGCAGGAACTGCCCCCGGTGAAGGTCTTTGAGCCGGAGTACGTCCGTCCCGACAAGAGTGCCGAACCCAAGCGGCCCTTCACGGTGGAAAAGACCGGCGAACACGAGTTCACCGTGGACGCTCCCTGGCTGGAGCGTATCCTGGCCGGCACCAACGTGGAGGACTACGAAAGCCTGCAGTACTTCCAGACCCAGTTGGGGGACTCCGGCATTCTGGATGAGCTGGTCCGCCAGAACGTGCAGGAGGACGACACCATCAAGATCGGCGAATATGAATTCGACTATGTATTCTGAGGTGTGGTATGCTGCCTGAATCTGTACCGGAAATCGATATCAAGGAAATGTCCCCCCTGGCGCTGGCCTTTGTGGGGGATGCCGTGCTGGAACTGCTGGTGCGCAGCCGCTTGGTGGGCACTACCCGGCTGCAGCCCGGACGTCTGCACAGCGTAGCCACCCAGTATGTGTCCGCCCGGGCCCAGTTCCGGGAACTGGCTGCGCTGGAACCTCTGCTCACCGAGCAGGAGGCTTCGGTGCTGCGCCGGGGCAAAAATGCCAGCAAGGCCAGCGTGGCCAAACATGCCACCGCCCAGGAATACCGGGCCTCCACCGGCCTGGAATGCCTGCTGGGCTGGCTGTATCTGCAAGGGCAGATCGACCGCGTCACCGAACTGTTTGAGGTCCTGTGGCAGGCCGGCGGTCCCGAGGCCGAACCGAAAGACGAGCAATAAAAAAAGCCGCACTGCGGCCCCTATGTATCTGGGCGGGGCCTGCCCCCGCCCGCGGAACGCACTGGCCGGAACTTACTTCTTGTTCTGGCTGCCCATCTTGTTCTGGGTGTTGGTGGTCTTGTTCTGCATGCCGGTCATCTTGTTCTGGGTACCGGACTTCTTGTTGGTGCCGTTCTGGGTATTCTGGGTGGTCTGGGTATTCTGGGTGGTCTGGGTAGTCTGGGTAGTCTGGGTGCTGCGGTTGTTGGTGCAATCTTTCATGTTGCGTGCCATACTGATTTGCTCCTTTCAAACTTGTCCAACTTGTCGGGGCCGCGTTCCGGTCCCTTGCCATAAGTCTGCCCGGCTGCGTGCCGTTTATGCAGCCGGGCATTTTGTTTTTTGCAGGAGGTAAAAAACGGTGTCTGCCTTCCCTGAATTCTTTGAACAGCGTGAGCGGGCCCTGCTGGGCAGCCGGTTTGAGGAACTTCTGACCTACGCGACCCCTACCCCCGCTCGGGGCATTACGGTGAACGGTCTGCGCTGCCCACCGGCAACCGTGGCCGAAGGTTCCGGCCTGCTGCTGGCGCCTTCGGCGTTCTGTCCGGCGGCCTTCACTCTCACCGACCCGGAGCTGCGCCCCGGCCGGCATCCCTGGCACCATGCAGGGGTGTTTTATGTGCAGGAACCCAGCGCCGCAGCCCCTGCTGCGCTGCTGGAAGTACAGCCCGGCCAGAAGGTGCTGGACATGTGTGCCGCACCCGGGGGCAAGACCAGCCAGCTGGCCGCCGCCCTGCAGGGGCAGGGGCTGCTGGTGGCCAACGAATATGATTCCGCCCGGGCGGAGATCCTGCGCCAGAACCTGGAACGGATGGGCGTGCGCAATGCGGTGGTCTTCAATGAGGACACCTCCCGCCTGGCCGCTGCCGTCCCGGGCTTCTTTGACCGGGTGCTGGTGGACGCTCCCTGTTCCGGCGAAGGCATGTTCCGCAAGGAATCCGCCGCAGCCGGACAGCACAGCGCCGCTTTGGTGGAACACTG
>DXNX01000033.1:2553-11932 GCA_019413245.1 Oscillospiraceae bacterium
AATTCTGGACAACGCCGCGGCGCTGCTGGCACCGGGAGGAATCCTGGTATTCTCCACCTGCACTTTTGCTCCCCAGGAGGACGAGGGCCAGGTAGCGGATTTCCTGCAGCACCATCCGGAGTTCACTCTCTGCGATCTGAGCGATTGCGGATTCGGCCGTCCCGGAGAACCCAACCGCGCCGGGTATGCTTTCGGCGGCGAAAAAGGCCGCCGCATCTGGCCTGCCGATGGGGGAGAAGGCCACTTTATGGCCAAACTGCAGAAGGCGGAAGATGCCGAGGCCGCCGCACCCAACCCTAAAAAGGGAAAAGGGGAGCGACGGGGCAAGCCTGCCAAAGTCCCCGCCGAGTGGACCGAGTTTGCTCAAAAGTTCTTCCCGGACCTGGCCGGACGCCCGGTACAGCAGATGGGGGACTGGCTCCTTCTGCCGCCGGAAACGCCGCTGCCGCCCCACAAGCTGCGCACTTTGCGGGCCGGGGTCCCGGCGGGCAAGGTCCTGAAAAAGCGGTTTGAACCTTCCCACGCCCTGTTCATGGCCTGGGGCGCCGACTGCCGGAACCGGGAAGAACTGACCCTGTCCGACCCGCGCACCGCTGCCTGGCTGCGTGGGGAAGAAATCGAAGCCAAGACCGCTGCCAACGGCTGGTGTGCCGTGCTGGTGGACGGCTTCCCGCTGGGCGGGGGCAAGGTCAGCGGCGGTCGTATCAAGAATCACTATCCCAAGGGGCTGCGAAACCTGGGCTGAACAGCCGGAACTTGAAAAAATCGCCAAAACGTGGTATAATTTACTGTCCATGTACAACAGGCCCCGTGACGGTTTATCCGCCGCCGCCCGGCCCACACTATATATTAGGGGGATCATCCATGTCCGGACATAGCAAATGGAACAACATCAAACGCAAGAAGGAAAAGACCGACGGCGCCCGCGCCAAGGTTTTCACCAAGATCGGCCGCGAAATCAGCGTCGCCGTTAAGGAAGGCGGCGCCGATCCGGCTTCCAACGGCAAGCTGGCAGCCCTGATCTCCAAGGCAAAGGCCAACAACGTGCCCAACGATAACATCCAGCGCATCATCAAGCGCGCTGAGGGCGGCGACAAGACCGAATACGAAGCCATGACCTACGAAGGATACGGCCCCGGCGGCATCGCCGTTATGGTCGATACCCTGACCGATAACCGCAACCGCACCGCGGCCAACATGCGCCATTACTTCGATAAGTTCGGCGGCAACCTGGGCCAGATGGGCTGTGTGGGCTTCCTGTTCAGCCAGAAGGGCGTCATCGTTGTGGATCTGGAAGACAAGGACCCCGATGCTCTGATGATGGACGCTCTGGATGCCGGTGCCGATGACTTCGATGCCGGTGAGGATGCCGCGGAAGTCACCACCACTCCCGAAGCTTTCACCGCTGTCTGCGACGCACTGAAGGCCAAGGGCTATGAGTTTATCTCTGCCGATGTGGCGCAGGTGCCCTCTACCTCCACCGCTCTGTCCGACGCCGACCAGCTGGCCAACATGGGCAAGCTACTGGATGCCCTGGAAGAGGACGACGACGTGCAGAACGTCTGGCATAACCTGGAGAACGAGGACGATCTGCCCTGACCTAGCAAGGGGGACGCTATGACCAAGATTCTTTGCCCTTTCTGCCTGGAACCGCTGGAGGATGGTTTTCACGGGGATTGCCCCCACTGCGGGCGCAGCCTGGAAAACCATAATCCGGAAGGTGCGCTGCCCCTGGGCACGCAGCTGGGCGAACGGTACACGGTGGGGGAGTACCTCAGCGCCGATGGCGACGGTCTTGCCTACCGCGGTGTGGAAAATGAGGCCCGCCGCTTTGTGCTGATCAAAGAATACTTCCCCGTCACCCTGTGCAACGGGCGCAGCCCGGAAGGGGCGCTGATGCCCAAGGAGGGCCGCGAGGTCCTGTTCAAGACCAGCCGGATGGATTTTCAGGACCTGTATGTGGACCTGAAAAATCTGACCCCGGCTACCGGCCTGTCCCAGATTCTGGATGTGCTGGAAGAAAACAACACCGTCTACGCGGTGGAGGAAAACGAGAAGGGGATGACCCTGACCCATTACCTCTCCCTGCGTTCCCGCAACCTGACCCCGGCCGAAGCCCGCACGCTGCTGCAGCCGGTGATGGAAGGGGTCATTCAGCTGCACAAGGCAGGTCTGATTCACCGGGGCATCTGCCCGGACAACATCCTGCTGCCCATTGACGGCTCTGCCCGGCTTACCGGATACGGAACCCTGGCCCTGCGCACCGGCGGCAGCGAGCTGAAAAGCCAGCTGTATGCCGGATATGCGGCACCCGAACAGTACAGCGCGTCGGAATTCTCCGGCCGCTATACCGATGTGTATGCCCTGGCGGCGGTGACCTACCGCCTGGTTACGGGGCAGACGCCGGTGGCTGCGCCCCAGCGCAAGGTGCGGGACAGCCTGGAAAGTGCCCACAGCCTGGAAAACGGTGTGCCTACCTACTTTGCCCAGGTGCTGGCCTGTGCCATGCGCCTGGACCCCGCCAAGCGGATGCAGACAGTACCCGAACTCATGAGCGCCCTCACCGACCCCAGCGTGGCCAACGCCATGTTTGAGCGGGGGGATAACCAGATCTCCACCAAAAAGATTCTGGGTGCGTCCATGGTGGTCATCTTTGTGCTGGCGATTCTGCTGCTGTGGAGCCTTCTCTCTCCGCCGGGTTCGTCGGATGAGGAAAAGACAAAACCCACCCCCACGCCGGCTACGACCGCCGAAGCAGGGGAGGAGAGCAGCAGTGCTGCCGACAGTGATCTGCTGATCGCCCCTGATCTGGTGGGCAAAAACTATGCCACCGAGATCAAGAACAGCGATCTGTACCAGAAGTACCGCATCGTGATGACCGAGGACTATTCCTCCGAAGTGGAGGAAGGCTATGTGATCAGCCAGGAGCCGCTGGCCGGTACGCTGCAGACCGAGGATACGCCCATCATCCAGATCGTGGTCAGTAAAGGACCCAACCTGGTGGAGATGCCCAATATTGTGGGCTTTACCCAGGATAATGCCATCAAGCTGCTGGACGCCAAAGGCATCCAGTACCGCATGGAGATCATGACCAATGACGGCCAGTATGCCGCCGGGTGTGTGGCCAAGTGCGAGCTGGACGGCCAGAACCTGGAACCCGGCCGCAAGCTGGATACCGGCACGGCCATCGTGACGGTGTATATCGCCGGGGAACGGGATGACAGTCCCACCGTGTCCATCCAGCCTGCCGGGGACCCGGACAGCGCATCGGCCACGCCGACGCCTGCCGCCTGACACAGGCCGGAGCCAAAAAAGAAACAAAAAAGCCCGCCGCGAAGCAGAAACTTCGCGGCGGGTTTTTCACATATTTGTGTGCTTCGGTGGAAAACCGAGGCAGCCGTTGTCAATTAGTCGCTGACGTACGGCATCAGAGCCATATGACGAGCACGCTTGATGGCAACGGTCAGTTCGCGCTGATGGAAAGCGCAGGTACCGGTAACACGGCGGGGAATGATCTTGGCGCGCTCAGTGACATACTTGCGCAGGCGCGGCAGATCCTTGTAATCGATGTGATCGATGCGATCGACGCAGAAGCTGCACACCTTGCGGCGGCCGCGATGCATCGGGCGAGAAGAACGATCAGCCATGGTCTTAACCTCCTTATAGAATGATACGATTCGATAATCAGAACGGCAGGTCGCCCTCGTCCTCGATCAGCGCAAAGTCATCGTTGCTGCCGGCCGAGTAGGCAGGAGCAGCGGGCTGCGCGGCGGGACGGGAATAGTCTGCCGGGGCGGGCGCCGCCGGTGCGGGAGCGCCCATGCCGGGGTTCTGGGATTTCGGGCCCGTGAAGTTCACGTTGTTGGCCACGATCTCAACAGCCTGCCGGTTGTTGCCGTTCTTGTCCTGATAGCTGCGGGACTGCAGACGGCCGTCGATGGCGATCATCGAGCCCTTCTGGAAGTAACGGCAGACAAATTCCGCCGTACGGTCCCAGGCAACGACATCCAGGAAATCAGCCTGGTTCTGGCCGTTGGGGTCGCGGCGACCGCGGTCACAGGCAATGCGGAACGAGGCCACATTCTTGCCGGTGGTCGTCTGGCGCAGCTGCGGGTCGGCCACAAGGCGGCCCATGATTGCAACAACATTCAGCATGGTGTTAACTCCTTAAAACCTCTCAGGCTTCCTCCGCGACGATGATGGTGCGGAGCACGCCTTCCGTGATCTTGTAGACACGGTCCAGCTCGGCGGGGAAAGACGGGTCGCTGGTGAACTTGATCACCGTGTACACGCCTTCGGTCTCGTCTTCGATGGGATATGCCAGACGGCGCTTGCCCCATTCGTCGACAGAATCGATCGTACCATTCGCCTCGATCAGGGACTTGAACTTGCCCACCAGAGCAGCGCTCGCTTCCTCATCCAGGTTGGAACTGGTAACCAGCATGGTTTCGTACTTAGCCATTATTCTGTACACCTCCTTTTGGACATAGGGCCCCTGCCTTGCGCAGGAGCAAGGATATGTGCCTCTCGGCACAGCAATTTATTCTATCAAATCTGCGCCAAAAAGTCAAGAGGATTTTTCCCGCTTATTCGACGGTTTTAAAGCCGACGCTCTCCACAAAGCGCAGGAAAGCAGCCTTGCCGGCTTCATCCTGCTTAAAGACGCCTGCATTCTCCAGTACATGGCTGAACACCACACCGATCTCGTCGCGCACGGCGGCAGTAGCGGCCACAGGGGTCATGGAGGTGCCGTATTTGGCAATCAGACTGTCGATCCAGTCGGCATGCACGGCCAGGGAGCTGCCTTCTTCGCGGCTGGTGTTGGGCGCGCCGCACAGAATGTCGGCAATCTGGGCGCTCTGGTCCTTCAGACGGGCCGGCAGAATGGCCAGACCCATGACCTCGATCAGGCCGATGTTTTCCTTCTTGATGTTGTGGTATTCCTTGTGCGGATGGAAGATGCCGTCGGGATACTCCTCGGTGGTGCGGTTGTTGCGCAGCGCCAGATCCAGGATGTAGCCGTCCTGGTCATCATAGTGCAGGATGGGGGTGACGGTGTTGTGCGGGGTGTCACCGGTGTGGGACAGAATGTCCACGCTGGCATCGCTGTATTCCCGCCAGGCGGTCAGGATGTTGTTGGCCACTGTCTGTACCTGCTGAGAGCTGCGGCCGATGAGCCGGATAGTGGACACGGGCCAGTTCAGGATACCGGCACGCACACCGGGATACCGTGCATCATGCAGCGGGGTGGCAATGCCGGCTTTCTGCATGGGGAAGACATACCGGCCGCCCTGGAAATGGGAGTGACTCAGGATGCTGCCGCCCACAATGGGCAGGTCGGCGTTGGAACCGCAGGTATAATGGGGGAACTGGCTCACAAAGTCAAAGATCTGGGCCAACGTGCGGCGGTCCATCTCCATGGGCTTGTGCTCGTCGTGCAGGATGATGCAGTGCTCGTGAAAGTAGGCATACGGGCTGTACTGCAGATAGAAGGCTTCTCCCGCCAGATGCACCGGTACGATGCGGTGGGTCTGCCGTGCGGGGAAGTTGATGCGCCCGGCGTAGCCGATGTTTTCCTTGCACAGCATGCACTTGGGGTAGCTGGCGGCGGGCTGCAGACGCTCCATGGCAATGACTTTGGGGTCTTTTTCGGGCTTGGTCAGGTTGATGGTGATTTCCAGTTCACCGTACGGGGTCTTGGTGTTCCACTGGATGTTCTTGGCAATCTGGGCGGTGCGGATGTAGTTGGACACCACACACAGATCATAGAACCAGTCGGTGGCGGCTTCGGGGCCTTTCTTGGCATACAGCTTGCGGAACTTGCGCAGGATCTCACTCTCGCGGGGCATCATGGCCCCCATCAGGCGTGTCTCAAAGTTGATGCGGTACTGGGGCACGTCGTTGTCAAACAGCTTCTTGGCGGCGGCCAGGTCCAGCATATGCTCCAGGATCTCGGTAGGCGTGTCGAAGTTTTCCTTCGGGGGCTTTTCCTCGCACGGAGCACTCAGACCCAGCAGGTCCAGCAGCGTGTTGCGGGCTACCAGCATGTCCAGGTCCTTGATCATCTTGTGCTTGCGCCCAAAACGCAGCAGGCGCTCCACATCCAGGGCCAGGGCGGAATCCAGCTCTTCGGCGGTCATTTCGGCCACGGGCTTTTCAACGATGACGAGTTCATTATTCGGCTTGCTCATACAGACATCCCTCCTGTTTTTACGATACCGCATTTTGCCCTCTCTTTCCATGCCCAGTAATGTCATTGTTTTGTGATTTTCGTTCCTGTGTACCAAAGTGCCCCGGCGCATGGACGGGCCGGGGCGGAAAGACAATGATTTTATTTGCGCAGATCGCTGAACAGATCTTTATGGTAGACGCCCGCCTCGATCAGCTTGGCAAAGGACTCCACCACCACGGGCTTGTCCTCCTGATAGGTCACGCCGAACCAGCGGTCGTGCGTGGGCAGCACTTTAACGTTGACCTTGCCCTGCTGGAGCAGGCTGTCAATAAAGATGGGCAGCAGATATTCGGCCTTCATCTCGTTGCCGGCGATGCCGCCGAAAAACTCCACGAAGCCCTTGTCCAGCATGGTGACAAACTCGGGGGTCAGGCCCCACATGTTCATGGAAACCAGGCTGTCCACGTCCACGGCCTTGCCGCCGGCCTGGGCGCCGTCGGCGGTCTTCTCGATGCCGGAAGTCTCGTCCACACCGGTCAGATAGCCGTCGGCGTTCATGCGGCAGATGCCGCGGGTCACGGCGCCGTTGTCGCTCAGGGTATTCTTCAGCACAAAGCCGGCCATGCACAGGTCACCCGGCTTTTCGGGGGTGTAGCCCTGCAGGAAGTCGTGCAGCAGCACAAACGCCTGCTTGCCGTAGTAGTCGTCGGCATTGATGACTGCAAAGGGGCTGTCCAGCTGGTCCTTGCAGGCCAGAACAGCCTGACCGGTGCCCCAGGGCTTGGTGCGGCCTTCGGGCAGGGACACACCCTCGGGCAGAGCGTCCAGCTCCTGGAAGGCATAGCCCAGCTCCACGCCGAGCCCGGCGCAGATCTTCTCGATGCGGTCGCCGATGGCTTCCCGGAAGGCTTCTTCGATATCCCGGCGGATGATGAAGATGATTTTGTCAAAACCGGCCTCAATGGCATCGTGGATGGAATAATCCATGATGATCTCGCCGTTGGGACCTACGGCTGCCAGCTGCTTGATGCCGCCGCCGTAGCGGGAGCCGATTCCCGCCGCCATAATAACCAGGGTGGTTTTCATAACTAATTCCTCCAGTATATTCAATGCCGGTGCCTCTTGGGGCGTCCGGCTGTATTACATGCCCAGCATGGACATAGCCGCTGCCGGGTTTGCGCCCAACATGACCAGCACCCAGGTCAGGGCGACACAGGCTGCCAGATAAACGACCACCGCCGGAATGCATACGCCGCCGCGCAGCGCCAGCATATCCTGCCGGTCCTGCCCTTCGGGAACATGATCGTAGATGTTGCGGATGCGGTCGGTGCAGGTCTTTTTGTACCAGTAGCCGGCGAACAGAGCCCGCACGATCATGACTACCCAGCTGATGATGGCACACACGTCCGATGCCGGCAGGAGCCAGCTGGTGCTCATGCCGCTGACGATAGGCGCACCGGAAATGACCAGCAGCGCCAGATAGGTGGGAATGGTCACCAGCACATCCAGCACGGTGAACAGGGCGCCCAGCTTCCACATCTTGCGGTAGAAGAAGTAGATGGGGCCGAAGAAGAACGCCGCAAAAGAAAAACCGATCTTGTGCTTGGTTTTGTCCATGCGGAAAAACTGCATCAGATAATACAGGCTGGACGGACCGACAAAGGTTGCCCAGTCCCGGGCTTTGATGCCGTCGATGGGGTCATCGGGACCTACTTCCTGGCGATACACGCCGCCGTCGGGGCCGGTGGTGTAGGCATCAATATGCGGGGCCGAAGGTCCGCCCTCCCGGGAGCCGGGACCGGAATATTCGGGATTGTCATAGATCGGGCGCTGTGGTCCGGCATTTTGGGTATTGGCTGTATTTTCACTGCTCTGGGGATGATCCGGCAGGGGGACGCCGCAGTGACCACAGAAATGGGTGCCGGCGGGATTGCGGGCACCGCAGTTGGGGCAGACGGTCTGCCCGTTGTCACCTTCACTGTCCGGTTTCCACTCGTATCCGGTGGAGTGCCGGTCGGCATGGACGCAGACGCCGTTGCTGGGCCAGCAGGCACGGTGATAGGGCGTGCCGCAGTCCGGGCATACAACGATGTCATCCGTCGGGGTAAACGGTTTATGGCACACAGGACATGTGCTGCCTGTATAATTGCTCATGGTAGCCTCCGTGATTCAGATGCCGCCTTCAGCGGCTGTTAACAGAAATCATTATACACCATGCCAACGGCGAAAGCAAAGAATTTTCCGTGAACAATGCACGTCAAACGGCCCTTTACAAGGTGAATTTTTTCGTTTATACTTATCCTGTATAACTATCATAAACTTAGGGGTATTGATATATGATCACCATTGACGAACTGAAATCCAAACTGGGCGGCTTCCAGACCGCTGTTGACGACCTGCGGGATGCCCTGTCCATTGAAGCCAGTGAAAAGCGCCTGGCGGAGCTGGAACACCAGATGACCATGCCCGGCTTCTTTGATGACCAGGAACGCAGCCAGAAGGTCTATTCCGAAATGGGCGAACTGAAGAACAAGCTGGAACGTTACCGCAAGCTGTCCACCCAGTATGAGGAAGCGGGCACCCTGCTGGAGATGATCGAGGAGGAAAACGACCCCGCCCTGATTCCCGAAGGGGAGGAGGCTGTCAACGGGGTGGAAAAGTCTATCGATGAGCTGCAGCTGATGACCATGCTCAACGGCGAATATGACCACAATAACGCCATTCTGACCTTCCATGCCGGTACCGGCGGGACCGAGGCCCAGGACTGGGCTGAGATGCTGTACCGCATGTATACCCGCTGGGCCGAAGCCCACGGCTATTCCATCGAGGTCCTGGATGTGCTGGACGGCGATGAAGCAGGTATCAAGAGCGCCTCCATGATGGTCAAGGGCGCAAACGCCTACGGTATGCTCAAGAGCGAGAACGGCGTCCATCGCCTGGTGCGCATCAGCCCCTTTGACGCCAACGCCCGCCGTCAGACCAGCTTTGCCAGCCTGGAAGTCATGCCCGAACTGGACGAAAAGATCCAGATCGAGATCAACCCCAACGATATTGAGATGCAGGTGTTCCGTTCTTCCGGTGCCGGCGGCCAGCACATCAACAAGACCTCCTCGGCCGTCCGCCTGATCCACAAGCCCACCGGCATCGTTACGTCCTGCCAGACCCAGCGCAGCCAGCTGCAGAACCGCGAGTACGCCATGGAAATGA
>DXNX01000033.1:11942-20004 GCA_019413245.1 Oscillospiraceae bacterium
GAATGAGATCGCCTGGGGCCACCAGATCCGCAGCTACGTCTTTATGCCCTACACCCTGGTCAAGGACCACCGCACCAACTACGAAAGCGGCAACGTGCAGGCTGTCATGGACGGCGACCTGGACGGCTTCATCTATGCCTACCTGAAGGCAGCTTCCCGCGGCGAACTGGAAGAAGTCTAAAAAGCAAGGAACAATGCTCCCGTGTCGACGGGGGCATTTTTGTTTTTACCGTGTTTTTGCCGTCCGGCCTTTATTTGTTCACAAAGACATGTGTATAATGCTGGATAACTTTTCCGCTCTATAAAGGAGGCTGACCCCGTTGTCACATCCATCCCGCTCTTTGCGCCGCGAACCGGCGATGGAAGATTCCTGCCCGGCCGAAGCTGAACGGCCGCCCGTTCTGAACCCCAAACCCGAACAGGGACTGACCCGGGCCCAGGCGGACGCGCGGGTCGCCGCCGGGCTGACCAACCGTGCCCCGCAGGGCAGTGGCAAGACGGAAGCCCAGATCGTGCGGGACAATGTTTTTACCTTTTTCAACTTGGTGTTTGTGGTGCTGGCCGTCTGCCTGTTTTCGGTGGGCTCCTACCTGAACGCCGGGTTCCTGGGCGTCGTGGTCTGCAACACGGTCATCGGGATTGTGCAGCAGCTGCGGGCCAAACGGACCATCGATAAGCTGACCCTGCTGTCCGCCCACAAGGTCCGGTGCGTGCGGGACGGGGAGATTCAGCTGCTGACCTCGGATGAACTGGTGCGGGACGATATTGTGGAGTTCCGCGCCGGGGAGCAGATCTGCGCCGATGCCGTTGTGCGCACCGGTACCGCCCAGGCCAATGAGGCCCTCATCACCGGTGAGGCCGATGCCGTGGACAAAGGTCCCGGGGATGTGCTGCGCTCCGGGTCTTTCCTGCTGTCTGGCCAGTGCCGGGCCCAGCTGACCCATGTGGGGGCCGACAGTTACGCCAACCGTCTGGCGGAGGAAGCCCGGGCGGGACACGCAGTGCCCAAAGGCGAAATGATGCGCTCGCTGGACAAACTCATCCGCTTTATCGGTATCGCCCTGGTACCGCTGGGTATTCTCATGTTCCTCAACCAGTTTGCAGCGCTGGATATGACTCTGCGGGATGCGGTGGAAGCCACCGTGGCCTCCCTGGTGGGGATGATTCCCGAAGGGCTGTATCTGCTGACCAGTGTGGCCCTGGCCGTCAGCATGATCCGGCTGGCCCGGCGCAAGGTGCTGGCCCAGGACATGAATTGCATCGAAACGCTGGCCCGGGTGGATGTGCTCTGCGTGGACAAGACCGGGACCATTACCGAAAACCGGATGGAAGCAGGGGAGCCCCAGTTGCTGGATGAAACCTGGACCATGGCCGGAGTGGAAACCGTGCTGCGCAGTCTGTACGCCGATACCGAGCCGGACAACGACACGGCCCGGGCCCTCTGCCGCCGGTTCGCGGCAGGTGGGGGCGAACACTGGCCGCGGACTGCCTCGGTGCCGTTCAACTCCGCCTGGAAATGGAGTGCTGCCACGTTCCGGGACCACGGTACCTTTGTGGTGGGTGCTCCCGATGTGGTGGCAGGTCCCCGCGCGGAAGAACTGAGACGGGAAATAGAACCCTATCTGGAACGGGGCAGCCGGGTGCTGCTTCTGGCCGCCTATGACGGGCACCCTGACCCCAAAACCGGGCTGGACCCCAATAAACTGCGGTTTCTGGCTCTGCTGCCTGTGGCCAACCGGGTGCGGGCCGAAGCGCCCCGGACATTCCGCTATTTTGCCGACCAGGGAGTGGACATCAAGGTCATTTCGGGGGATAACCCCCTCACGGTCAGCCGGGTGGCTCAGCAGGCGGGTATTGCCGGTGCCGAAAACTTTGTGGACGCTACCACCCTGCACACCGAAGCTGAACTGACCGAAGCTGCCGAGCGCTGCACCGTTTTCGGCCGGGTGACCCCCGATCAGAAGCGGCAGCTGGTGCGTGCTCTGAAGACAAACGGACACACCGTAGCCATGACCGGTGACGGCGTGAACGATGTGCTGGCTCTGAAAGAAGCAGACTGCGGCATTGCCATGGCTTCCGGCGCTCAGGCTGCCAGCCAGGTATCCCAGCTGGTGCTGCTGGAATCCAACTTTTCCGGTCTGCCTGCCGTGGTGGCCGAAGGTCGCCGGGTCATCAACAACATTCAGCGCTCGGCATCCCTGTATCTGGTCAAGAACCTGTTCTCCTTCACCTTCACCCTGGCTGCGCTGTTCATCACCCTGCCGTATCCATTGCAGCCCATCCAGCTGACCCTGATCGCAGCGGTGACCATCGGGATCCCGTCCTTTGTGCTGGCGCTGGAACCCAACCACGAACTGGTACAGGGAAAATTTCTGCCCAATGTGCTGCGGGCTGCGCTGCCCGGCGGACTCACCGACCTGTTCCTGGTGCTGGCACTGGAAGCAGTGGCTGCTGCCCTCGAAATGCCCTATGAGATGCTCTCCACCCTGACCACGCTGGTCATGCTGGGAGTGGGGCTGGGGGTGCTTTGGCGCGTCTGCCGGCCCTTTACCCCGGCTCATATCGTGCTGTGGGGCGGTATGCTGGTGTTGGCGGTGGCCGGTGTGGCGGCCTTCCACCAGGCGCTGGATCTGGTGCCGCTGAGCCTTCAGGAATGGCTGCTTCTCATCATTTTCTGGGCGGTCACGCCTTATGTGCTGCGGCTGCTGACCCGGGCCGTCACCGGGATCTATACCTGGTGGAAACAGCACTTTACCGCAAAAACGCATCCATAAAGACAAAAATCCCCGCCACCCGAAAGGGCGGCGGGGATTTTTGTTAGGAGTATATATTATCGGGCCCGGTTCAGCCGCTGGTCTACGCCGAAAAACTTGAAAATCCGGCAGTTGCCCAGCATCCGGCTGGAGACCTTTTCGGTATAGCGGGCCTCAAAAATACCCTGGTCGGTGATGTTGGTGGTGTATACCGTGGGCAGGTGACAGAGCATGCGGGTGTTGACCAGTTCGTACAGCACGCTGATGGTCAGGGCGGTGATGTGCTCGGTACCCAGGTCGTCCAGTATCAGCAGGTCGGCTTCCTTGCAGGCGGCCAGCCAGCTGTCCTCGCTGTCCCGGTCAAAATGCTCCCGGCTCAGCTGGGCAGCCAGGGCGGCGCTGCTGGTATACAATACATCGTAGCCCTTTTCCAGCACGGCATCGGCCACGGCCAGGGCCAGATGGGTCTTGCCCAGCCCGGCACCGCCCATAAACAGCAGATTCGGACTCTGCTGGCCGAACCCTTCCGCCCAGCGGCGGCAGAACTGCAGGACCTTGGCCATGTATTCCCGGGGCGGACCGCCCAGTTCTGGCTCCACCTCCGCCGGATAGCGGGTCACATCGAAGGTATCGAATCCGCACAGGGCCAGGGGACTGGCGGCGTTGATCTCCTCCCGGCGCAGGGTGCGGGCTACCTGCGCCACACACTGACAGACGGTCCCTTTGTACAGCCCGGTATCGTGGCACAGCGGGCAGGTGTACCGGGGTTCCAGATCGGCAGGGGAGTACCCGACCTTGCGCAAGGCTTCCTCCAGCGCCTTTCCGGCTTCCTCCAGCTTCCGGGCGGCAGGGGCGGTATCGACGCCCCGGGCAGCGGCCAGGGTCAGGCTCAGACCGGCCTGGACCCGGGCCTCCTCGGCGGCGGCCAGCTCAGGATGCGCCGCAAAGGCTGCGGCCCGCCTACGCTCGGCACGGGTCACGGCCTGCTGGCGGCGCCCCGCAATGTGGCGCTGCGCTTCGCGGAACAGTTCGTCCTTGGTGCGCATGGGTTAGTCCTCCGTTTCGTCCTCAAACACGGCGTTCCAGTTGGCATGGAACAGATCTTTCTTGCCCGGGGCAGGGGCGGCGGGCTTCTGGCTGGTGGCCAGGATGTTGGCACCGGATAGCTGCCCCTTGCCCCGCACCGACTGTACGGTGGTCAGGCCCTGGGAATGCCAGGAGCGCAGGATACCGTCCACATACCGCACGGTGCAGTGGGCTTCGGCGTGCAGGATGGCTTCGGCAATCATGTCGGCGCCAAAGCCCCATTCCTCATACCAGCGGGTGATGGCAGTGCGTTCCCACCGGGTCAGGCGGGACGCCTCGGTGCCGAACTGCAGGGCCACTTCGCTCCAGCGGGCGGCACGCAGGGCTTCCTGTTTCAGAAAACGCTCGGCATCGGCACCGGTTTCCACACCGGCTTCCCGCCAGCGGGTCAGTTCCCGGCTGACGGCTGCCACCGTGCAGCGCCCCTGCCGGGCTACCTCGGCACAGCAGGTCAGAATCACATCCGGCAGCCAGCCGTCCTGCAGGTACAGCCCCACCAGCCGCTGCAGCTCGCTGCGGCTCAGGGCACGGCCCAACGCGGCCTGGGCCTCCTGGCACAGGACCGCCACATACGGGTCGTTCAGGGTGGTCAGGTCGATGTGGGGCGGCTTGGGCAGCTCCGGCTGGGGAACCCCCCGGTCACTTTCCAGCAGCCCGGCCCCGGCCCAGTATTGCAGGGCACGCTTGGCGGACTCGATGCTTTTCAGCCCCAGGTCATGGGCGATGGTACGCGGGTCGGGAGCGCCTCCGCCGATGAGGTACAGGGCCACCCGTACCGCATCGCCGTCCGCGCGGGGCAGGTGCTGCCACACCAGCCGGGGAACGGCCACCGTGTCCCCGTTATGTGCTGCCAGCCGATATCCCATGCCTGTCTTCCTCCATCCGTTTTCTTTTTAAGTATCCTCATATTATAGCATTACGCCCGGGGGGTGTAAAGCAAGGGAAACCCATGATGGTCAAAACCGACAAAAACAAAGGGGAAATCTTGGCGGGTATTTCCGGCGGCCGCCGCTTGCGAACAGAACAAAAAGAATCTACAATAAAAGTAATAACTTACGCGCTGCTCACGCAGACAAAAAGTGGAAAAAAGGAGTGATTCCCATGGCCATCAGCCTGGTCAAGCTGCCCACCAAAAAGAAAGACCTGCTGCTGCGCGTGGCAAAAGGCCATTTTGCCACCAGCCACAGCCATATCAACTATTATATCGACGTTACCATGCAGAAGACCCGTCTGTCCGAAGCTCGCGCCGTTGCCCAGGAACTGGTGCGCCATTACACCGCCACCACCATCGTGGACACGGTCCTGTGCCTGGATGGCACCGAGGTCATCGGTGCCTGCCTGGCCTCCGAGCTGACCCGCGGCGGGTATGTGAACATGAACGCCCACCAGACCATCTATGTGGTCAGCCCCGAACACACCAGCGGCAGCCAGCTGCTCTTCCGGGAAAACACCGCCCCCATGATCACCAACAAACATGTGCTGATCCTGGCGGCTTCGGTCACCACCGGCTACACCGCCCAGGCAGCCGTGGAAGCGGTGGATTATTACGGCGGTATGGTGGCGGGGATCACCTCCATCTTTGCCACTGTCAGCGAATGTTCCGGTTATCCGGTCACTTCTATTTTTGACCCCTCCACCCTGGGCGATTACGAGAGCTACGACTCCCGCAACTGCCCGTGGTGCAAGCAGGGCATCAAGATTGATGCGCTGGTCAACAGCTACGGCTATTCCAGCCTGTAAACTGCCCATGAGTGGAGCCCTGTGCTCCGATGTCCTTTTCTCTTTTCGCAAAACCCCTGCCGTTGCACCGGCAGGGGTTTTGTGGTATGCTAGGAACAGTATGCCTCCGCCTGCTGCAAAGGCGACGGAAGGGCAGATTCGGAAAAAATGGTTTCGGCATTTTCGGGGCCGGAACAGAGAAGGAGGGCGGTCTGATGCAGGAAAAACAGTTTTCCACCTGTAATATCATGGGGGTGCATGTGGCTGTCACCGATATGGGGGCCACGCTGCGCTTGCTGCGGGACAATCTGGACCGCTGGCGTGGGGAATATATCTGCGTGTCCAATGTACACACCACTGTCACCGCCAGTCGGGACCCGGACTATCTCGGGGTCCAGAACGGGGCCGTTATGGTCCTGCCGGATGGAGGACCGCTGTCCAAGTACAGCCGTGCCCATGGCTTTCCCCAGGCACAGCGGGTCACCGGCCCGGACCTGATGCGGGAAGTTCTGGCCCACAGTGCCGAGAACGGCTGGTCCCATTACTTTTACGGCTCCACTCCCGAAACATTGGAAAAACTGAAGGCAGTGCTGGCCGAACGCTATCCCGGCGCAAAAGTGGCAGGAATGGTCAGCCCGCCTTTCCGCGCCCTGACGCCGGAAGAAGATGATGCCGATGTGGCCCGCATCAATGAGGCAGCCCCGGATTTTGTCTGGGTGGGGTTGGGTGCCCCCAAGCAGGAGCGCTGGATGGCCGCCCACAAGGGAAGAATCCATGCTGTGATGCTGGGAGTTGGTGCCGCCTTTGACTATGAGGCCGGCAATATTCAGCGGGCGCCTGCCTGGATGCAGCGCCATAACCTGGAGTGGTTCTACCGGCTGATGCAGGACCCACGTCGTCTGCTGGGCCGGTATCTGTCCACCAATCTGCGCTTCATGGCCTGGGCTGCACGGCAGAAATAAAAACGACCAGGGGGAACACCTGTGGCGAAAAAAGATAAAATTCAATATGTGCTGAATTTCCTGGCGGATGCCGTCAGCCTGCTGGTCAGCACGGTGGCCGCCTGGCTGGTCACGGACAAGATCCTGCATGTGCTGCTGGACTACAAACATCAGGATTGGGGCCAGTTTATCCTGATTCTGATACTGGCCTTTGTGGTGGTATATGCCGGATTCAACGGCGCGTCCCGTCTGACCCGCCGCGGCTGGAAATCGGAACTGCTCCACTGTATGCGCAATACAGTGCTTCTGGGAGCGGTTCTGGCTGTCTGCCTGCTGCTGACCAAAGCCACGCTGCTGGAATCCCGGTACCTGTATGTGGGCATTCTGGCAGCCAATGCCGTTTGCCTGTATCTCTCCCACACAGCGCTGAAAACCTATCTGAACAAGTATTTTTATAAAGGCTCGCTGGCCACGCTGGTGGGCATTATCACCACCACCGACCGGGCGGTGCCCCTGATTCATGACCTCAAACACGACTGGGACAAAAAACTGCAGGGCGTGGTCCTGCTGGACGCCCAGCAAACCGGGGGCCGGGTGGACGGCGTTCCGGTGGCGGCTGTGTATGAAGATGCCCTGGAATGGCTTCGCCGGGAACCGCTGGACGAAATTTACGTCAATGTACCGTACCAGAGCGGGGACTCTCTGCGGCCGCTTCTCAACGAGATGGAAAGCATGGGCCTGTGCGTGCACCTGAATGTGACCGTGCTGGAGCCTTACACCGCGGCTGCCCGGCAGCAGGGAGGCTGGTTCCCGCAGCTGCAGACCACCGTGGAAACGGCGGGCGGCGTGCCCTTTGTCACCATCACGGCGACGGAACATGATTTCGGTGCCATGATCCTCAAACGGGTCATGGACATTGTGGGCTCTCTGGTGGGGCTGATCATATCGGTGCCCATCATTGCGGTCACGGCCATTCCCCTCAAGCTGGAAAGTCCCGGCCCTCTTTTCTTTCGTCAGAAGCGGGTGGGCCTGAACGGCCGGGTATTCTATATCTATAAGCTGCGCAGTATGTATGCGGATGCGGAGCGGCGCAAGCAGGAACTGATGGAAAAGAACAAGATGCAGGGTCTGATGTTCAAGATGGACGATGACCCCCGCATCACCAAGGTGGGCAAATTTATCCGCCGCACTTCCATCGATGAGCTGCCCCAGTTCTGGAACATCCTGAAAGGGGATATGAGCCTGGTAGGCACCCGGCCGCCTACGCTGGATGAGTACGAACAGTACGATTCCCACCACAAGCGCCGCCTTTCTATGAAACCGGGGCTGACCGGCCTGTGGCAGGTCAGCGGCCGCAGCGACATCCGGAATTTTGAGGAGGTCGTCAAACTGGACGTGACCTACATTGATAACTGGTCACTGGGCTTGGATATGCGTATTCTGGTCAAGACGATCGGCGTGGTGTTCAAGCGCACCGGCGCGGAATAAAATCAAAGCCCTTTGCTTATTGAACCGAACCAGTAAAACCGGACAATAGACAAAGTACCCCCTGATGTAGGAAAA
>DXNX01000034.1 GCA_019413245.1 Oscillospiraceae bacterium
GCCCTGTGCGGTGTCGTACTTCAGCAGGTGAGCCAGCATAGCGGGGCTGGTCAGGTCGTTGATGGCGACGACTTCGTAGCCCTCAGCCTCGAACATCTGACGGAAGGCCAGGCGG
This sequence comes from Oscillospiraceae bacterium, assembly GCA_019413245.1. Classification (GTDB taxonomy): domain Bacteria; phylum Bacillota; class Clostridia; order Oscillospirales; family Ruminococcaceae; genus Gemmiger. Next base: position 116 of record DXNX01000034.1, read on the forward strand.
CCGATGCGGCCAAAACCATTGATAGCAACTTTAACAGCCATAGTAAAATCCTCCCAAGATTTTGTTGATTCGGGGCAGCTTGTCCGCCCCACCTGGAAGCGGTGACAGCACCGCGTTCCGGTATGCTTCTATTGTACTCGATTTGCACAAAAACTGCAAGTGTGTTGTTATTATTTTAACACCAAAATCCAAAAATCATGCTATTTGGTCAAAAACGAGAGGTGTTGCCGCCTCGTTTTTCGGCGTTGTGTCCATAGGCGGCCGCCGCACAGCATGGCAGAATCGGGAAAAGAGTGCCAAAAAACGGCGTGGCAGCATTTTCCGGGCGCACGGGCGGGATTTTCTGCATACAATAGCGCTGTTACCGTTTACAACGAAAGGAGGCCGCGGCCATGGAACTGCCGAACAGCGAAGTCCGGGCCCGGCTGGCGGAGCAGGCCGCCCGCCGGAGGCTGGCCGGGCTTGACCTGCAGCCTGTATTTGGCGGGCTGCGGCTGCTGACCGCCGCCGAGCTGCTGTGCCCCGGGCCGCCGCCCGGGCACCCTGTGGATGCCGCCGCTCAGCTGGACGCCCTGTGCCGGGCGGTGCAGAGCGGGGTCCGCCGCCGCCCGGGGTGGCTGTATGCCATGGTCCCGCCGGGGGAGGCCCTGCCCGTGGCGGTACGCGGACGGCTTTTGCAGGCGGCGGTCCTGTGTGTGCTGCGGGGTGCGCTGAGCACCGGCGGCAGCCGGACGGTGGTGCGGTGTCTGCCGGAATCCGGCAGCCTGCTGCTGTGCATTCAGGGCGGTGCCATGGCCCTGACCCCCGCCGACACCCTCCCTTTGTGGAAACGCCTGGCTGCCGAGGGCGGCGGCTGTGCCGTATTCGGCGCGGGGCCTGTGTTCACAGCGGCAGTGCGTCTGCCTCTGGCCGCCGGTACACCGGCGCCCTGCGCGGGGGCGGATGTCCTGCTGCGGGACCGGTATGCCCTGCCCTATGTGTATCTGGGGGAATGGCTGGCCCATCCCTGGGCATAAAGAATCAGAACCAGCGGCGTTCCAGGCGTTCCAACGCCTTGCGCGCCTCTTCATTTCCCTGTTCCGCCGCCATGCGGTACATCACCTTGGCCACCACCCGGTTGCGGGGCTCCCCGCCCCATCCCTTTTCAGCATACAGGCCCATCCTGTACCGGGCTTCGGGCAGATTCTGCCGGGCCGCCTGCCGGAACCACTGCAAGGCCGCCCGCAGATTTTTCTGCGTGCCGAATCCACGCTCCAGACACAGGCCCAGGCGGTACATGGCCCGTTCGTCCCCCTGGTCGGCTGCCTTGCGGTAGTTTTCCACGGCATCCTCGGCCAGTTCTACCTGTTCACACACAACCCCCAGGCCATACTGGGCGGCGGTCAGGTCCTGCTCGGCGGCCTGCCGGAACCAGTGGTACGCCTGTTCTGTGGACTGCTCGGTCCCGCAGCCCTTCAGGCAGCACCATCCCAGGCGTTCCTGCGCCGGGGCATAATCCTGCCGGGCCGCCTTGGTATACCATTGCACCGCCCGGGCCGGGTCCACGGCTGCGCCCCGGCCTTCCTCATAATTCAGGCCCAGGTACCACTGTGCCCGCGCATCCCCTTTTTCAGCCGCAAGAAGATACCAGCGCATGGCTTCCACGGCGTCAGCTTCCAGGCCGACGCCGTTTTCATAACACACGCCCAGGTTGCATGCACCCCGGACATCCCCCTGCAGCGCCGCTTTCCGGTACAGGCGCACCGCCTCCCGGGGGTCCTTCTCCACACCGATGCCGCTCTCATAGCACCAGCCCAGCTGGCACTGTGCCGGGGCATACTCTTTTTCTGCCCCCATCCGATACCACTTCACAGCCTGTTCCGGGTCCTTTTCCACGCCCTGCCCGTTCTCGTACAGCCGACCCAGCCGGGTCATGGCCTCCGGATTGCCCTGCCGGGCCGCCCGGGTATAGAGTTCCCGTGCATGTGTGGGGGAACACGGAACCAGATTGCCTGTTTCGTAATAGGTTCCCAGCGCCGTCATGGCCCGCGGGTCTCCATGTTCGGCGGCGGCGGAATACCAGCGCATCGCTTCCGCCTGGTCGGCATTTGTGCCGATCCCATTCTGGCAGCACCGGGCATAGTGATATTCCCCGTCCGCATCTCCCTTCAAGGCAGCCCTGCGGTACCACAGCACCGCCATCACATCGCGGGCAATTTTCTCCTGTTTCGTACACAGGCCCCGCTCACACCGCAGACCCATCGTCACCTGTGCGCCGGGGTGTCCTGCTTCTCCGGCAGCCGAGTACCATCGGTCAGCCTCCGCCTGGTCTTTTTCCACTCCGATGCCTTTTTCATAGCAGCGGCCCACGGCAAACTGCGCCATGGGCAATCCGCTCATTGCCGCCCAGCGGTAACATTGGACGGCTTGCTGCAGGTCTTTTTTTACACCGGTCCCCTGCTCATACAGTTCGCCCATGGTGTAATAAGCCGGGCGATAATCCGCTTCGGCCGCAAGGCTGCACAGCTGCACCGCCCGTTTCACATCCTTTTCCACGCCGATCCCGTTGAGATAGCAAAGGCCCAGCGCATACTGGCCGCGCGGGTCCTTTTTCAGGGCCGCCATACCGTACCAGTACGCCGCAGCCTTGCCATCCACCGCCACGCCCTTGCCGAACTCATAACACCAGCCCAGATTGCACTGGGCCTGGGCAAACTCCTGTTCTGCCGCCTGTTTGTACAGAAAGACCGCGCTTTCCCAGTTCTGGGGACGCCCTTCTCCTTTCTGAAAGCAAATGCCCAGCAGGCACTGCCCGTCGGCGCTTTCCTGCATGGCCGCCTGCTCAAAACAGTCCGCCGCGGCCTCGGCGTTCCGCGGACCGCCTTTTCCCACCATAAGCCGGCGGCCCTTTTCACACAGACAGGCGGCATCGCCCTGCTGCGCACCGTAGCAGCAGAAATCATACCCCATCTTCCATCTGCCTTTCTGGTCCGCCTCATGACAAAGGTGCAGCCATCCCCGGGGGGTAATCTCGGACTCGTCCACCTCCGCAAACGTCTCGTTTCCGCACCACGGGCAAGCGTCCCTATCTTCCCGCATGGTGGTAAATTCACATTCCGGCGACGTGCATTGATAGTATCGCATTTTACACCCTCCCCGCCCGCTTCCAGGCTTTGGTCTTACTTTTCAGTATATTCTCTTTTTCGCCGCTGTACAAGCAATACCGCCGGGATGTTTCTTCCACTTTTCTGGAAGTAGCCGACGGCTTTTGTTCCGTTTTGGGCTTTCGCTGTCCTGCGGCAAAAAGTGCAGGGCGCACAGGCTATACTTCCTGGCACAACCGCATATGAGGGAGGGGTTTTTATTATGCCGATTTTTACCAAAGACAAGACCCGGATGCCGCCGGCGGCCGGACCTGCCGACCGGGAAGCCGAAAGTCCCCCGGCCCTGGAGGCCGCCCCCCGGGAGCGGATGCTTTCGGGGGCGCTGCTGTGGCGGCTGGGTGCCCTGGGCGCCGGGTGTCTGCTGGGCGCCGGGCAGCTGTACGGCGCCGCACCCCTGGGCCTGGCGCTGACGGCGGGCTGTCCGCCCGGGTTTGCCCTGCCGGCCATGGTGGGCGCGCTGGCGGGTTCGCTGGCCTTTCAGCCTTTCACGCTGGGACTGAAACTGGCGGGAGCACTGGTGGCGACGGTAGCCGGACGGTGCGTGGCGGCCCAGCTGGGCAAAAAGCAGTACATATGGGGCGCAGCGGCCGGGTGTGCCGCCCTGCTGGCGGAACAGCTGGCGGTGAGCGTGGCCGGGCCCACCGCTCTGGGGGACACCACGCAGGTGCTTTCCACTGCCGTGCTGGCGGCCGGATTCGGGGCGGCCATCCACGCCCTGCCCCACAGCAAGCCCCGGGGGCTGTGCCTGTGGCTTTCCATGGCAGCGGCCTGCTCCCAGCGGCTGATGCCCCTGCTGGGCGGCGGATTTGCCCCGGGGCTGGTCCTGGCCGCCGGGACCGGGCTGTGTACCGCCTTTGCGGGCAGTCTGGAGCAGAGCGCCGTGCTGGCCGTGGCCATGGCGGCGGCGGTGACGGCGGCGTCCCCGGAGCTGAGTTATGCGGCCCTGGCCGTGGCCCTGGGCACCCTGGGCGCGGCAGTGCTGGCCAATGGGGAGCGCTGGCGGTGCGTGGGGGTGTTTGCCCTGGGCTGCGGCGTGGGCGCCCTGGCTTCTCCCACCCCCGCCGGGGCTTTGTGGCTGTGCATTTCGGCGGCTGTGGGCGTGATGGGTTACCTGGCCTGTCCCCCCGCAGCCATGCGGGCGGTATTTCCGCCGCCGGCCCCGCCGGTGGTGAGCCAGACCCTGAGCGGTGCCGCCCGGCGCCTGGCCGGGGTGGCGGACAGTCTTTCGGACATTGCGGACACGGTGAATGAGGTCTGCGAGCGGCAGCTGCCGCCCAAGGGCGAGACCTACGACTTTGTGGTGGAGTACACCGCCCGCCATGTCTGCCAGCAGTGCGAGCGCCGTTCTGCCTGCTGGATACGGGGCTACTCCACCGCGGTGGACGGGCTGTACAAACTGCGGGGCGCGTTGGACGCCCGGGGGCGTGTTGAATTGGAGGACCTGCCCGGCCAGCTGAGCGTGTGTACCCATCCCAGCGAGCTGTGCGGTGCCGTGACCCACGGATACCGGCTGTGGACCAGCCGCCGTCAGACCCGGGCCCGGGCCAGCCTGCTGCGCAACGCCCTGACCGAGCAGTACAGCGCCATGGCCTCCGCCCTGGCCCAGATGGCCTCCCGGCTGGGACAGGCGGGTCTGCCCGACCCGCGGCGGGAAGCCAAGGTGGCCAATCTGTTTTCCACCCTGGGGCTGGAGCCTCTGGAATGCAGCGCCACCAGCGACGTGGCCGGGCGTATCAGCGTGAGCGTGACAGTTCCCCGCATGAAATTCACCGATGAGGAGCTGCAGGCCCTGTCCCGGGAGGTGGGGCGCATCTGCCGCCGGGACTTCGACCTGCCGGACCTGAGCCAGTGCCGCACGGTGAGCATGCTGCGGTTCGGAGAACGGCCGCTGTTCACCCCGGTATTCGGGCTGGCCAGCCGCCCTGCTCCGCCGGAAACGGTGAGCGGGGATGCCTGCGACCAGTTCTGCGACCGGGCGGGCCGGGCCCAGATGCTGCTGTGCGACGGTATGGGCACCGGCAAGGCCGCCGCGGTGGACGGCCGGATGGCCGCCAAGCTCACCGCCCAGCTGCTGCGGGCAGGCTTTGCCGCCGAGAGCGCCGCCCGGCTGGTGAACGTGGCTCTGGGCATGAAGTGTGCCGACCAGGAATCCGGTGCCACCCTGGACCTGCTGACGGTGGACCTGTACACCGGCCGGGCCGGGGTGTTCAAGGCCGGGGCGGCCCCCAGTTTTCTGGTGCGGAACGGGGTGGCCCGGGTGCTGGAAGCCCCCAGCCTGCCCATGGGCGTCAGCGATTCGGTAGTGGGACGTTCCACTGCCCTGAGTCTGGCCGAGGGCGACATGGTGGTGCTGGTGTCCGACGGCGCCCTGTGCGACGGCAGCGACTGGCTGGTGGAGCAGCTGCAGCTGTGCGCCCGGCTGGGTCACGACCCCGACCAGGTGGCCAAGGCAGTGGCCGACAGTGCCGTGCGGCGCAGCGGCGCGCGGCAGGATGACATCACGGTGGCGGTACTGCGGCTGGACCGGTGAATATTCCAATAACGCAAATGACGTTCCAACGCAGAGCCCGCCTTTTGTATCGTTTTTATTTACAAAATTTTTATAACTTTGTCAAAAAAACCGTTTAATTTTCTCCAAACATGTGGTAAAGTAGAATCATTCGGGGAACGGGCGCGGCCCGCCACCCCCATCACATAACGCCGAACGGTCGGAAATTGAGTTGCTGCGTGGGACCGGGCACGGCGCGAAAAGAGGTTTGAATACGATGGAATACGCCAGCAAGGACATCCGCAACATTCTGGTGGCCGGCCATGCCGGCTGCGGCAAGACCACTTTGGTGGAAGCACTTCTGTATATGAGCGGCGCGACCGAGCGCATGGGCCGGGTGGAAGACGGCACCACCGCCAGCGACTTTGACCCCGAGGAGGCAAAGCGCAAGGCTTCGCTGAATTCCAGCGTGGTCCCGGTGGAGATCGACGGAACCAAGTACAACCTGATCGACGTGCCCGGCCTGTTTGACTTTGAGTCCGGTTCCTGTGAGGGCATCCGCGCCGCCGAGAGCGTGCTGATCTGTGTGTCCGGCCGTTCCGGCGTGACTGTCGGCGCCGAGAAAGCCTATGCCCTGGCGCTGAAAAACAACAAGGCCCGCATGGTCTTTGTGACCAAGGCCGACCTTGAAAATGCCGATTATTTCAAGATTCTGGAACAGATGAAGATCAAGTTCGGTCCTTCCATCTGCCCCTGTGTCGTCCCCGCCCGTCTGGACGACGGCACCAACGTGTACATCAATCTGTTCAGCAAGAAGGCCTTCAAGTATGAGGGCGGCAAGCAGGTCCAGGTGGACATGCCGGACATCGGCCACCGCTTTGAGGGCCTGATCCAGGCCATGAACGAGGCCATCGCCGAAACCGACGAGACCCTGATGGAAAAATTCTTCGAGGGAGAGGAGTTCACTACCGAGGAGATCGTTTCCGGCATGGCTGCCGGCGTGCGCACCGGCCAGATCACCCCCGTGTTCTGCGGCAGTGCCGTGAACATGCAGGCGCTGGACATGCTGGTCTACAACCTGAAAGAGCTGCTGCCTTCCGCCGATGCCGCCGCCCAGGTGGCCGAGGACAAGGACGGCAACCCGGTAGAGATCACCGTGGATGAAACCGCCCCCACCTGCGCCTACGTCTTCAAGACGGTGGCCGATCCCTTCGTGGGCAAGCTGAGCTTCATCAAGGTGCTGGCCGGCAAGCTGAGCGCCACCTCCAACGTAGTCAATACCCGCACCGGACAGCCCGAGCGTCTGGGCAAGACTTTGACCGTCTGCGGCAAGCGCCAGAGCGACACCTCCGCCATCGCGGCCGGTGACATCGGCGCCGTGGCCAAGCTGACCACCGCCAAGACCGGCGATACCCTGTGTGACCCCGCCCGGGTGGTGAGCCTGCCCGCGCCCGAATATCCCGCCGCCTGCTACCGCATGGCGGTCAAGGTCGCCAAGAAGGGCGACGAGGGCAAGGTGTCCGGCGCACTGGCCCGCCTGATGGAAGAAGATCCGGCCATCACCTTCACGGTGGACCCCGAGACCAAGCAGCAGATCATTGCCGGTCTGGGCACCCAGCATCTGGAAGTGGCCGTGGCCAAACTGAAGAACAAGTTCGGCGTGGAGATCACGCTGGAAGCTCCCCGCGTTCCTTACCGTGAATCCATCCGCAAGTCCTGCAAGGCACAGGGCCGCCACAAGAAGCAGACCGGCGGTCACGGCCAGTTCGGTGATGTCTGGATCCAGTTTGAACCCTGCGAGGGCGACGATATCGTCTTTGAGGAGAAGGTGTTCGGCGGCAGCGTGCCGAAAAACTTCTTCCCCGCCGTAGAAAAGGGCGTGCGGCAGGCTGCGGCCCACGGCGTGCTGGCCGGGTATCCCATGGTGGGCATGAAAGCCACCCTGCTGGACGGCAGCTATCACCCCGTGGACTCCAGCGAAATGGCCTTCATCATGGCCGCCAAGCTGGCGTACAAGGCCGCCATTCCCGAAGCCAGCCCCGTGCTGCTGGAACCCATCGGCACCCTGAAAGCCCATGTCCCGGCCGAGAACACCGGTGACATCATGGGCGAAGTGACCAAACGCCGCGGCCGCGTGCTGGGCATGAGCCCGGACGAGGACGGCGGTCAGATGGTGGAAGCCGAAGTGCCCATGGCCGAGATGCAGGATTTCACCACCTTCCTGCGGCAGCTGACCCAGGGCCGCGGGTACTACACCTTCGAGTTCGTCCGCTATGAGACCCTGCCCCAGATGCTGGAAGGCAAGGTCATCGAGCAGGCCAAAGCGCTGGGCAACATGGCCGACGACGACACCTGATTTCTGATTGTCCTTTGCTGTTATAAAGCACCGCCCCCGGTTCCCTATGGGACCGGGGGCGGTGTGTTTTTTGTTGTAGAGACTGGCTCCCCTGTGTAAGGGGAGCTGTCAGCCGACAGGCTGACTGAAGGGTTGATAACTTGACGCCATTGCCCGTGAACGGGATATATGGCAGACTTCACAACCCCTCCGGGGCTGCGCCCCACCTCCCCTTACACAGGGGAGGCTTCAGGCAAGATTACTGCTTACCGGGCACGCCATTCAAAGCCATGCCGTATCAGTTATGGCCCTGTAAATCCGTCACGTTTTTCCCGCGAACAGAGATTCAAAGCTTTTTCACCAAGGTCAAAAAATCGTATACACCGCCATTGGACCTGCGTTTCACGATTGCGGAATCCTTGAATCCGCATGAATGGTATACTTTAATCGCCCTTTGATTAAATACTGCTACATTCAGGATGAGCTGGTCAAATTTGTAATGCTGTTCCACATACTCTATGATTTTCTTTACAAATGGAATACCTTTGCCTTTGCCGCAAAGATCCGGCCTCATCCCGAGCCCGATTTCAATAGATTGATTTTCTTGAATCACGCAAAAGAACCCGACCAACGCACCGTTTTCCAACACCTCATAGTGGTCGTTTTGATTCCGCAAAGTTTCGTCAATAAAATCTTCGTAGTCTTCTGCATCAGCAGTCATATCATAAAAAGAATAGATACCGTCATATTTCCATTCATTCGCAATTTCCAGCGCATTCCTTTGTGACAATGGCCTAAATACAAATTGCATGTCTTTCTCCTGCCAATTCAAGTTCTTCGTTACCGAATCACCAGCGACAGTTCGATTTCTTCTCCATCCTCTGCACCTGTCTCTGTGAATCCCTTGCATTTATACAAACTCAACGCACGGAGATTCTCTTTGTTACAGGTCAAAGTCACTCGCTCTGAAGAACCGAAAGGCTTGGTCTTGATATAATCCAGTACCCTGTCCAGTGCGGCCTTTCCATACCCTTTTCCCTGTTCCGCCTGCTCAATCATCATGTGCCATATATCATATTCCGGGATGTCATAATCGTAAATCACCATGACATACCCAACCATCCGGTCGTCTTCATAGATTCCGAAAGGCTGGCATTGCTCCCTATACACATACGCCTGTGCAAGGCTGCGAATCGGGTGTGAAACAAAGCGTTCCTGCTCCGGTGCAAGTTTCAGGGAAAATGCATCCATAAAGTTATCTTCTGTAATTGCTTTAAGATGAATCATAAAATCCTCCATAAATCAAGCCAACTTACTCGACAAGCGGTTTTTGTTTGAATATCCATGGAGAACAGAAGATCACACCAAAAAGCAAACAAAAAAGCCGTGGCTGACAAACCACGGCAAAAGAAATTTCATGAAAAACTTATAGTGCAACCGAGGTCCTCCAAAAACATTCAGCTTTCCTATTGATTCTGCTGTTTTTCATAATGAAGCACCTCGCTTTCTATCAATTTTATATCATCATAATCCCTATCGCTGACAATGTCAATAACAGGTTTATGATTCCCGCTATATGCCCTCCGTACAAGGCAAGCGCCGGAGAAGCGCCTTACTCCTCCACCCCTGCCAGGTACTCCTGGGCAAAGTGCACGGCCACGGCGCCGTCGGCGGTGGCGGTGACTACCTGGCGCACCGCCTTGGCGCGGGCGTCGCCTACCGCAAAGACACCGGGCAGATTGGTGCGGGTGGTTTCGTCGGCGTCAAAATAGCCGGCGGCATCGCACTGTACCTGGTCCCGGAACAGCTGAGTGTCCGGCACGCGGCCGATGGCGGCAAACACGCCCTCGCAGGGCAGTTCCCGGATGGCGCCGGTGTGCACGTCCTCCACTTTCAAAGCGCACAGGCGGCCGTCCTCGCCCTGCACCAGCTCCGCCGGGCGGGCATTCCAGACGATCTCCACGCCGCTGTTTTCCAGGGCTTTCACGTTGGGCGCCGGCGCGCGCAGTTCGTCCCGGCGATGCACCAGATACACCTTTTTGCACAGGTTGGCCAGATGCAGCGCATCCCCCACCGCCGTGTTGCCGCCGCCCACGACCACCACGGTCTTGCCGCGGTAGAGCATGCCGTCACAGGCGGCACAGTAGCCCATGCCCCGGCCCAGCAGCTCCTTTTCGTTGGGCAGGCCCAGCGGACGGGGGGATGCCCCCGGTGCCAGCACCACCGTGCGGGCCAGCACCTCGCCGCTGTCGGTCTGCAGGTGCTTCACCTCCCCGGTCAGGTCGGCGCTCATAAGCTGGGTATAGCGGAATTCCGCCCCTGCCCGCTCGGCTCCCTGGCGCATCAGGTCGCCCAGGGAATACCCGTCCAGCCCTTCGGGGAAGCCAGGATAGTTCTCAATGAGGGGGGAGTCGGCCATCTGGCCGCCCGCCGCCAGTTTTTCCAGCAGAACGGTTTTCAGGCCTGCGCGGGCGCCGTACAGGGCAGCCGTGCAGCCGCCGGGGCCGCCGCCCACAACGGCCATATCATAAATCATTTCACTCATGGTCAAAATCTCCTTGCCGGCCACCCATTCCTTCGGGCGGCCTGTATCTCAATATACCATATATAGGGTCCCTTGTCGAGAGTTTGCCCAATTGACACAGCCTTTTTCACGCAGCACAAAGAAAAGCCCTCCGTGTTGTCCGTCACGGAGGGCTTTTGCCGGGGATGATTGGGGGCTCTCCCCGGCCACACAGAAAAAGAAGCGCGTTGCGCGGGAATGGCGTTTTACTGGTTGGGTTCCAGCCCGAACCAGCTGCAGATAGCCTGATAGTACAGCCTGGCGGCCGTCTGGCAGCCGTCCTCATCACCCAGCAGGTCCACATCCGCGCTGTTGGTGATGAAACACTGTTCCGACAGCACCGCCGGGCAGGCGGCATACTCCAGAATCCCGAAGGTGGGGTCATCATGGACGGAGGTATCATCGGATTCATACAGCAGCTTTTCGTTGTCGTCGCCGTAATATATGTATCGCACACCGTCCAGGCCCCGCAGCCGCTGACCCAGGCTTCCGAACTCCTGGGTCAGGCACTGGGCAAAGCGCAGGCTCTCGTCATGGTCGGTGCTGCCGGGCGGGATGGGATAACACTCGTACCCGGAGGTACTGGCTGCGGAATCGGAATTGCCGTGGATGGACAGCAGCAGCTGGGCGCCCTGGTCGTTGGCACGCTGGGCGCGCTCACTGGGCTTGATGCGGGCGCAGTCGGGGTTCTGGCTTTCCTCTTCGGTGATGGTCAGATAGGGATCGAACCGACCGTCTGCCTCCAGCAGGTCCACCAGGTCGTTGGCGGTGCGCCAGGTCATCTCATATTCTCCGAACCCTGGCCCCTCCGACCCGCGGTCCACCCCGCCGTGGCCGGGGTCAATAGCCACCACCGGCAGCTGTTCGGCCGGAGCAGCAACGGCCTTGGCTGTGGCCGAGGTATCGGCGGGCGGCGCGGCCGGTTCCTTTGCCAGGAGGCGTTCCACGCAGGGCACCAGGAACAGCACCACCGCAGCGGCCACACAAACCAGCGCCGCCAGCACACCCAGGCGCGCCAGATGCCGGGCACGGCGACGGCGGCGGCGCATGGCATACCAGTCCTGCGGGCGGTGGGCGGATTGTCCGGGGCGAACGGCTCCCGCCGTGTTGGGGGTACGGCGGGCCGCTGTTGCCTGCGGGCGGCGGTATTGGATCTTGCTTGTATGGGTCATGGGCTCCTGGCGGGGCATGGAGGTCACCTCTTTTGCACTTCCTTTGCCGGTTCCTGCGGGAAGACCCGCGCTGTGATTGGTATTATACGGTCCACTTGTGTCCGACTTGTTTCCTTTTGTGACAAAATAGCAGAACCTTCTATCTATTCAGTGGCATTTTGCGGGCCGATGTTACAGCTTTTTTGCCGTTTCACCCATCAAGACGCTTTTCCCCGCCGGAAAATCACACTCACCCAAACAAAAACAGGACCGATGCAAAAAGCACCGGTCCGGCTGTTATATCCGTATTCTGTTGTCAGATGGTAGAGGTATACACGCAGCAGGCATTCTTTCCCTTGTGCTTGGCGGCATACAGGGCTTCGTCCGCCCTCTGGTACAAATCGCGCACCGTGTCGTCCGGCAGCTTGTTGGCAACGCCGATGGAGATGTGCACCGGACGGCCAATGGTCGCCCCGGCGCTCTCATTGATTTTGCTGATGATACGCTCGGCAATGCGCACGGCGATCTCGTCCGTGGAAACGCCCGGGCAGAATGCAGCAAATTCATCACCGCCCACGCGCCCCAGAACATCAATGCGGCGGGTGGCTTCATGCAGCAGCCGCCCCACCTGTTTCAGGACCTCATCCCCGGCCAGATGGCCGTAAGTGTCATTGATCTGTTTGAAGTCATCCAGATCCAGCACCATCAGATACGCCGGTCCCTCGTTCAGTTTCTTCTCACACTGCTCAAAGAACGCACGATGGTTGTACAGCCCCGTCACCGGGTCGGAGTTGGCCAGCTCGGCCATGCGGGCCGCCAGCCGCTGGGTTTCCCGTATCCGTTCGCTGAGCGTCTTGGGATAGAATTCGCCGTAGGCCTGCTCCTTATACGGCACCGACTGATGGATGTGTACGATCTTCCATTCGTCGCCCCGTTTGGCATACACCACACTGAACCGCACATCCATGTCCATACCGGCATCATTTTCGGCGTCCCGGATGTGGAACCCGCCGTACACCAGATGAGACTCCGGCTCGATAGCGCATTCCTGATACCATTCATCCAACAGTGCAAAGGTAATGTCCTCCGTCTGCCGGCATTCATCCTCCAGGGCTTCCAACAGTTTTTCGCCGGAAGTATAAAACTCATGCTTCCCGGTCCCGATCACCACACAGGCCGGGTCAATCAGCGGAAACAGGCGGGAAAAGTCTTCGGGTGTGCGGTGAAAGACATAAATGTGCCACAGTTGTCGGGTCATTCCGCAAAAATCTGTCATGAACCGGGTCTCCTCCACCGCAAAAAAATCAATATCTTTTCTTTAATTTATCTTAATTATGGTGGATTCCTGCGCCAATGTCAAGGCGAATCCTGTCGTTTTCACACAAAAAAAACGGACCTGTCCGCCGCACAGCAGGACAGGTCCGGAAAGGAATGTGTTTTTGGTCAGTGTACAACGCCGAAAGCACCGAAGCCGGGATACACCGCCGCGGCTCCCAGCTGTTCCTCAATGCGCAGCAGCCGGTTGTACTTGGCCACCCGCTCGCTGCGGCTGGGAGCGCCGGTCTTGATCTGGCAGGTGTTCAGGGCAACGGCCAGGTCCGCGATGGTGGTGTCCTCGGTCTCACCGGAACGGTGGGAGGAAATGGCCGTGTACCCGGCCTTGTGGGCCATCTTGATGGCTTCCAGCGTCTCGGACACCGAGCCGATCTGGTTGAGCTTGATGAGGATGGAGTTGCCGCAGCCCAGCGCAATGCCCTTGGCCAGGCGTTCGGTGTTGGTGACAAAGAGGTCATCCCCCACCAGCTGGACCTTGCCGCCCAGTTCCCTGGTCAGCAGCTGCCAGCCTTCCCAGTCCTCCTCATCCAGGCCGTCCTCCAGGGACCAGATGGGATATTTTTCGGTCAGATCCTTCCAGTGGGCCACCAGCTCGGCGGAGGTGTAGGTCTTGCCGCACTTGGGCAGCTTGTACTCGCCCTTGGTGCCGCTTTTCCACTCGCTGGCAGCAGCGTCCATGGCCAGCACAAAGTCCTTGCCGGGGGTGTAGCCCGCCTGTTCGATGGCTTCCAGGATGGCCTGGATGGCTTCTTCATCGCTGGACAGGTCGGGGGCAAAGCCGCCCTCATCCCCCACGGCGGTGGCCAGGCCCCGGCTCTTGAGCAGGGCCTGCAGGGCGTGGAAGACCTCGGTGCAGGCGCGCAGGCCCTCGGAGAAGGAGGGCAGACCGGCAGGCATGATCATGAATTCCTGCACGTCCACCGTATTGGCCGCGTGGGCGCCGCCGTTGAGAATGTTCATCATAGGCACCGGCAGCCGGTTGGCGTTGACACCGCCCAGAAAGCGGTACAGCGGAAGGTCCAGCGCCGTGGCGGCAGCCCGGGCGCAGGCGATGGACACCGCCAGAATGGCGTTGGCGCCGAGGTTGGATTTATCCTTGGTGCCGTCGGCGGCGATCATGGCCGCGTCGACGGCATAGATGTCCGAAGCGTCCATCCCGGTGAGGGCGTCGTTGATGACGGTGTTGATGTTCTTTACCGCCTTGGTCACCCCCTTGCCGCCGTAGCGGGACTTGTCCCCGTCCCGCAGCTCCAGGGCCTCGAACTCGCCGGTGGAAGCGCCGCTGGGGGCTGCGCCCCGGCCCACGGTGCCGTCGGACAGGCGGACTTCCGCCTCCACGGTGGGGTTGCCCCGGGAGTCGATGATCTGACGGCCCAAGACCTTTTCTATAGTGAGGTGTTTCATTGGTGTACCTTCCTTTCCTGAACGCCCGCCTGTTTTTGAAGGCGAGCGATAGCGCTTATTAGTTAGTTATGTCTAACTAACCGCAGTATACCCGATTTTGCCGCAGGATGCAACCCCTGCACAAAAATTTTGGGCGGGAAGGGCGTGGTTTATGCGCAAGGCAGGCAATCTTTGGCTTTGCTTATACAAATTCCCCGGCGCGGAAACCTTCACGCCGGGGAATTTTCTGTTTGTATCATATGGCAGGCCAGCAGCTGGCCCAGTGGGTTTACATCGCCGCCGTCAGCAGTTCCGGAGCCGCTTCGGCAAACGCGGCGGCCGCCCCGGCAAACGTTTCCTCGCTTTCCGCTGTGCCGTTCAGCTGAACCAAGGTGCTCCCATTCAGCGTACCGGACAGGCTGTACACCGTGCGCCCGTTTTCCTCCGCCACCGGCACAGCCTGTTGCTCAAAGGTATAGGCTGCACCCTCTTCCGGCCAGGCCCGCAGACCGATCAGGCAGAGATTCATGTGGGTTTCCCCGCTGCGGTAGACCAGCGTCACCCCCTGCAGGGCCTCGCTGGTTGTCTGGTATCGGCGCACGGTGTTGTCTCCCGCTTGGGCCGCCGGGTCCACCCGGAAGCCCACCTGTACCTGTTCCAGCGTGTAGTCCCCAACCTGTTGCCGGGGCAACACTGCTTCGGGAAAGGTCTCCAGAAACACCTGGGGAGCATACCGCCCCGTCTCAGGGTTTTCGGCCACCGAGCCGTCGGGCAGCAGCACATACTCCCCCGGGGCCAGCTGCGCCTCCACTGCCTGCCGGTAGGCGACCCGTCCCTCCTCATCCAGCGCAGCATATTCTTCCTGCGGCCAGACTATTACCGACACTTGCTCCCCGAAAGATTGTGGTGTATCGGAGATTTCAGCTATTTCTTCTGCATTTTCTGCCATACTGCCCATCATATATTCCTGTACTGGCGTACAACCGACCAACAATGTAATCGTAATAAAACAAATGATCATTCTAGCATATTTTAACATTTCCTGTTCTCACCTCCTCACTCAAGTATGCTTATGGTTTATGCATGGACACATTCTTCGGACCCTGTTTCATACCAAACCAATGTCGTACGAAAATCGCAAACATTACACCATATCGCTTGCTCAACTCGATAATGAGGTACACGATGTATATATCCAGTCTTTCCGTGGGAACACGCAAGATAATCGTAGTATTCAACGTAGTAAATGGGGCTACCTTCGATCAATCGCGAATTACTTGTGCAGTGAATTTCTGCAAAAGGTACTACTCCCTCATAATTCACTTCCGTATCGAAACAAGCGCCTGCTGGAAAAGCAAGCATAGAAAAGCAAAGAACACTACTTACAATCAAAAAAATTTTCTTCATCTTTAGTTCATTCCTTCCATATTCTAAATTCATTATAAGATTGTTTTGCAGGTCCTATCTATTTATCCTCCCTTCCTGACCATGTATGCAAAGTTTCTATAAACTAAGACTCAGGTTTCATAATTTTGTGACACTTTTCTCCTCACTTTTTTGTTTTGATGCCGTTGGCCACCCGCACCAGCTCATCCAGCGGCAGGTCGCCTTCCAGCGTATGGTGAACCCCGCCGGATTCCCAGAACAGAATATAGTCGGTGCCTCCGTCCACCCGGGACAGGATGCCAAGAGTCGCCTGTCCCCGGTCCAGATCCAGGGTGGTGTATACCGCGCCCCGGCGGGTGTAGCTTGCCGTTTCCTCCGGGCGGGCGGTACACAGGGTCAACGCATACCGGCGGTCCGCGCCGTACATTCGGCCGGTATACTCGGCATGGACTTCGGTTTTGGTAGCATAGGAAGTTTCTGTATCCCGGTTGAATCCCGCCGGGACATAGGTGTCGGTGTAATCTTCCGGCAGAGAGTCCAGCGGTTCACCCTCCACCTCATAGGTCAGGGTGACTTCCCGCCGCCCCCAGCTGAGCACCGCCCGGTATACTGCACCCCGCACATCGGCATTGGCGGCCAGCGCCCCCGCAAAAATCAGAATGGTCAACAGCGCCACTACCAGCAGATTGCGCAGCCGCAACCGGCGGCGCAGGGCCGGCGGTCCCTGCCGCCGCCATGCCCGCCGCCGGGCGGACAATGCCCGGAAAAAGCGCTTGTCCCACCCGGAAGTTTCCGGGTACAATTCCCGCAGTTCCCGGTCCGAGGGACGGGCGGCATCCTCTGTATCCGCCTGTTGGCGCAGGGCCATGCACAGGGCTGCATCAAAGGAAACCGCAGGCAGCTTATCTTTATTCATCCTGCTTCAGCTCCTTCCACAGACGGGCTCTGGCCCGCTGCAATCGTTTGCGGGCTGCCGCCTCGTTCACACCCAGGACCGCAGCCATCTGTGCCCCCGATGCCCCCTGTGCCGCCAGTTCCAGAAGGATACGGTCCCTTTCGGGCAATTGGGCCACCAGCTCCAGCAGCCGGGCCAGCTGTTCCCCCGCCACCAACGCATCCTCCGGCACAGGTGCAAGGTCCGCCCCGGCATCAGGCTCCGGGGCCGGGATTTCGGGTCCGGTCCGGCGCAATTGGTCCAGCGCCCGGCTGCGTGCCACCAATACCAGATACCGCCGTACCCGTCGGTCGTCGGCAGTGTCGATAGCCGAAAAGTGTCGTGCCAGATAGAAGAACGCTTCCTGCATCACGTCCTCCGCCAGATGCTCGTCCCGCAGGATGGTATAGGCGGTATGAAATACCAGACGTTTGCAGGCGTGCCAGATCTCCTCAAACCGACGCTGATCATCGGCGTTCTCCAGGCAGGCCAGATACAGCGCGATCATAGCGGACCTCCTTTTTTTGCAGTCTTTATGGTTTTTATAGCATCTTCCGCCCCAAAAAGCAAGGCGGCCCGCCGGGGAAATCCCCGGCGGGCCGTCGCATCATTACCACAAGATTCAGAACAGGAAGAAGCACACCACGTGGGACAGGGGGGCCGCCAGGGCCATCATGATCACCGCAAACAGGGTGATCTCGGTGTACCGCAGCCAGGGCGCCCCGGTGGGGGCAGCCGGGGTTTCCTCCGCCGGTTGGGGGGTGCCCAGCACCCACAGCAGGGCGAACAGGACCATCACCAGGGGGAAGAGCATGGACACCCGGATGGATACCACCGCCTGCACCAGGTAGCTGCACAAAGCCAGCAGCACCGGGGCCACGCCGGGGCGGTTCCAGGCCCGGAATCCCTTGCGCAGATGCACCGCCACAAAGCCCACCCAGGCCGCCAGGCCCAGAATGCCGGTGGTGAGCAGCTGCTCCAGGTATTCGTTGTGTGCGGCGTAGAAGGTATTCATCCGGTCGGTCAGGTCATCCCCCGCCCAGGCCACCATGGCCTTGTGCATGGTGCCGGGACCGTAGCCCAGCAGCATCCGCCACCAGGAAGCATCGCTCCAGGTGCCCCAGGCGGCCCGCCAGCCGGTGCCGCGGTAGGTGCCCCAGTCATCGTTGAAGACCAGGTACTGGTCCAGCTTGCCCAGGGAGGGGAACCCGTCCCACAGGTTGGCCAGCAGGAACAGCACCACCACCGCGGCCACACAGACCGCGGTCATCACCCGGCCCACCAGGCACAGGCTGCGCTCCGGCTTGCCCCGCCGGGCCCGCCAGAAAAGGAATCCCCACACCGCGGCACAGAACACCATGCCCGGCACCGCCAGCTGCAAATCCCCGAAATGGGACAGCAGCGACCGGCCGCCCTGGGTGTAGACGGTGGCCCGCATATAGTGCATCCACGCCGCCCAGGCAAAAAAGGCCAGGCCGATGAGAGCACCCCGGCGCACCATACGGGTATCAAAGTTCTTATGGCAGACCAGCACCATGGCCGCCGCCACCACGCCCAGGGTCAGGGCTTCGGCGTCCACCACCGCCAGCGCCAGTCCGCCGAACACCATGGGGATGCCGTAGGCGATATTCTGGGCCCGGCCTCTGGCGGTGAGCCAGGCGTAAAAGATGATGGGCAGCACGATGGCAAAGAATCCGGCGTTGAAGTCCTTCTGCCCCAGAGTGGAAAAGAACTGGGCCCGCTCCACCACCGCCGTATCCCGGTAGGACCCGATGAGGTCGATGTTGAAGATGTTGAGCACATACAGCACCGTGACGATGGACGCCGTGACCCCCTCCCCAAAGAAGAGGAAGTTCACGTCCGCCGCTTTGGCAAAGGCCCGCACGCACAGGTAGCCCAGGGCCGTGATGAGTACCAGGGCGAACCCGCCGTAGTAGCCGCCCAGCCCCCACAGGGAGGACACCGGCGCGATGGAGAGCAGGGTAGACACCAGCCCGGTGACCACAAAAGCCCCCAGCCAGAAAACGCCCGTGTCCCGTTTGGCGAAACGGCCTGCGGGGATTTTGCCGCCCACGAGCATGCAGACGCCGGACAGCAGGGCAAACAGCAGGATCAGGGTAAACCCACCGGTAAATTTGGTGAGTCCCAGGTTGGAGAATTTGTCAATATACAGGGGAAAGATACACAGGACCGCCACCAGCATTGCCGTGGCAGTGGACCCCAGCAGCCGGGTCAGTTCCCGCTGCTGCCGTTCCCGGGGGGAAAGGGTACGCTTGGGCATGAAAACCGAAAACCTCCTGAAAGTAAGATCACAAAAAACAAGGCGGCCGCCGGGGCAGGCCCGGGGTCACCTAGCTATTTTACCGTCCTGTGCTCTTTTTTGCAACTGTTGTACCATTTTGACACAAAGGTTTTACAAGTGCGAAGCACAAAAGCCCCGCCGCAGCGCTGATGCCCGCCGCCCAGTGCCGGGCCCCCATGGGCAGCAGCTGGCTGCCCGCGTAGCTGAGCAGGCTGCCGGCGCTCATGCCCAGGGCCAGCAGGCCGTAGTTGACCCCGGCATGGCGCAGCCCGAACAGGTCGGTGTTCAGCGCAGGCTGTACCGCCGCCCCGCCGGAGTAAAAGAAGGTGAGCAGGGCGTAGGCGGCGGCCACCCACCATCCCTGGGCCATGGCGAACAGGGCCGACCCGATGCCCAGCCCCGCATACACCCCGTACAGTACCGGCTTGCGCCCGGCCTTATCGCTGAGAGCCGGGCAGGACAGCCGCCCCAGCGCCGAGGCGGCCGCCCCGATGACCACGCACAGCGGGGCCAGGTTTTCGGCCATGCCCCGGTCGGTAGCGATCTGCAACAGATCCGGGCTGAACAGCAGCACCGGCGGCGAGCCCAGCGCCACCCCTGCCAGGCACAGCTTATACTGCACCGTGCGCACC
>DXNX01000035.1:0-11509 GCA_019413245.1 Oscillospiraceae bacterium
GATCCGACCGTTTCAGCATTGACTGAATAAGAAACCCGCTCCTGGCGAAAGTCAGGGGCGGGTTTTTTGTTGGACTTGTTGACACGAAGAAAGCTCCGGCACTGAGATGCCGGAGCTTTCTTTATGCGTTTTATTTGTTCCAGGTAGGGATGTCGGGGAAGACCAGATGCGCACTGAATCGGCCTTGCGGACCGTACATCTCAAAGTGCAGATGCGTACCGGTGGAGTTGCCGGTGGAACCCATGTAGCCAATGACCTGGCCGGCTTCCACATGTTCACCCTCACTGACAATGTATTGCAGGAGGTGGCCGTAGCGGGTGGTGTATCCGCCGTCGTGCTCAATGACCACATAGTTACCGTAACTGTTCCAGTCGCCGCGGGTCACGATACCGTTCCAGGTATAGGTCTGTACCACCGTGCCGGAAGCGGCAGCCAGGATGGGCGTTCCGCTGGGACCGGCAATGTCGATGCCGGTATGACCGCCGGTCATCCACTGGCTGATGTGCCTGTATCCGGGGGCGGGCCAGATGAAATCATACCCGCCGATGCTGCCGTACATGTAGTCTTTCAGCTGGGTGCCGGTGACCCGTTCCTCGGCCACCGGGTCGGTAAGGGTCTTGACCTGCACCGTCTGTACGTCGGTCTGGACGCCATCCACCGTGGTCACATCCTGTGTGATCTCCCGCAGACCGTTCTGTCCGGCCTGCAATACCACCGTTTCGCCGTAGTCATAGGCGGCGGATTCCTGGGTATATACGGGGTAGGGAATCTCTTCCTGGTATGTCTGGCGCTCGATGGAGCGGACTTTCAAAAGGTCGGAATCACTGCGCAGCTGGTTCAGCACGTCGGAATAGGGCTGTACCGAATCGGAGAAGAACAGGCCGTCTACCAGCTCTACATCATGTACGAAGGCTACCCGCTGGTTTGGGTTGTCCACCTGCTTGTAGGGCAGCAGACAGCTTTGCAGGAAACTGCGCAGATGGTCGCCGTCGGAGGTCACATACTGCAAGGTGCCGTCCAGATATACGGCGGTGGCTTCCTGAAGTTCACCACCGGAGGCCATCAGCAGGGCGTTGACCAGTTCACTTTGCCCCATGGTCCGGTCGTAGTCGGTGGTCAGCGTGTAGGTCGGCCAGATCTCGAAGCCGGTCTCTGCCGATGCTTGCCCTGCGTCATGGAGTACTTTTTGGGCTGTCTGCACACGCTCATACACAGCGGCACGGGCATCGTCAAATACCTGTTCATTTTCAACGTAGCCGACGGTCTCACCGTTGACCTGTACTTGCAGCACATAGTTGCGGTCCAGCCCCATATACACGGTAAAGCCCAGCAGGCCGGCGGCCGCCGCCAGAAAGACGCTGCGCAGCAGCAGGCCGGGCGTGACATGGATGGCCTGTCCGGTATCGGGCGGGGAAAGCGGGCGGACCAGAATTTCAAACAGAGAGACAAAGCCGCGCAGCAACAGTACGACAAACCAGCCAACGGACCGCGCCAGGCAGATGATCGCATACTCTAACAGAAACCCGATGGCGTACAAAAACGCCCCTGTCTCATGCCAGTAAGGTATGGCCCGGGCACGGGACAGAAAACGATGCTGTGCTGCGCTGCGCTTTTCCTTTTTATGCCAGCGCCGGACGGTGCGGCGACAGCGCCAGGCGTCCAGCAGCGAGGTTCGTGAAGGTTTCGTTTTCATCGCTCCTTCATTTCTATATAAGGTAAAGAAAAAGGCAGAATTGATTGGTCTAAAACGATAGACCAGATACCAAAAGTCTAGCACACAGCCCCCGCACTGTCAAGGCGGCAGAGGGACAGGGGAGTCTATCGGACAGCACAACAAGGCGAAAACCGGCAAATTTGCAAATTTTTTGTAAAAAACACCAGAAATTTTGAGGCGCCTCCTAAAAGGGGATGTGCAAGGTGCGGAAAATCAAAGATTGTACAAAAAAAGCCCGGTTGACAGGTGCTTTTGCCGTTCCCATGTGATAAAATAATGGTGAGTTATGATGCACTGCTGTGCGCACAAAATATGTATAAAGTTCAGTGAAGGAGCAACGTATGGCTGACATGAATCTTGGCCCCCGTGACTTTTTTGCAAAAGAGGACGCAATCGCCGACCTGGGGCTTCTGGCCTGCCCCGGTGCCGAGGAACTGGCCAATCTGGTAGATGGTCACCTGGTACGCTGGGCGCGCGAAGTCGGTATGGATGTGGATACCTTTATCATTCCGTCCGATTGCCCGCGTTTCCAGTCCGGTGACGCCAAGGGCCTGGTCAAGGCCTCTACCCGCGGCGACGATATTTTCATCTTTGTTGATCCGGGCAACTACAGTGTTACCTACAAACTGTTCGGGTATGAAAACCACCTCTCTCCCGACGACCACTTCCAGAACCTGCTGCGTCTGATTCAGGCTGTTTCCGGCCGTGCTCACCGCATCAGCGTGATTATGCCCAGCCTGTACGGTGGCCGCCAGCATCGCCGCGTCAGCCGTGAGAGCCTGGACTGCGCGTTTGCTCTGCAGCAGCTGCGCTCTGTAGGCGTCAAGAATATCATCACTTTCGATGCTCATGACCCCCGCGTGCAGAACGCCGTGCCCACTATGAGCTTTGATAATGTGATGCCCACCTACCAGGTGCTCAAGTGCCTGCTGCATCATGTGCCCGATGTCCGCTTCGACAAGGAGCACTTCATGGTCGTTTCTCCCGATGAAGGCGCCATGAACCGCAACATGTACTATTCCAGCGTGCTGGGCTGCAACCTGGGTATGTTCTACAAGCGCCGCGACTACTCCAAGATCGTCAACGGCCGCAACCCCATCGTTGCCCATGAATACCTGGGCGAGAGCGTGGAAAGCAAGGATGTCTTCATTGCCGACGACATCATCGCTTCCGGCGAAAGCATGCTGGACATCGCCTACGGCCTGAAGATGCGCGGTGCCCGCAAGATCTTCACCTACGCCACCTTCCCGCTGTTCACCGCCGGTCTGGACAAGTTCGATAAGGCGTATCAGGATGGCATCGTGGCCGCTGTTCTGGGCACCAACCTGACCTATCGCATGCCCGAACTGCTGGAGCGTGAATGGTACCATGACGTGGACGTGTCCAAGTACACCGCCTACTTCATCGCCGCCATCAACCATGACAAGAGCGTTTCCAGCATCATCGATCCCATGGTCAAAATCCGTGCACTGCTCAACCGTCACGGCATCAACATGGACTATTGATCGGCTCCTGACAACCGCATAGTTTGATTTTTTGCCTGTGCCGTTTCGGCACAGGCAAAAAATTTGCATTGAAGCGGCTGTATCGTTATAATAATGGGGTATAAAGAAATTCGGGGCATAAGCCCCTTTGCCGAAAAAGGAGAGGTTTTGTATGCTGCCAATCGAACGTCTGCGCGCGATGGTTGCCGGAAAAAAGGTAGCCTTCATCGGAGCGGGTGTCAGCCACAAACCGTGCATCGAACAGTTTGCCGCACTGGGGGCCGAGATCACCCTGTGTGACCAGAAACCCAATCTGGAAGCCTTCGGCGATTACGCCGATACCCTCCGCCGCCTGAACGTCCGCCTGAGCCTGGGCGAACATTATACCGACGGCTTTGCCGGGCAGGACATCATCATGCGTACCCCCGGTTACGAGTATTACAAGCCTGAACTGCAGGCGGCCCTGAAAGCCGGTACCATGGTCACCAGTGAGGTGGAACTCTTCTTTGAACTCTGCCCCTGTGAGATCGTGGCCGTGACCGGTTCGGACGGCAAGACCACGACCACCACCCTTATTGCCAAGATGCTGGAAGCCACCGGCCGCCATGTGCTGCTGGGCGGCAATATCGGTGCAGCTCTGCTGCCCCAGCTGGAATGCGTCACCGCTGACGATATTGCGGTGGCAGAATTGTCCAGCTTCCAGCTCATCAGCATGCGGCACAGCCCGAAGGTGGCGGTGGTGACCAACGTTACCCCCAACCATCTGGACCATCACAAGGATATGCAGGAATACATCGACGCCAAGCGCAACATCCTGCTGTGGCAGACGCCGCCTTGCCGGGCTGTCCTGGGCTACGAGAACGAGATTTCCCGCTCCATGGCCGCCGACTGCAAGGGGGAGCAGGTCTGGTTCACCCGTCTGCATGAAACCGACAAGGGTGCTTTCCTGCGCGCCTCTGACGATACCCTCTGCTATGCCGAGAACGGTGTGGTCACCCCCATTGTACCCCGTGCCGACGTAAAACTGCGCGGTCTGCATAACGTGGAAAACCTGCTGGCCGCCATGGCGGCCGTGTGGGGTCTGGTTCCGGTGGAAGCCATGCGTCGGGTGGCTTCCACCTTCACCGGCGTGGAGCACCGCATCGAGCCGGTGCGCATGCTGGACGGTGTGCAGTATTACAACGACTCCATTGCCACCAGCCCCACGCGGACCATCGCCGGGCTGCGCAGCTTCGACCAGAAGCTCATTCTGATCGCCGGCGGTTATGACAAGAAGATCAGCTATGCACCGCTGGCACCGGAACTGATTGCCCACGTCAAGGTGCTGATCCTGATGGGCGATACCGGCCCCATCATCGAGCGGGAAGTCCGCGCCTGCCCTGGCTTTGCCGAGAGCGGCCTGCAGATTCTGCACGCGGATTCCATGCAGGATGCGGTGAAACAGGCCCGTGCCGCCGCCAAGCCCGGCGATATTGTCAGCCTGTCCCCGGCATCGGCTTCCTTTGACCATTATCCCAACTTTGAAGCCCGCGGACGGGAATACAAGCAAATTGTCAATGCATTGTAACAGGAGGACTTCTGCGTGATTCAGGCTATATCCGATGCAGTCGGTAAACAGATGCTGCTGCAGGCGGTGGCCGGCAAGCCCTATTTTCGGGCATTGCTGGGCCGGGATGCGGCTCTCTGGACCGACAACCCCGGCGCACCTACCCGGCTGTTTACCCTGCCCGGCGGGGCACTGGCCCTGAGTGGGAGTTCGGCCCAGCTGTGCTGCAACGGGACCGAACAACCGGACTGGGAGGAGCTGTCCCTGTTTCTGCGTTTTGCCGGGGTGGAACGGCTGACCATGAATGTGCAGCCGCTCGAAACCTGGCCTCTGCGCCGGGACCTGTACCTGTATACCCTGGCCCCCGGCGAATGCCTGCCGGTGCCGCCGCTGCTGCCGGGACTGCGTATTGACCGCAGCCCGTCCATGCAGACCATCAGCGAGGAACTTTTCCCCGGGGAGCCGGAACGGCAGGAGCATTTTTATTCCGAATCCTGCACCGCCCTCAACCACGGCTATGCCCGGGTGCTGGCCGTGTGCGACGGGGCAGGGGAGATGATCTGCACCGTGGGCGCTTACGCCATCTGCAACGGCGAAGCCTACATGGCGGCAGGGGAGACCCGAGCCGACCTGCGCGGCCAGGGCATCGGTGGACACCTGATCGTGACGCTGGCCAATGAGCTGGCCGCCGAAGGCTATACCGTCACCTTTCTGTGCGAGGATAAGCGCCGACATTTTTATGACCGGCTCGGCTTTGTGCATACGCTGACCTACGGCCAGTACCTCCTGCCCCCACAAGACAACAACGAAGGAACAGAAAACCAATGATCGAACAATTTTTTGACCTGAAACCGGAAGTCCTGGCTCTGGACAAGAAGGCCCTGGAACTTTGCAAGGATCAGTTTGCCCATGTGGAGGAGATCCGCGATTATAACCAGCTGAAAATGCTCAAGGCCTTCACCGGCTGTGGCGTGGAAGCCCGCCATTTCTGGGGCTCCTCCGGCTACGGCGTCTGGGATGACAGCCGCAACAAGCTGGAAGAAGTCTTTGCCCGCTGCATGGGGGCCGAGGCTGCCCTGGTGCGCCCGCAGTTCATGAGCGGCACCCACACCCTGGCAGTGGCCCTGTTCGGCCTGCTGCGCCCCGGTGATACCCTGCTGGCCGCTACCGGCCGCCCCTATGACACTCTGGAAGGTGTTATCGGCATCGGGGAAGCCGGCAAAGGATGCGGTACCCTGCGGGAATTCGGCGTGCTGTACGACGAATGCCCCCTCAAACCCGACTTTACCCCCGATTACGACGCTATCGCCCGTCAGGCCAAGAACGCCACGGTGGTGCATATCCAGCGCAGCCGCGGGTATACCCAGCGCAATGCCTTTGATTTGGCCACCATCCGGAAGGTGGCTGAGATCGCCCGCCAGGCCAATCCCAACGCTGTGATTTTTGTGGACAACTGCTACGGGGAATTCACCCAGAAGCAGGAGCCCCTGGAAGTGGGCGCCGACCTCATCGCCGGCAGCTTCATCAAGAACCCCGGCGGCGGCATTACGCCCACCGGCGGCTACATTGCCGGCCGTGCCGACCTGGTGGAAAAGGTCAGCCACCGCTTCACCGCCCCCGGTATCGGCGCTGAGCTGGGCTGCACCCAGGACAGTTTGCGGGATACCTTCCTGGGCTTCTACTACGCTCCCGGCGTGGTGTGCGAGGCCCTGAAAACCGCCATCTATGCCCAGTGTCTGCTGGAGCTGGCAGGCGTCAAGCCGGTGCCCCGCTACACCGCCGACCATAACGACATCGTGACCTGCTTTGATTCCGGCAGTGCGGCGGCCCTGCAGGGCTTCTGCACCGGCATCCAACAGGGGAGCCCCATCGACAGCATCGCCGCCCCCGAACCGGCCGACGAACCCGGGTATACCGATAAAGTCATTATGGCCTCCGGCAGCTTTACCGAAGGCAGTACCATCGAACTTTCCTGCGACGGACCTCTGCGCGAGCCCTACACCTGTTATCTGCAGGGCGGCGTGAACTTTACCGCCGCCCGCGCCGCGGTGCTGTGCGCTGTGCAGAACGCCTTTTTTGCCTGACCTTGTAGTACAGCCGCCTTTTGCGGCTTTGCGTCAATATGGACCCTATTGACCGAAAGGAAGGAAAACACCATGCTGGACATCAAGCGCAACCTGACCACCATGACCGACTTTTACGAACTGACCATGTCCGCCGGATACTTCGACGAGGGGTATAAGGACAAGATCGCGGTGTTTGATATGTTTTTCCGCCGCGTTCCGGATGGTGGCGGCTACGCCATTATGGCGGGACTGCAGCAGTTCATCGACGCCGTGGATCATCTGAAGTTTACCGAGGAGGACATCGACTATCTGCGGTCGACCAACATGTTCCGGGAAGATTTTCTGGAATACCTGGCCAACTTCAAGCTCCACTGCAACATCTGGGCTATTGAGGAAGGTGTGCCCATCTTCCCCCAGGAACCCATCGTTACGGTGGAGGGCCCGGCCATTGAATGCCAGCTGCTGGAGACCCTTCTGCTGGTCACCTTCAACCATCAGTGCCTGATCGCCACTAAGTCCAGCCGCATCGTGCGTGCGGCTGCGGGGCGTCCGGTGATGGAATTCGGCGCCCGCCGTGCGCAGGGCTATGACGCCGCCTATTTTGGCGCCCGTGCGGCCTACATCGGCGGCTGCGGCTCCACCAGCTGCGTTATGGCGGCCCGGGACTTCGGCATTCCTGCCTCCGGCACCATGGCCCATTCCTGGGTACAGATGTTCCCCACCGAATACGATGCTTTCAAGAAGTACGCCGAAATGTATCCGGACGCCTGCGTCCTGCTGGTGGATACATACAATGTGCTGCGCCACGGCATCCCCGATGCCATCAAAGTGTTTGATGAGGTCCTCAAACCCATGGGCAAGCGCCCCAAAGGTGTGCGCATCGACTCCGGCGATATTGCCTATCTGTCCAAGAAGGCCCGCCGCATGCTGGATGAAGCCGGCTATCCCGACTGTACCATCTGCGCCTCCAACAGTCTGGACGAGTACCTGGTGCGTGACCTGATCCTGCAGGGCGCCCGGGTGGATAGCTTCGGCATCGGCGAAAACATGATCACCGCCAAGAGTGACCCTGTTTTCGGCGGTGTGTACAAGCTGGCCGCGGTCAAGGCCGACGACGGCAGCTACATTCCCAAGATGAAGCTCAGTGAAACGGCAGAAAAGACCACCATTCCTTGTCTGAAAAAGGTCTGGCGTATCTACGACGAGGACAACAAGGCCATGGCGGACCTGATCACGGTGGCCGACGAGCAGGTGGAAACCAAGCACGGCATCACCCTGTTTGACCCGGTGGAAACCTGGAAGGAACGCACTTACGTCAACTGCACCGCCCGCTGCCTGTCTACCCCCATTTACGTCAACGGTGAGCGCGTGTACAACAGCCCCAGCCTGGACGACATCCGCAAGTTCTGCAAGGCCCAGATCAACACCCTGTGGGACGAAGTCAAACGTTTTGAGAACCCCCACCGCTATTATGTGGACCTGAGCCAGAAGCTGTGGGATACCCGCAGCGAACTGCTCAAGCGGTTGTCCAAGTAAAAAAACATAAAAAGTAGTTACAAAGTGATTACAACCCCCTCTCCCTGCACAGACTACTCTTGCAAAGAATTCTGCCGGGGAAGGGGTCTTTTTTATGTTGCTGGTCCGTGGCTGCCGCTGGGAGGAGGCAGCACTGTTCCTTCTGGGAGGAACGGCCTATCTGGGGCTGGAGATGGCCTGGCGCGGTACCACCCACTGGACCATGTTTTTTGCCGGGGGCGTGTGCCTGTGCCTGCTGCGCTGGTTTGACGACCGGTTCCGCTGTCCGCTGCCTGCCGCGGCACTGCTGGCAGCGGCGGGGGTGTCCGGGGTGGAACTGGCTTTTGGGGTAGTGTGTACCTACCTGCTGCGCCTGCATGTGTGGGATTACAGTGCCGAGTGGGGAAATATAGCCGGGCTGATTTGCCCGAAGTACAGCCTGCTGTGGTTTTTGCTGTGTTTCTGGCTGTTGGGCGGCTTGCGCGCACTGCGCTGCCTGCTGCTGCAAAAGTCCCTTTAATGGGACTGATCTTGCCGGCAAAACGGTTGTAAGTCCGCTTTATGGCCCTTTTGCTTCTGTATAATAAGGACAGAAACAAAAGAAAGGCAGGCGGGTTCCATGACCACCAGTTTCAAGAATGTCAACGGCCACATTGAGGTGTATTCCGCGCAGGGAGAGTTCCTTTTCTCTGCCGACACGATGGAAGAGGCCTGGCGCGAACTGTGCGCGTGAGGCGTACAACCGTGGATGCGATGTGTACAAAACAACGGAAATGTTGAAAATATACAAATAATTTTTGTAAGTTTGTACAAATTGTAGGTTGCAAAAGCGCACACACCCGTGTATACTATAGATGCAAAGAGAGGGAAGCAGCCACCCGCAAGCAGCGGCTTTCCGCCCATCTACAGAAAGGGGATCGCTATGTTGAGCCTGCATAAGATTACGACATGGATGCGCGGTATCATTCAGCGCGGCGAGGATTTCGGTCTGCCGGAGGATGTGTACAACGACGTGATCCCGTCCGGCGTGCATGATTACCAGCATACCGACTTCTAAACACATGTCGCAGGGCCGGTCGACGCAAAAAGCGTTGGCCGGTCTTGTTTTTTTGCGCAAAAAAAGGTATGCTATATAAGTATACCAACGAAAGGGGAAATGCCTGTGCCATGGCGGCCGTATGCGATTTTTGACATGGATGGTACCCTGCTGGATTCCACCGGTATGTGGGATCTGGTAGGGGAAAGGGTGCTGTCCCGCTGGGGGCTGAAACTGACGCCGCAGGACCGGAACGATACCGTTTCCATGACCATTGAAGGAACCGCGCAGTACTATGTGCAGCGCTATCATCTGCCGGTCACGGTACAGGGCGCTGCCGACTGCATCCGTGCCGAAGCCCGCCGCGCCTATATCACCGAGGCTACTCTCAAACCAGGTGCCATGGATGTGGTGGATGCTCTGCGGGCCAGAGGCGTGCGGATGTGCGTGGCCTCCGGCACCGACAAACCGCTGGTGGATGCAGCTCTGGCGCATCTGGGGATACTGGATCGGTTTGAATTTACCCTTTCCTGTCAAACACCCAGGGGCAAGCAGGACCCGGAAGTCTATCTGCGTGCCCTGCAAGCATTCGGTGACCCCGACCCTGCACAGGTCATGGTGTTTGAAGATTCCCCCACAGCGCTGGCCACGGCCAAGAAGCTGGGGCTGTACACGGTGGCCGTGTGGGATACCTACACCGCGGATGCCTGGCCGGAATTGCGGCAGAAGGCCGACAGCCTGTGCGAACGCTGGCCCGATTGGCTGGCTCAAAACCTAACCTAAGAGGAGAAGTCATCATGAAACTGATCACCTTTACCGTGCCTTGCTACAACTCGGCTGCCTATATGGACCGCTGCATCAAGACTCTGCTGCCCGCAGGGGAAGATGCCGAGATCATCCTGGTGGATGACGGGTCCAAGGACGAAACCGGTGCCATTGCGGACGCCTGGGCCGAAAAGTACCCCACCATCATCCGCGTGATCCATCAGGAGAACGGCGGTCATGGCGAGGGCGTCAACCAGGGCATCCGCAACGCCAGCGGCCTGTATTTCAAGGTCGTGGACTCGGACGACTGGCTGGACGGGGACGCTCTGCAGAAGGTCATGGCCAAGCTGCGGGAGTTTGCGGCCATGCCCCAGCCGGTGGATCTGCTGCTGTGCAATTATGTGTATGAGCATACCGTGGACAACACCCACCACACCGTACGGTACACCGGGATTCTGCCCCAGGACAAGATTTTTACCTGGCAGGACATCGGGCATTTCCCCCAGAGCCAGAACATCCTGATGCACTCGGTCATCTACCGTACCCAGGTCCTGCGCGACTGCGGTCTGCGCCTGCCCAAGCACACCTTCTATGTGGATAACGTCTTTGTGTATCTGCCGCTGCCCAGCTGCCGCAGCCTGTATTATATGGACCTGGACCTCTACCGGTATTTCATCGGCCGCGAAGACCAGAGCGTCAATGAGAAGGTCATGGTCAAGCGTGTGGACCAGCAGGTGCGGGTCACCAAGCTGATGATCACCGCGGTGGACCTGTACGCGCTGCCCCCGGAACAGAAGAAACTGCGGGCCTATATGTTCAACTATCTGTCCATGATGATGACCATTTCCAGCGTCTTCCTGACCATGGACGGCAGTGCCGAAGCCCTCACCAAGAAAAAGGAATTGTGGCAGTTCCTCAAACTGCATGACCGCCGTGTTTATCGCCGCTGTGTGGCATCGGTGGCGGGCCTGTGCAATCTGCCCGGCAAGGCTGGCCGCAGCCTTAGCCTGTGGGGCTATCGTGTGGCCCAGAAAATCTTCAAGTTCAACTGATTTGCCTGCATGAGAAAAGCCGCCTGCTTCGGAGTGATCCGCTGCGGACGGCTTTTTCATATTTTGAAAAAAGCGGAACTCCTTTCGTGTTTTGCGGTATGATACAGACAGTCCGAAAGAAAAACACAAAACCGGGAAAGGAGCCGAGCAATATGCTGAACTGGAAAAAAATCTGGAACGATGCCATCTTGAATCGTCTGAGCAACCTGCTGGCCAACGCCGATGAGCAGGGCTTCCGGGATTTGTACATGAACTGCCTGGAAGAACTGCTTCTGGACGAATAAAGCAAGCAAAAAGTCCTCTGCCATGAGAATGGCAGAGGGCTTTCGTT
>DXNX01000035.1:11519-19751 GCA_019413245.1 Oscillospiraceae bacterium
CTTTCGTTTATTTTTGTTGGTTTCGGACGGCTTCCAGAAGCGCATTCCGTTCGTTGGGCAGTTCATGGTGCATCACGGCCTGCAAAAGACCTTCCAGTGTGTTGCCCACCAGTGGTCCAGGGGTCAGTCCGGCGGCGATCAGGTCGCTGCCGCTCACGGCCAGACCGGAAACAGTGTAGCAGCCGGTGTCAGCCAGAACCTGCATCCGGCGGGAAAATTCCAGTACCTCCCGGCAGCGCTGTGCCACCGCTTCGTTGTTGGTGTGGGCGGCCAGGTCGGCCAGTTTCAGGCAGCAAAGCCGCTGCCAGAACAGCGGACCGCGCTGATGCAGCTGCTCAAGAATATCGGCATCAGACTGGGGCAGGGGACCGTCGTGGACCGCTACCAGGGCGCAGACACCGTCGCACAGATAGACCGGCGCCCGCAGCCGCTGCAAGATCTGGCGTGCCAGCCTTCCACCCCGCTGGTTGTGGCCGGGAAAATGAGCGGCACCCGCCGCATCCACGGTGCGGCAAAGGGGCTTGGCCATATCATGCAGCAGAACAGCCCAGCGCAGCACCCGGGCGCTGCGGGCATCCAGACCGGTTATGTCCAGAGCACCCACGGCAGCCGAGGTGTGGTCCCAGACATCGTAACAGTGCCAGCGACCCGGTTGGGTGCAGCCGATGCATGCTTCGATCTCCGGGATGGCACCGCCCAGAATACGGCCGTATTGGGCCAGGACGGTTCCGGCGGCAAATCCTTCCAGCAGGCGGTCCAGCTCGGTGAAAATGCGTTCGGCGGATACACAGCGCACCGACATCCGGGCCTGCACAGCGGCTTTGGCGGTGGCAGAGTCCAGGCGGAACCCCAGCTGCGCCGCAAACCGCACCGCCCGCAGGATACGCAAAGCATCTTCATCAAAGCGGGAGGCCGGGTCGCCCACACAGCGCAGAATTCCGGCCTGCAGGTCCTGCTGTCCGCCGAACAGGTCGATGAGACCTTCCCGGGGGGACCAGGCCATGGCGTTGACGGTAAAATCTCGGCGAGCCAGGTCTTCGCGCAGGCAGGGGACGAAGCGGACACAGTCCGGGTGGCGACCGTCTGTGTAATGGCCGTCCTGCCGGAAGGTGGTGATCTCCCAGCTGCGTCCGTCCAGAATCACCGCCACGGTGCCGTGTTTTTTGCCTTTCAGCAGCAGCCGCTGCCCGGCAAACAGAGCCTCGATTTCATCAGGGCGGGCACTGGTGCAGATGTCCCAGTCGCCGGGCGTGCGGCCCAGCAGACTGTCCCGCACACAGCCCCCCACAATGTAGGCATCAAATCCGGCGTTCTGCAGTCTGTTCAGCAGGGACAGCGCTTGCTCCGGAGGCCGGATCTCTGTGTTCAGGTTCATATCCGCGCCTCCTTTCGGTCTCGGGTACAGATCATTCAAAATTCCATTGCTGAGTCAGATCTACCGTGCAGGCCACGCAGTCGCCCTCCTCCATCAGAGAGGCAACTTTCTGGCGGGCGGCATCCTCGTCGGGCATCCAGGTCACCAGGAAGAAATTCTCGGCCGGCACCCCATAATACACCCAGATACCGTCTGCACGCACCAGGTCGCTCAGATGGTCCAGTTCTTCGCCGTCGGTCAGGCCGGAGCCTTCCTCGGCATAGATCATTTCCGGGCTGACCTGCATGCTGTCAATGACCGTAATACTGCTGGTGATATAGCCGTCACGGTCGGTGGTGGTCATGGCGGAACCGCATACCTCCCACGCCGAGGCAAATGCCTTGATGAGCAGTTCGCGTACTTCAATCATGGAATCTCCAGGATTGTACATGATACTCCCTCTTTCTATTCTGAACTATGTTTACAGTATACCATCCCCCCGCAGTCAGGGCAATGGATTTGTATCAAACTGCTGCAACGGACCGTAACAGGCCAGCAGCATATCGGCCAGAGCCAGCTCAGCGTACCGGTGAAAGGTAAAATCTTTCCCGGCGCCGGCTACCACAGCCTGTGTGACAAAGGGATACCGCTGTACCACGTCGCCGTTCTGGGTCAGCAGCCAGAATTCGCCGCAGGTTTCCGCCAGACGCTGTACGGCATCCACCATCACTTCCAGCCCGCAGCCGTTCATGCTCAGCATCAGGATCAAGGTGCCGGGTCCTACGGTCACGTTTTGCAGGTTGGCGGTGGATTGCAGCACCCGGATGATCTTTCCGCGCTTGGCCAGTTCCCGCTGCAGATACAGCATCACCAGGCCGGAATACTCCATGCCAAGCAGCAGAACGTCCTCTGCGTTGTGGATGGCATCGGCCAGCGCCTGCATCTGTTCGGCGTCTACTCCGGCCAGACAGGCACGAATATCGTGAGCCAATGCCAGACAGGAAGCATCCAGTCCGGGACCGGTCATGGCCTTTTTGTCATAGCCGAACAGGCTGCCGTTGTAGTACGCGGAACGGGCCCGCATCTGTCGGTCCAGGGCGCACTCATCCTTGAAGTGCAGAAAATCGTCATACCCCAGCGCATGGCAGAAGCGGGTGATGGTGGCGGCCGAAACGTGACAGGCGGTTGCCAGCTGGGTGATATTCATGCTCAGCAGCTCTTCAAAATGGTCCAGACAGTAGCGGGCAATACTTTGGTTGGTCTGGCCCCGGTTTTCTTCCGAGGCCACCAGCAACAAAAGCTCCTGTGCCATCTGCACGGGGCATGCCTCCCTTCACAAAACAAACCGTCCCCGCCCCGTGCAAGCTGCAGGGGAGGGGACGGTGCGTTACAGATTCAGCTCAGCCGAAAGCAATCAGGCTTTGGGCTTGGGGCCGGCTTCCGCGATTTCGGAAGGCATGTTGGGATACTTCTTGGCGAAGTTGTCCGCAAACATCTGAGCCAGCTTGTTGGCCTGGGCGTCATAGGCGTCCTTATCGGCCCACATGCCGCGAGCGTCGAGCATCTCGTCGGGCACGCCGGGGCAGCTGACGGGGTAATCGACGTTGAACACGTCATGATGCTTGAACTCGATGGAGTCGAAGCTGCCGTTCAGAGCGGCGGTGACCATGGCGCGGGTGTAAGCCAGCTTCATGCGTTTGGCGCCGGAAGCAGCGCTGCCGCCGGCCCAACCGGTGTTGACCAGGTAAACCTTGGTGCCGTACTTCTCCAGCTTTTCGCCCAGCATTTCAGCGTAGACGGAAGGATCCATCGGCATGAAGGGTTCGCCGAACAGGGTGGAGAAGGTGGGCTGCGGCTCGGTGATGCCACGCTCGGTGCCGGCCAGCTTGGAGGTGAAGCCGGTCACGAAGTGGTACATGGCAGCGTTTTTGTCCAGACGGCTGATCGGAGGCAGAACACCGAACGCATCGGCGGTCAGGAAGATAACGACCTTCGGGATGCCGCCCTCGCCGGGGATCTGTGCATTGTTGATGTAGTTGACGGGATAGCCCACGCGGGTGTTCTCGGTCAGGCTGTCGTCAGCAAAGTCGAACTGACGGGTCTCAGGATCCATGACCACGTTCTCGACCAGAGAGCCGAAGCGGATGGCATTGTAGATGTCAGGCTCGTTCTCGGCGCTCAGGTTGATGCACTTGGCATAGCAGCCGCCTTCGAAGTTGAAGACACCGTCCGGGCTCCAGCCATGTTCGTCGTCACCGATCAGCTTGCGGCCGGGGTCAGCAGACAGAGTGGTCTTGCCGGTGCCGGACAGGCCGAAGAAGACGGCAGTCTCATGGGTTTCGGGGTCCATGTTGGCGGAGCAGTGCATGGGCAGGACGTTCTCCTTGACCATGACGTAGTTCATGGTGGAGAAGACGCTCTTCTTGATTTCGCCGGAGTACTGGCTGCCGCAGATGACGATCAGGTGAGCCTCATAGTCGATCATGATGGCAGCTTCGCTGTTGACACCGTCAACGGCGGGGTCGCACTTGAAGCCGGGGGCAACCAGGATGGTGTAGTCGGCTTCACCGTAGTTGGCCAGTTCTTCCGCGGTGGGGCGGATCAGCAGCTGATGGATGAACAGGTTCTGGCTGGCCAGCTCGTTGATGATGCGGAATTTCTTGGTGTACTTCTTGTCGGCACCGGCAAAGCCGTCGAAGATGAAGACTTCACGGCCCTGGAGATACGCGGCAACTTTGCCCTTGATGGCATTGAACTTTTCGCGGCTGATGGGACGGTTGACCTTGCCCCAGGCGATGTCGTCATGGACGGCAGGAGTGTCGACGATGAACTTGTCGTTAGGGGAACGGCCGGTATACTTACCGGTGGTGACAACCAGCGCGCCGGTGTCAGACAGAGTGCCCTCACCGCGGCGCAGGGCAGCCTCGGTCAGCTGGGCAGGGGTCAGGTTGCGGTACACGGCCTTGGGGCCAATGATACCGAACTTTTCGATTCCATAAGTCTCCATGGGAAACTACCTCCTTGTATGCCATTGTATGCCACTATAATGGAACTGTCTTTAGTATAGCCGAAAGCGCTAAAAAAGGCAATGGACCAGGGAACAAATTTGAAAAAATTTAACACATTTTGGCGCAGCAGCCTTGCACGGCATGGTATAATAAAAGCAAAAAAAGGGCGGTGCCATCTATACTCCGCCCCGGAAAGGTGGAATTTTACCATGATGGAGAATGAAACGCTCCGTACCCTGTATACCCGCCGCAGCTGCCGCGCTTATGCGGACCGCCCGGTGGAAGCCGAAAAAATCGAAGCCGTACTGAAAGCCGGCATGTATGCTCCCACGGCTATGGGGCAGCAGAGCCCGGTGATCGTGGCGGTGGAAAACAAGGAAGTGCGGGATCATCTTTCCCGCATGAACGCCGCTGTCATGGGCAGCAATAACGACCCGTTCTACGGGGCGCCGGTGGTTCTGGTGGTGCTGGCCGATACCCGTCAGCCCAACTGGAAAGCCGACGGCAGCCTGGTCATGGGCAACATGCTCAATGCAGCGGCCAGTGTCGGCCTGGGTTCCTGCTGGATCAACCGTGCCTATGAAATGTTTGAAACCGAGGAAGGCAAGGCCCTGCTGAAGGAGTGGGGCGTGCCCGAAGCCGAACATTTGGCGGGTGTGGGCAACTGCATTCTGGGCTATGCGGCCCCCGACGGTGAAAAGCCTGCCGCACCCCGCAAGGAGAACTATGTGGTGTATGTGCGCTGAATCCGGCGTTCCTCACCCCGGAAAGGAGGACGCTGCATGATCTACGGCATCGGGACCGACCTGTGCGAGAGCGCCCGGATGGAACGGGCCATCGCCCGGGAACCTTTTCTGCACCGGGTGTTTTCCGAATCGGAACAGGCGTTGCTTGCCTCCCATACCGGCAAGCGCAGGGCTGAAACCGCTGCGGCCAATTTTGCGGCTAAGGAGGCTTTCCTCAAGGCCTGCGGCCGAGG
This sequence comes from Oscillospiraceae bacterium, assembly GCA_019413245.1. Classification (GTDB taxonomy): domain Bacteria; phylum Bacillota; class Clostridia; order Oscillospirales; family Ruminococcaceae; genus Gemmiger. The sequence goes on from DXNX01000035.1 coordinate 16,861, forward strand.
CTTGGGCGGGTTTGCCCTGTCGGACATCGGGGTGCTGCGCCGGGAGAGCGGCGCACCTTATTATGCACTGTCCGGGGAAGCGGCTCGCTGGGCGCAGGAACAGCACCTGACGGCCCATCTGAGCCTGACCCATGACGCCGGGCTGGCCTGTGCCTTTACGGTTTTGGAACAGGGATGATTAAATCCCACCCTGCCTGCTTATACTGTAAACAGAACAAACAAGCAGGGAGGGAAAACCCATGGAGGTACACAGAGGAGAAGTTTTCTATGCCGATCTGAGCCCGGTGGTGGGCTCGGAACAGGGAGGCGTGCGGCCGGTACTTATCATCCAGAACGAGATCGGCAACCGGCACAGTCCCACCGTTATTGCGGCGGCCATCACGTCCCGGCAGGACAAAAACCGCCTGCCCACCCATATCGGGGTGCGGGCCGACCGCTGCGGCCTGAGCAAGGACAGCATCGTTCTTACCGAGCAGATCCGCACCCTGGACAAACGCCGCCTGCGGGAGCGGGCCGGGCGTATCCCGCCCGAGGATATGCAGCGGGTGGACGAGGCCCTGGGCGTTTCCATGGGGCTGCTGGAACAGCCGCCTCACGGCAGTTTTACCTGAGCAAAAAGACCTTTCCCGACCCGGGAATTTCCCGGAGGGAAAGGTCTTTTTCTTTATTATTTCAGTTGTATTGGGGCCAGTTGTCGGAAGGCTGCAGCACATCCCCTTCCAGGACCCACAAGGCACTGGTGCCGTCCGCCTTGTCCAGAATGGCCAGGCCCTGTTCCCGGGGCAGGCAGAACAGACCGGTGGAAAGGGCATCCCCGATACCGCTGTCCTGACACAGGATGGCTACGCTGCGGCAATACCGGGCGGGCTGCAGGGTTTGCAGGTCAATGAGGTGGTGATACCGCACCCCGTCCACCATGAAATACCGCTGGTAATCACCGCTGACAACCAGGCTCTGCCCGGGCTGCAGCTGTACTTCGGCCAGGTTGTCCCCGCCGTCCGGGTCCTGTACCCCAGCGGTCCAGGGGCTGCCGTCCGGTTTGTTGCCGATGGCCCGCACATTGCCGCCCACATTCAGGATGGCGGAAGTCAGTCCGCGGGCCTCGGCTCGCTGCGCTGCCTGTTCCACCGACCAGCCTTTGGCGATACCGCCCACATCCAGCTGCATGTCCGGGTCGGAAAAGGTCACGGTACGGGCGTTTTCATTCAGGATCAGATCCGCCATATCCATATGTGCGGCGGCCTGCTGCAAGGAGTCCTCGGACGGCAGAATTTCTGCCGTGAGAGCTGTTTCCGGGGATGCCGCCTCGGCGGCGGTGCGGGCATCATGCCAGAGGGACAGAACGGTACCGGCGGCAATGTTGCAGGCGCCGTCGGTCAGGTCGTAGGCCTGCTGCCCGAACTGGAGCAGAGCAAACAGGTCGTCGTCCACCTGTACCGGCTCCTGACCGGCCTTTGCATTGACGGTGGCCATGTTGGTAAGACCGTCATAGGTGTTGTAGATGTCGAACAGCTGATGATAGTGCAGCAGGTCAGCGTGCAGGGCGTCGGACTGCTGCTGCCATTCCTCCTCGCTGGAGGCGTAGCCAGTCACCACCGTCACCGTGTCGAACACGTCCCACCAGGTGGCGGTGTAGGCCTTGGGCGCTGTGCGGTCCTGCCAGAAACTGAACCCTACAATGGCTGCCAGTGCCAGGCACAAAACCAGTGCAATTCCACGCTGTCGGGTCATGCGTTGCCTCCCACGGCGGCATGTTCGTCGCACAGCTCGCTCAACAGGGCAGAGAGGGTCCAGTCACGGCTGGTGGGGGTCACCATGGCGCGCAGGGGAATGGCCGCTCCGCCCCGGCGCACTTCATCCACAAACCGGCCCAGAGACCCGTCGTCATGGCGCAGGCCGCTGATGATCATGGCGGCTTTGTCGGTGGGGCCGCTGTGCGGGCCAGGTGGTCATATCCCGCATTCAGCGGGCCAAAATTCCACAGCAGCACGCAGCGCGGCTCTGCCTGGATATGTGCTTTCATAAGCGATAAAACCTCCGGTGTTATCATTGGAAATGAATTTCATTCTACCACAATCCGCTCCGAAAGCAAAGGCCCCGGCAACGGATGTGGCCCAAAAGCAAAAAGACCGGACCCGAAGGTCCGGTCTAAAACGTTCAATTACAGGTCGGGATGGTATTCCTTGCAGGTGCACTTCTTCCACTTCAGACCGCTGCCGCAGGGGCAGGGATCGTTGCGGCCGATCTTCTGCACACGCACGGGAGCGCTGCCCTTGGCACCGGGACGGGTGGGAGCACCCTCGCCGGTGGGTTTGGCTACCTGCTCCCGTTGAGGCTGGGCCTCAGGACGGCGGATCTCGATGGTCAGCAGCATGTGGACGGCATCCTCACGGATGGTGGCAATCATCTCGTCGAACATGGCAAAGCCTTCCAGACGATATTCCACCACGGGGTCGTGCTGGCCGTAGCCGCGCAGGCCCATGCCCTGCTTCAGCTGGTCCATGTTGTCGATGTGGTCCATCCACTTGGTGTCCACGTTGCGCAGCAGGCAGATACGCTCCAGCTCACGCATGGTCTGGGAGCCGTACTTGGCTTCCTTGGCCTGCAGAATCTGCATGCCGCGGTCGTACAGGGTCTTGGCCACTTCTTCCTTGGTCACGCTGCTCAGCTGCTCGGTGGAGTAGTTGAAGTCGGTGGGCAGGCACAGCCAGTTCATGTAATGACGGCGCAGGGCAGCAAAATCCCAGTCATCCGGCACATCGCCGCTGAGGAAGGAGTTGCAGCTCTCGTCGATGGACTCCCGCATCATCTCATGCAGCTTGTCCGAAATATCCTCACCGTCCAGCACCATCTGGCGCTGCTTGTAGATGATCTCGCGCTGCTGGTTCATG
>DXNX01000036.1 GCA_019413245.1 Oscillospiraceae bacterium
GGCCAACACCCTGGGCGGGGCAGGCGGCCCGCTGGCCGTCTACCTCATCGCCATCATCTCGGCGGAGCTGGGCAAGCTGGTCAGCAAGGAGACCCGCATCGACATCCTGGTGACCCCCGCCGTGACCATTCTGGCCGGTGTGGGGCTTTCGGTGCTGTTTGCCCCGGCCATCGGCGCGGCGGCTTCGGCGGTTGGCAGCGTCATCATGTGGGCCACCGAGCTGCAGCCCCTGCTCATGGGTATCATCGTATCGGTGCTGGTGGGCGTGGCCCTGACTTTGCCCATCTCCTCGGCGGCCATCTGCGCCGCCCTGAGCCTGACCGGCCTGGCCGGCGGCGCTGCCGTGGCGGGCTGCTGCGCCCAGATGGTGGGCTTTGCGGTGATGAGCTACCGGGAAAACGGCGTGGGGGGTCTTGTGAGCCAGGGCCTGGGCACCAGCATGCTGCAGATGCCCAACATCCTGCGCAATCCCCGCATCTGGATTCCGCCTACGGTGGCTTCGGCCATCACCGGCCCTCTGGCCACCTGCCTGTTCCGGCTGGAGCAGAACGGCCCTGCCGTTTCCAGCGGCATGGGCACCTGCGGGTTGGTGGGGCCCATCGGGGTGTACACCGGCTGGGTGGCCGATGCAGCCGCGGGCCTGCGCCCGGCGATCTCTGCCTTTGACTGGGCGGGGCTGGTGCTCATCTGCCTGGTGCTGCCCGCCGTACTGACCCCGCTGATCGCCTGGCCCCTGCGCAAGGCAGGCTGGATACAGACTGGCGACCTGACCCTTTCCTGAACCGACCACACACGAACAGCCCCGGCAGACCGCAAGGCTTGCCGGGGCTGTTTTTGTCGGTTTATGCACACCGCCGCCCTGCCCTGCGTATTCTGGGGCAAGGAGGCGATGGTCCCATGAGATTATCCAACGGCACCGTGCTGTTCAGCTGGCCTTTGGCCCAACATACCCTGACAGCCGGTTACTACTACAATGACGGCAGCTACCACGGCGCCATCGATATGCGGGCGGCGTCGGGCACGCCGGCCTATGCGGCCGAGGACGGCACGGTGGACTGGACCCAGATCTGGGACGGGTCCACCAAGACCGGCAACCAGAGCTACGGTACTGCCCTGCGCATCCGACACGCCAACGCCCAGGGCAAGACCTTACAGACCCGGTACGCCCACCTGTCCAGCCTGACGGCGGCCGCCGGTACCAAAGTGCGGGAAGGCCAGCTCATCGGCTACACCGGGGTGACGGGCAACATCACCGGTCCCCACCTGCATTTTGAGGTGATCTGGGACGGCGTGCGCCGCAACCCGCTGGTGTGGCTGGACGGCGATTTCAACACTGCGTCCTCCGCCGTGTACACCTATGGACCCGGAGAGGGTCCGGTACAGCGTCCCGCCGCCCCCGCCGTGGAAAGGAAGACCGTGGTCATCGGGCCGGTATCCGTCGGAGATGCGGAGATCTTCCGCAAATTTGCGGAGTGGCTGAACCTGCTGCGGATGTACTCGGTAGAAAGTTACGACAACGGTACCCGGGTGGTGGTGCTGGACGGCATTTCCGCCGGGGACGCCCAGATGGCCTATCTGCTGGCGGATTACCTGGGTCTGGTAGACCAGGGCCTGTTCAAAAGCGAGCCGGCGGACTGACTTACAGCCCGTTGCGCAGGCTTTCCCGCAGGGCCAGCACCTTCTGTTCGATCACAGCGATGACCTTGCGGAACTCCTCATCGCTCTTGCCGGTGGGGTCTTCCAGGCCCCAGTCCTCCCGCCGTTTGCAGGGCAGCGCCGGGCACTGCACATTGCAGCCCATGGTGATGAGCACATCCACCGGGGGCAGTTTGTCCAGGGTCTTGCTGTACTGGCCGTCCATCTCGATGCCGTAGATTTCCCGCATGAGGCGCACGGCGTCCGGGTTGATGCGGGGCACCGTTTCGGTGCCGGCGGAGCAGCTGGTGAACACGTCGGCGGCCAGATGCCGCCCCAGGGCTTCGGCCATCTGGCTGCGGCAGGAATTGTGCACGCAGACAAAGGCCACCACGGGCTTGTGTGCCATCTCAGCCCCTCGCTTTCGCCAGCAGGGCCTTGGCCTGCTCCACATTCAGCACCTGTCCGGCGCTGAGGACCTTGCCGTCCACCACCAGGGCGGGGGTGGTCAGCACACCGTAAGCGGCGATCTGGGCGAAGTCGGTCACATGGCCCACCTCTTCCCGGATGTTCAGCTCCTCCATGGCGGCGCGCACCGAGCGCTCCAGCGCCTGGCAGTTAGCGCAGCCGCCGCCCAGGATCAGAATAGCGGCGCCGGTGTTCTCCGCCGGGGCGGCACAGCCGGAAGCGCAGCCGCAGGAAGTGGGTTCGGACTTTTTCTTACCAAAAATGAACGACATAAAATATTCCTCCTTGTAATATCAGACCAAAAATATTTGAAGTGTATTAAACAGGTAGCCCACCAGGATAATGCCCACCACACAAATGCCCACAAACACGGCCAGCAGTTTGGGTTTGACCGCCTTGCGCAGCAGGATGAGGGAGGGCAGGGACAGGGTGGTCACTGCCATCATAAAGGAGAGGACGGTGCCCAGCTGGGCGCCTTTCTGGAGCAGGGCTTCGGCCACCGGGATGGTCCCGAAGATGTCGGCGTACATGGGCACACCCACCAGCACCGCCAGCACCACACCCAGCGGGTTATGGCTGCCCAGAATGGCAGTGACCCAGCTTTCGGGGATCCAGTTGTGGATGATGGCACCCACGCCCACACCGATGAGGATGTAGGGGAAAACCTTGCGCAGGGTGCCCACGGCCTGGTTGCGGGCGTAGAGCAGACGGTCCCGCACCTGCAGTTCGGGCAGGTCCAGTTCTGCCGGGCGGGCGGCGGCCCGGACAAAGTCCTCCACCTGGTCTTCCAGGTGGAGCTTTTCAATGAGGGAACCACCGAGGACCGCAATGACCAGCCCCAGCACCACATACACCACGGCCACCTTGGCGCCGAAGATGCTCATGAGCAGCACCAGGCTGCCCAGGTCCACCATGGGGGAGGAGATCAGGAACGAGAAGGTGACGCCCAGCGGCAGCCCCGCCCCGGTGAACCCGATGAACAGCGGGATGGAGGAGCAGGAACAGAAGGGGGTGACGGTGCCCAGCAGGGCGGCGACAGTATTGGCCCCCAGCCCGTGCAGCCGCCCCAGAATCCGGCGGCCCCGCTCCGGCGGGAAGTAGCTCTGGATATAGGAGATGGCAAAGATCAGCACGCAGAGCAGAATGGTGATTTTGATGACATCATAGAGGAAGAACTGCAGGCTGCCGCCCAGGCGGGTGGTACCATCCACCCCCAGGGCCGCCAGTCCCCGGCCGATGAGCCGGTTGAGCCACTGCATGCCCAGCAGCTCGTTTTGAATCCAATCCCAGATTCCCATATTCGGGTCACTCCTTGTCTTGTATGGCAGCGCCACACATAAAATATTTTTGATGTGTATTGCCAAAAAAGGGCGCCGCACTCCCACGGCGCAAACTCAGCGGCCGCAGCTGCAGCCGCCGGAACAGGGTTCTTTTCCGGTGTTGGGGCGGGTCAGTTCCGCCAGCAGGTCCAGGGCCCGCTGCCGTCCGGTCTCACTCAGACGGTAGTGGGTCCATTTGCCCACCTGGGAGCTTTCCACCAGGCCGGATTCGCACAGGATCTTCATATGGTACGAAAGTCCCGGCTGGGTCAGGTCCAGGGGTCCCTGCAAAACACAGGCACATTTTTCCCCGCTGCGCAGCTGCTGCAGAATGGCCAGCCGCTTGGGGTCGCACAGGGCCTTGAACACCTTGGCCTCGGCCTGAAAATCCGGCTGCATGGAATGACCTCCCCTCTCACATCAAAAATTCTTTATGTGTTAAGATACACCCTCTTTCCCCGCTTGTCAAGCCCCCACGAAAAAAATCGGCCTCCGCGTTCAGGCGGGGGCCGGTTTGGGGAAATATTCAGCTCAGACGTCCGTACAGTTCCATATGGTGGCGGACTTTTTGGGCCAGGGCGGCGTCAAAGACGCCGGGCAATGCCCGCCAGCGCCAGTTGGTGCCCAGGGTGGAGGGTTCGTTCATCCGGGATTCGTGCCCCAGCCCCAGCAGGTCCTGGGCCTGTACGATGGCCAGGTTGGCCACGCTGGCCCAGGCGGCGCGCATCATGCCCCAGTTGTACCCTTCCTCCCGGGTGAGTCTGAGGTAGTCCACCGCCTTGCGGGTATCGGCTTGGGGGGCGGTGTCGAACCAGCCGTTCACCGGTTCGTTGTCGTGGGTGCCGGTGTACACCACGCAGTGCCGGGTGTAGGTGTGGGGCAGGTAGTCCCCGCCGTCCCGGCTGTCAAAGGCAAATTCCAGCACCTTCATGCCGGGGTAGCCGCTTTCCCGCAGCAGGGTGCGCACATCGTCGGTGAGGAAGCCCAGGTCCTCGGCAATGATGTTCCGCTTGCCCAGAGCCTTTTCCACTGCCCGGAACAATGCGATGCCCGGCCCGGTGCGCCAGCGTCCGTTGCAGGCGTCGGTATCGCCGTAGGGAATGGCATAATACCCCGCAAAGCCCCGGAAATGGTCGATGCGCAGCACATCGTAGGTATTGCACAGCACCCGGATGCGCCGCACCCACCAGGCATAGTCGTTTTGGGCCATGGCGTCCCAGTTGTACAGCGGATTGCCCCACAGCTGACCGGTGGCGGAAAAGCCGTCCGGCGGGCAGCCTGCCACCTCGGTGGGCAGCAGATCCTCCCCCAGCTGGAAAGCCTCCGGCGCAGACCAGACGTCCACACTGTCGGCCGCCACATAGATGGGCAGGTCCCCGATGATGAGCACGCCCCGGTCGTTGGCGTAGCGCTTCAGCGCCCGCCACTGGGCAAAGAACAGATACTGCACCGCCTGCCAGAAGCCGATGGCCCCGGCACAGCGGGTGCGGGCAGCTTCCAGGGCCGCCGGGTCCCGGTGCCGCAGCGCCGGTTCCCATTCGGTCCAGGCCCGGCCGCCGTGTTCATCCTTCAGGGCCATGAACAGGGCGTAATCCGGCAGCCAGAAGGCGTTTTCGTTGCAGAATTCTCCGTAAGCGGCGGGGGGATCCTGCAGAAGACGATTGCAGGCTTTGCGCAGCACATCCCACCGTTTGCGGTACAAAGCGCCGTAGTTCACACAGTCGGGGGTGCTTTCCCAGTCGATGGTTTCGTATTCCTCCCGCTGCAGAAGGCCGTCGGCCGCCAGCAGGTCCAGGTCGATGAGATAGGGGTTGCCCGCAAAGGTGGAGAAGGACTGGTACGGGCTGTCCCCGTAGCTGGTGGGGCAGATGGGCAGGATCTGCCAGTATTTCTGGCCCGCCGCCACAAGAAAATCCACAAATTCGCGTGCCGCCGCGCCCATGGTGCCGATACCGTAAGGCGACGGCAGGCTGGACAGGTGCATCAGCACACCGCTTGCGCGCATGGGATTGTTCCTCCTTTCGGTAAAAAAACGCTCATTGTCCGTCCAGCTTCAGCACGCTCTCCCCTTCCACCAGTTCATAGGGCACCAGTTCATGGACGGCGTCGCCGTCGTCCTCGATGCAGCGGATGAGGATGCTGACCCCCCGGGATGCCAGGCGGTCGGCGGGCTGACGGATGGTGGTGAGCCGGGGCGTCAGGTAGCCGGCCAGCTCGATGCCGTCGAACCCGCACACCGAAACATCCTGCGGCACCTGCAGCCCATGGTCACGCAGGGCGCGAATGGCCCCGATGGCCATGATGTCACTGAAGGCAAACACGGCGGTCAGGTCCGGGTAGCTTTCCAGCAGGCGTTCCATGGCCTTGTAGCCGCCGGGCATGGTGAAGCGGGCATCCTGATACTGGGTGTCGGCCTCAAAGGACAGGCCCAGGCTGGAAAAGGCACTCAGGCAGCCGGCCAGACGAGCCGAACTGGGGCGGGAGCGCCGGAGGTCGCCGCCAATGAGGCCGATACGGCGGTGTCCCCTGGCATGCAGGTACCGGATCATCTGGGAAGCCGAAGCGATGTCGTCCACACTGACGCTGGACAGATTTTCGATGTTGGAGGTGTCGGCCATGTTGGTCATGAGCAGGCAGGGAACGCCCAGTTCGTCCAGCTCCCGGGAGAAGTTGTTGCTGTCCGACCCCAGGAAGATGACGCCGTAGGGCTTGTGTTCCCGGCAGATCTGCCGGGCGCGGTCCACCTCGTTGTCGTTTTCGTCGATGTAATACACCATGCCGTTGTAGCCCGCGGCGGTGCATTCGGTCTGCATTTTTTCCAGAATGGGCGCAAACAGCATGTTGTGGGTGCCTTTTACGATCATGGCGATGCCCTGACTGGCCTGCTGTTTCAGGTGCTTGGCGTTGGAATTGGGCTGGAAATTGTATTTGCGGATGACCTCCAGGATGCGGTCGCGGGCCGCCTGGCTGACATTGGGGTTCTTGTTGATCACGCGGGAGACCGTTCCCACCGCGTAACCGGATTCACGGGCAATGTCCTTGATGGTCATGGCTTACAGCAGCATCCTTCCCGGCGCAGGGGCGCCTGATTCTGTACATTCTGAGAAAAAATTATATCATCCTTTCACGGCACCCGCAACCACGCCCTCAATGATGTAGCGCTGGCAGACCAGGTACAGAATGACCACCGGCAGAACGGTGAGCATAATGCAGGCCATCATGGGGCCCATTTCCACCTTGCCGTAGCTGCCGCGGAAATACTGGATGGCCATGGGGATGGTGCGGTATTTCTTGATATCCAGCACCAGGGTGGGCAGCAGGTAGTCGTTCCACACCCACATGGTCTCCAGAATGGCGGTGGAGATCATGGTGGGTTTCAGGATGGGGCAGACCACTCGGAAGAAGATCTGCAGCGGGTTGCAGCCGTCGATCATGGCGGCTTCCTCGATTTCCACCGGCATGGATTTCATGAAGCCGGTGAACATGAACACCGCCAGACCGGCGCCGAAGCCCAGGTAAATGATGCAGATGTTGTAGGGGTTGTTGAGTTTGAGGGTATCGGCGGTCTTGGCCAGGGTAAACATGACCATCTGGAAGGGCACCACCATGCTGAACACGCACAGATAGTACATGCCGCTGGACAGCTTGCCGTGAACACGGGTGATATACCAGGCGCACATGGAGCAGCACAGCAGGATGAGCAGCACCGACGACACCGAGATGAACAGGCTGTACCAGAAGGATTCCAGGAAGTTCATGGAGGTGATGCCGTAGATGTAGTTGGACAGGCCGGTGAAGGTTTCGGCGGTGGGCAGCTCAAAAATGCGGGTGGTGGTGATGGCCCGCTCGGTCTTGAGGGAGTTGAGCAGGATCAGCACGATGGGATAGACGTAGGCCACGCAGATCAGGCCCAGCACCACCGAGATCACGTTGTTGATGCGATGGGTCTTTTTGGAGTTTTCCATTACTGCTGCACCTCCTTGGAGCGGGTCAGCCGCAGCTGGACCAGGGCGATGACGACCACAGCCAGGAAGAAGACCACGGCCTTGGCCTGGCCGATGCCCTTCCACTGGGCGCCGCTGCGGGCATAGAAGGTATCATAGATGTTGTAGGCCAGGCCCTGGGTCAGCTTGGCGGGTTCGCCGCCGGTCAGGGACAGGTTCTGGTCAAAGAGTTTGAAGGAGTTGGTCAGAGTCAGGAAGGTGCAGATGGTGATGCTGGGCATGACCATGGGGATCTTGACCCGGAGCAGCACCTGGCGGGCGGTGGCGCCGTCGATGCGGGCCGCCTCGATGAGGTCGGGGGGCACGTTCTGCAGCCCGGCAATGTAGATGATCATCATGTAGCCGATCTGCTGCCAGCACATGAGGATGACCAGGCCCCAGAAGCCGTAGGTGGCGTTGAGCTGCAGCAGCGGCTTTTCCAGCAGGGTGAGCACACCGTTGAGCAGGGTGTTCCAGATATAGCCCAGCACCACGCCGCCGATAAGGTTGGGCATGAAGTAGACGGTGCGGAAGATGTTGGTGCCTTTCACATGCCGGGTGAGCAGCAGCGCCAGCAGAAAGCCCAGCACGTTGATGAGCACGGTGGCCACGATGGTGAAGGCGGTGCTGAACCAGAAGGCGTGGATGAAGGTATCGTCGGCCCAGAGCTTGATGTAGTTCTGAACGCCCACAAAGGTCACATTTTTCACGGTTGTGAACTGGCAGAAGGAAAGCCCGATGCCCCAGATAAACGGCCATATAAAGCCGATAATAAAGGCCAGCAGGGTGGGCAGCACAAAGAACGGCCAGTATTTTTTGATTGCTTTTTCCATAATGATTTCCCCAAACAAGAAGCGGGAAGGGTGGGCGCTGTGTTCGCCCGCCCTTCCCGCAAGGTTTACGCGTATTCCGTCACAGACGGTGCAATCAGCCTGCGTTCAGCGCAGCTTCGGTGGCCCAGCCATCCACAAAGGCGGAGACCACAGCATCCCAGGTGCCGGTGCCGGCAGCGTAGGCGGTCAGGGCAGAGCCCAGGTTGTTCTTCCAGTTTTCGGAAGGCATGGTGGTGAAGTTCCAGGACACAGGCACTTTGCCCTCAGCGGTCATTTCCTGGTCTTCCTTCACGAAGATGTTGGTGGATTCCTGTGCATTCTTGAAGGGGATGACAAAGCCCATGTCGTCGGCCATGGCCTTGGTGCCTTCCTCAGAGGAAACGCACCAGTAGATGAAGTCCAGCGTGGCCTGGATGTCTTCTTCGGGGGCTTCCTTGTTGACGCACCAGTAGTTCTCGGTGCCGGTGCACAGACCCTGGTTGGCTTCGTCGCCCACGCCGATGTAGATGGGGATCATAGCCAGGTCGTCATCGGTGAAGGTGCCGTCCTGGGTCAGGTTGACGTATTCCCAGGAACCGTTCTGATAGAAGACGGCCTCGTTGGCCAGGAACTCGTTGCGGCTGTCATCGGCGGTCTTGCCGGCCAGCTCGGTGGGAGCGCAGGTGGAGTTGTTGATGTACAGGTCAAAGATGTTCTTGTAGTTGTCCAGGTAGGTGCCCTTGATGGCGTCGGTGGAGGTGATGCCATCCTCCTGATACTCGAAGTAGATGGGCAGGTTGGCCAGGTGGGTCTTGTAGCGCCAGTCGGAGGAAGAATCCATGCCGGCGGAGGTGAAGGCCGCGAAGCCCAGCTCATCCTTGCGGGCGGTGATGTCCTCGGCCACCTTCTTCAGATCGTCAAAGCTCTTGATATCGTCGATGGTGTAGCCCGCCTTTTCCAGCAGGGTCTTGTTGGTGATGAGGCCGTAGGATTCGATAACGTAGCCGATGCCCAGGGTGGCATCGCCGTCCTTCAGGGCGTAGGAATCGCTGGTCAGCTCGCCGGCGATCTGGCTGCCGGTCAGGTCATAGCAGTAATCTTTCCAGTTGGCCAGGCCGATGGGGCCGTTGACCTGGAACAGGGTGGGCGCGTCGCTCTTGGCCATCTCACTCATCAGGGTGGTCTCATATTCGCCGGAAGCGGCGGTGACCACCGTGACCGGCACGCCGGTCTGCTCGGTGTAGACCTTGGCCAGGTCCTGCCACTGCTGGTCCTGCTCCGGCTTGAAGTTCAGGTAATACACCTTGCCGGAAGCACCGTCGGCGGTGGCGGCGGTGGAAGTACCGGTGTCGGCGGTAGCGGTGGAGGCAGTGCTGTCAGACGAAGAAGCGCCGCATCCGGCCAGCAGACCGGCGGCCATGGTGCAGGCAATGCCCAGAGAAAGAAGTTTCTTGGCTTTCATGGTGTTGTCCTCCTTGCAGAATTGGTGGGAAGGGGTTTCTTTCCCCCTGCGGTTCTGTTTTGAGGTTGGTAACGTTTCCAACCTCTTTCTGAGGCTATAATACAACGTTCTGACCAGTTTTTCAAGCAAGTTTTCCACTTTTTAATCAAATTTGTACATTATCACAAGGGCAGACATCTCAGTTTGTGCAATTCTATTGCGCTGTCCGGAAAATCTCTTTGGAATCGTTTCTTTTCTGTAACTTTTGTCCTGCACCGAAAAAACGGGCACCCGCCGGAAAGCGGACACCCGTTCTGTTTTTTTCGTTTTTTCGCTGTTTTGTTTACACAAAGCCCAGCAGCAGGCCCACCAGGCGGACCGCACCGGCCGCCAGCCAGGCAATGACGCACTGACCCACCAGCACAGCCGCCGCCCACTTGGTGCCCAGCTCCCGCTTGATGGAGGCAATGGCTGCCACACAGGGGGTGTACAGCAGGCAGAAGGCCAGCAGGCTGGCCGCTGCCAGCGGGGTGATGACCTGGAGCAGCTCAGCGGTGGAGCCGAACAGCACCGACAGGGTGGACACCACGCTCTCCTTGGCCATGAAGCCGGAGATCAGCGAGGTGGAAATGCGCCAGTCCCCGAAGCCCAGCGGGGCGAAGACGGGCGCGATCCAGCCGGCCACCACGGCCAGGATGCTCTGCTGCGAGTCGGACACGATGGCCAGGTGGGTGTCAAAGGTCTGCAGGAACCAGATGATGATGGTGGCCACAAAGATGACCGTGAAGGCGCGCTGCAAAAAGTCCTTGGCCTTCTCCCACAGCAGCTGGCCCACGTTCTTGGCGCCGGGCAGGCGGTAGTTGGGCAGCTCCATGACGAAAGGCACCGCCTCACCGTGGAAGAGGGAGCTGCGCAGCAGCACGGCCACCAGAATGCCCATGGCGATGCCGCCGAAGTACAGCGCAAACATGACCAGACCCGCCTTGCCGGGGAAGAAGGTAGCTGCAAAGAAGCTGTAAATGGGCAGTTTGGCCGAGCAGCTCATGTACGGGGTGAGCAGGATGGTCATTTTGCGGTCCCGCTCGGAGGGCAGGGTGCGGCTGGCCATGACGCCGGGCACCGTGCAGCCGAAGCCGATGAGCATGGGCACGATGCTGCGGCCGGAAAGGCCGATCTTGCGCAGCAGCTTGTCCATGACGAAGGCCACGCGGGCCATGTAGCCGCTGTCTTCCAGCAGGGAGAGGAAGAAGAACAGGGTGACGATGATGGGCAGGAAACCCAGCACGCTGCCCACGCCGTTGAAGATGCCGTCAATGACCAAGGAGTGGAGCACCTCGTTGACGTGCAGGGCGGTCATGCCCGCGTCCACCGCGTTGGTCAGGGCGGCAATGGCCCAGTTCAGCACCGCCGACAGCGCGGCGCCGATGACGTTGAAGGTCAGGAAGAAGACCAGCGCCATGATGCCGATGAAGCACGGAATGGCGGTGTACCGGCCGGTGAGGATCTTGTCCATCTGCACGCTGCGCAGGTGTTCCTTGCTTTCGTGGGGTTTGACCACCGTGCCGGAGCAGACCTTCTCAATAAAGGTAAAGCGCATGTCCGCGATGGCGGCGGCCCGGTCCAGACCGCGCTCGTCCTCCATCTGGCGGATGATGGATTCCAGCATCTGCTTTTCGTTGTCGCTGAGGCCCAGCTGGTCCAGGATCAGCTTGTCCCCTTCGGCGATCTTGGTGGCCGCAAAGCGCAGGGGGATGTCGGCGGCCTCGGCGTGGTCCTCGATCAGGTGCATGATGCTGTGCAGGCAGCGGTGCACCGCGCCGCCGTGGTCGTTGGCGTCACAGAAGTCCTGCCGGCCGGGGCGCTCCTGGTATTTGGCCACATGCAGGGCGTGGGAAACCAGCTCGTCGATGCCCTCGTTCTTGGCGGCGGAGATGGGCACCACCGGGATACCCAGGGCGGATTCCATCTCGTTCACCCGGATGGAACCGCCGTTTTCCCGCACCTCGTCCATCATGTTCAGAGCCAGCACCATGGGGATGTCCAGTTCCATGAGCTGCATGGTCAGGTAGAGATTGCGCTCGATGTTGGTGGCGTCCACAATGTTGATGATGCCCCGGGGATGCTCATCGAGCAGAAAGTTCCGGGTGACGATCTCCTCACTGGAATAGGGCGACATGGAGTAGATGCCCGGCAGGTCGGTGACCCGGGTATCGCCGTGGCCGCGGATGGGGCCGTCCTTGCGGTCCACCGTCACCCCCGGGAAGTTGCCCACATGCTGGTTGGAGCCGGTGAGCTGGTTGAACAGGGTGGTCTTGCCGCAGTTCTGGTTGCCTGCCAGGGCGAAGGTCAGCACTGTGCTGTCCGGCAGGGGGTTCTCGTCCGCCTTGCTGTGGTACTTGCCGCTTTCGCCCAGGCCCGGGTGGGGCAGCGGGACGGCCCACTTGTGGGCCACTGCGGCGGCCTTCTCGGCATCGGCCACATCCTTGATCTCGATTTTTTCGGCGTCGGCCAGCCGCAGGGTCAGCTCATAGCTGTTGATGCGCACCTCCACGGGGTCGCCCATGGGCGCAAACTTCACCATGCTGACCCGGGCGCCGGGAATCAGGCCCATGTCCAGCAGGTGCTGGCGCAGGGCCCCTTCCCCGCCCACCGTCACGATGGTGGCGGCTTTGCCGATCGCAAGTTCCTTTAATGTCATCCTCACTTTACTCCTTCTGGATGCTTTCCCAAAAACCGGTTGAAACGGCTGTATATACAATCCGTCTTATTGTATCACAAAAGCCCTGTTCCCACAACCGCGGCGGCGCAAAAAAGGACCGTGTCCCCGGCAGGGGCACGGTCCTTGTATATCAGGCTTCGGGTTTGGCCGCGGGTGCGGCAGGCTGCGGGGCCGCAGCAGGCTTGTCCGCCGGGGCGGCAGGCTTTGCAGCCGCAGCCGGCTTGGCGGCGGGTCTGGGTGCCGGTTTGGGCAGCGGCGTGGTGCGGGTGTAGGTGTCGCTGTGCCGGGTGGTGTCCGGGGTGGTGTAGCCCGGGGCCATCTTCAGGCACTTTTTGGGGCAGACATTGACGCAGTTGCCGCACTGGACGCAGTCGAACCGCTGGATGGTCCAGGTGCCGGCAGCCCGGTCCACCGTCAGGGCGCCGGGCGGGCAGCTGCGGGCACACATGCCGCAGCTGATGCAGGATTCAATGTCGATCTCGATATGCCCGCGCATGCGCTCGGGATAGTGGGCGGGCTCAAAGGGATACCCGGTGGTGACCGGCTTGCTGAACAGGTTTTTCAGCGCCGTGCCCGCAAAGGGAAGAAATTTCAATGATGCCATCTTGGTTTCACCTCTCGGTACAGCTGATGCAGGGATCGATGGTCAGGATCAGCAGCGGCACGTCGGCCAGCTGGCAGCCTTTGAGCATGTTCAGCATGGGCGGGATGTTGCTGGTGGTGGGGGTGCGCAAACGGAACCGGTCGATGAACTTGGTTCCGTTGGCCTTGACATAGTAGATGGCCTCGCCGCGGGGCTGCTCAATGCGGGTGAAGTACTCGCCCTGGGGGAAGCCCTTTACCGGCACCGCAATGGGCCCGGCCGGGATCTTGGCCGCCGCCTGGCGGATGAGGTCGAAGGACTGGCTGATCTCCTTGATTCGCACCTCGCACCGGGCGTAGGAGTCGCCCTCGGTGGCAGTGACGGGTTCCAAGTCCAGTTCATCGTAGGCCGCATAGCCCAGCTTGCGGGCATCGTAGGAAACGCCGCTGGCCCGCAGCATGGGGCCCACGGCGCCCATGAGGGTGGCCTGTTCGGCGGTCATCACGCCCAGCCCGTGCAGACGGGAGCCGGTGGTGTAATCCCGCAGGAAGGCATCCGCAATGGGCTTGAGTTCCTTTTCCATCTCGTTGCAGGTGTCCACAATGTTCTTGAGCATGGTTTCGTCCATGTCCTTGAGCACGCCGCCGATACAGTTCACCGAGAAGATGACCCGGCCGCCGGTGGTGGCATCGAACATGTCCAGAATCTTTTCCCGCAGCTTCCAGCTCTCCATGAACAGGCTCTCAAAGCCCATGGCGTCGGCCAGCAGGCCCAGCCACAGCAGATGAGAGTGTACCCGGCTCATCTCCATCCAGATGGTGCGCAGATACCGCGCCCGGGGCGGCACCTCCACGTTCATGATGTGTTCCAGCGTCTGGCAGTAGCCCAGCCCGTGGCCGAAGCTGCAGATGCCGCACACACGCTCGGCAATATAGACGTATTCCTTGAAGTCCTTGGTTTCCACCAGTTTTTCCAGTCCGCGGTGGACAAAGCCGATGCTGGGCACCGCTTCCACCACCACTTCGTCCTCCAGAACCAGGTCCAGGTGGATGGGTTCGGGCAGGACAGGGTGCTGGGGACCGAAGGGCACAATGCTTCGTTTCGCCATAGTCTTACCCCTTTTCCTTGAACGGCGTGGGCCGCGCGATGCGGTACAGCTTGTCGTGATAGTCGCTCTGGATGCTCTCGATCTTCACGCCGAAAAGCTCCGCAGCTTCATTTTCCTGCAAAAAGGCACCGGGATACACCTGGGTGATGCTGGGCACCGTGTCGTCGGTGCCGATGGTCAGGCGCAGGGTGCGCATATCATACCCCTTGGCAAAGGAGTAGCTCAGTTCGTAGCCGTCGGGCAGGCGGGCGGCGCACAGCTGCACCACGCGCCAGTTGTCCATCTTGAACCGGATCACCTGGGGCATGAACTCCGCCATGGTGATGGGTTCGATCGTGTTGGCAGATTCCATCGTCAGCGTTCCTCCTTTGCCTCGTGCTTTTCTTCTTCCTTTTCCTCGGCATAGTTGCGGCGCTTGTCCTCCAGGATCTCCAGCGCCTTCACCACGCCGTCGATGATGGCCTGGGGCCGGGCCGCGCAGCCGGGCACATACACATCCACCGGGATCACCGTATCGATGCCGCCCTTGATGTTGTAGCAGTCCTTGAACACGCCGCCGGTGCAGGCGCAGATGCCCACAGCCACCACCACTTTGGGGTTGGGCATCTGGTCATACAGCTGCTTGACCACCTTTTCACACTGGGCGTTCACGCCGCCGGTGATGAGCAGGATATCGGCCTGGAAGGGGTCACCTGTGTTGATGATGCCGAAGCGTTCAATATCGTATTTGGGTGTGGTACAGGCCAGCACCTCAATATCGCACCCGTTGCAGCTGCTGGCGTCATAGTGCAGCATCCAAGGGGATTTTGCAAGTTTCTTCATGGTATTTTCGCCCCCTTATCAGCGTACCAGCATGAGGATCAGCCCGTTGAGGCCGCCGGTGAGCAGGGTGACCACCCAGCAGCTGTCCAGCAGGGTGCGCCACTTGACGCGGGCGGCCACGTTGTCCCACAGGATCTCCAGCAGATAGATCACCAGGCAGGCCACAATGGCGATGGGCCAGCTCCACCAGTGCTCATTGATGAAGAACAGGGCGATGATGCCCAGCATGAGCACCATCTCGTAGTATTCGGCAATGTTCATCACGGCCAAAGTGGGGCCGGCCATCTCGGTGGTGATGCCTTTGACCATTTCCTGGTGGGCATGGTGGCTGGTAGACAGATCAAAGGGTGACTTGCGCAGCTTGATGGCGGTGATGAACATAAAGCCCAGCAAAAAGCCCGGCATGGTCAGCACGGCGCTGTGGGGCATCTGGATGATGGTTCCCACATGGAAGCTGCCGGTGGCCAGGTAGAAGCCCACGGCCATGAGCAGGGTCAAGGGTTCGTAGGCCATCATCTGGATCATCTCGCGGCCGGCACCCAGGGTGGCGAAGGGAGATGAGTCACTGGAGGCTGCCATGACCAGGAACATATCGGCGGTGGACAGGATGAACAGGCACATCAGGATGTCCGCCCCGGCAAACAGCATGGAGCCGGCCACCGCCAGGAAAACCAGATAGCTCAGGTTCAGCAGCATCTGCACGCTATTGACCGCGATCATCTGCTTGGAGAACAGTTTTTTCAAATCATAGAACGGCTGCAGCATGGGCGGGCCCTGACGGCCCTGCATCCGGGCGCTGACACGGCGGTCCAGCCCGTCCAGCAGGCCGCCCACCAGGGGCGCCAGCAGCAGATACGCCAAAACGGAAACGACCGGCATCATACCGCACCTCCTATGATCACACAGAGCATAACGACAAGGACCCCCGCCGATACGATGACACCCGGCCGCATCAGGCGGCGGCGCCCGAATTCAAAGCGCAGGTACCAGTTGCTCAGATACAGATGTTCCGGTTCCCCGAAACTGTTGGTAAAGTAGGTATTGTCGCCCTCGTTGATGCCGCCCATGTAGATGGGAACATAGTCCCGGTGGGCCGAGCGGGTGAGCAGGAACATCAAAGACGGCACGAACAGCACGCTGACCAGCATGATGGCCATGGTGGTCAGCACGCTCATGGACAGCACCTCATGGGCGGTGCCGTACAGTTCCTGGATGATGGGGGTGACCACGCGGGAGGACACCAGCGGGAACAGCAGGCACAGGCCCAGGGTGGCCGCCGCGTGAATGTACATGGAGAAGTACTGGTCCTTGCGGGTCACGTCGGTGACCTGGGCCTTGGTGTGGTGCAAAGACACCAGCTTGCACAGCCACTTGGTCCAATACAGCATGGTGGTGGCACTGCCGTAGGCCAGGAAGATGACCAGCAGGTAGTTGTCCGCGTCCACAAAGGCCCGCAGCGCCACCCACTTGGAGATCAGCATGCCGAAAGGCGCCAGGTACATGCCCGCAATGCCGATGCCCATAATGTAGGTCAGGCGGGGCAGGCGCAGCAGCAGGCCGTGCATGTCCTCGATGTCACGGGAGCCCAGGGCGTTTTCGATGGAGCCCACGGCCTGGAACAGCATGGATTTGCTCACCGAATGGAAGATCATCAAAAGCACGGCGGCCCAGATGGTCTCCTCGGCGCCGATGCCCGCACAGGCCACGATCAGGCCCAGGTTGGACACGGTGGAGAAGGCCAGGACTTTTTTGCCGTCGTTCTGGGCAATGGCCATCATGCTGGCCGCAATGAAGGTAAAGCCGCCGATGAAGGCCACGGTCATGCCGGTCATATTGCCGGCCATGGCAGGGGCCAGACGGATGAGCAGATATACGCCCGCCTTGACCATGGTGGCGCTGTGCAGCAGCGCGCTGGAAGGCGTGGGTGCCACCATGGCGCCCAGCAGCCAGCTGGAGAAGGGCAGCTGTGCCGACTTGGTCAGCCCCGCAAAGGCCAGCAGCACCACCGGGATGGTGGCTTTGGCCGTCACCAGTTCACCCAGCTGCACGGTGTGCAGGGTGTGGGCCGCCACCACAATGGCAATAGCAAAGCCCAGGCCGCCCAGCAGGTTCATCCACAAAGCGCGGAAGCTGTTGTTGACCGCTTCCTCGGTGCGGGTGTAGCCGATGAGCAGGAAGGAGATGACCGAGGTGATCTCCCAGAAGAAATACATCCAGACCAGGTTTTCAGACAGGACCAGTCCGATCATCGCCGCCAGGAAGAAGAACAGCATGGAGAAGAAGAACCCGCTGCGGTCCCGGTATTCGGTGTGATGCTGGTGATAGGCTTTCATGTAGCCTACGGCGTAAATGCAGATGAGCCCGCCCACCATGGCCACAATGATGATCATGAGCATGGAAAGGCAATCCAGCCGCAGATGGGTGGGGGATTCCACCGGACAGGTCAGTTCCGACCAGGCCAGCAGCCCCGTCTGCCCCACCGAGAGCAGCACCACCGGGTACTTTTTGTACTTGATGCTCAGCACCACAATGAGGATCATCAGGGCGAATTCCCCGGCCAGCATCAGATGGTCGATGAGGGGCATCTCACCGCACAGGTCTATGATGCCGCCCCCGCCCTGCAGCCACGCTGCAAGTAAAAAGGCGGCCAGCGCCATAACGGCACCAGCCCCCAGATATACGACCCTGCCGCGGACACGGGCATCCCGGATACAGGGGATCACCAGTGCCATCAGCGCCGGCCACGCGATCAAAATTGGAATGATTGCCATAAAAACGACCTCCTCGAGGAACAAACCCTGACAATCTACCAGATTTGTTGACAATTTTATTTCATTATAGTACTCCTAATTCCGTTTTACAAGACTATTTCTTTGTATGGATTTTTGTGCAGGATGGTGTTACAATGGAAAAGTACGGCGGGATTTTTCCGCCGTTTTCGTCCATTTTCGGCATAGATCGGCAAAAAAAGGAGGGCTGAGCCATGCATGAGTTATCCATCACCCAGAGCATCCTGGACATCTCGCTGCAGGCGGCAGCCGAGCAGCACGCGGCCCATATTCGTGAAATTCGCCTGCGGATGGGTCCCTTTTCCGGCGTGGTGCCGGAGTGTGTGCAGATGTATCTGGACGTGCTGGCCAAAGGCACCCCCGCCGAGGGTGCCAAAATCAAGGTCACCACGGTGCCTTTAAAGGTACTGTGCCGTGACTGCGGGCGCGAGGGCGAGATCGACCGCGCCCACATTGCCTGCCCCTACTGCGGCAGCCTGCGGCTGAAGCGGCTTTCGGGCAAGGAATTCATGGTAGAGAGTCTGGAGGTAGACTGAATATGGAGATCAAAGTCCTGCATCAGGTCATGGAATGGAACGAGGATGTGAGCGCCGAGGTGCGCCGCACCCTGAAAGGGCACAAGGTCTGCCTGATCAACGTCATGGGCAGCCCGGGGGCCGGCAAGACCAGCCTGATCACCGCCCTGATCGCCCGCCTGCGGGAAGAATTTTCCATCGGCGTCATCGAGGGCGACATCACCGGGCAGATCGACGCCGAGAAGATCGCGGCGCTGAAGATCCCCGCGGTGCAGCTGAACACCGACGGCGCCTGCCACATCGAGGCCATGAGCATCCAGCACATCCTGCCGGACTTTGACCTGGACAGCGTGGACGTGCTGTTTGTGGAGAACATCGGCAACCTGGTCTGCCCCGCCGAGTTCGACATCGGGGAGAATTTCCGCATCACGGTGCTGAGCATTCCTGAGGGGGACGACAAGGTGGCCAAGTATCCGCTGATGTTCACCGACACCTCCTGCCTGGTGCTGAACAAGTGCGATATGCTCCCCTACTTTGATTTCGACGTGGCCCGGGCCGCCGCCGACTACAAGGGCGTGAACCCGGACGGACCGCTGTTCCAGGTGTCCAGCCGCACCGGCGACGGGCTGGATGAACTGGCCGCGCACATTGCCGGCAAGGTGCGCGAAGCCCTGGCCGCCGACGCATGATCCGGCGGCATTTTCTCATTGAGGGCATCGTGCAGGGGGTGGGGTTCCGGCCTTTCGTCCACCGGCTGGCCGCTCGCCTTGGCCTGAACGGCTGGGCCCGCAACACCGCCGCCGGGCTGGAACTGGAGCTGGAAGGCCCCGCCGCCGCGCTGGACGAGTTCCGGCGCGCCCTGGACGATGCCCCGCCGCCGTTGGCGGTCATCGAGGACATCCGCACCGAGGATATTCCCGCCACCGGCGAAACCGGCTTTGCCATCCTGCCCAGTGCGGCCGGGGAGGCCGCCACCCTGGTCTCCCCCGACCTGGCCCCCTGTGCGGCCTGCCTGGAAGAGATGAACGATCCCCACGGGCGGCGATACCGGTACCCGTTTATCAACTGCACCGACTGCGGGCCCCGGTTTTCCATCATCCGACGCCTGCCCTACGACCGCCCCGCCACCACCATGGCCGGGTTTGCCATGTGCCCCGACTGCGCCGCCGAGTATGGCGACATCACCAGCCGCCGGTACCACGCCCAGCCCAACTGCTGCCCGGTGTGCGGGCCTCAGGCCGAGTACCGGGACGCCGAGGGCCGTCCCCGGGAGGGGGACCCCATCGCCCTGGCCCAGAAGCTGTCTCTTATACACATCTG
>DXNX01000037.1:0-16874 GCA_019413245.1 Oscillospiraceae bacterium
GCCTGTTGGACCTGCCGATTGCCGAAAAGACACTGGCCATCGGAGAAGTGGGACTGGGCGGGGAAGTGCGCAGCGTTCCGCATCTGGAAACCCGCTTGCGTGAGGCGCAGCGCGTCGGTTTTGATACGGCTATTATCCCCAAACATAACATGAAGATGCTGGACCAAAGCCAATTCCCGGGGCTGCGCCTGGTGGGGGTGTCCTACTTGCGTGAAGCCGTCAATGCCATCAAGCTCAAGGATTGAACCTGCAGAATTTTTTATGGATAGAGCAAAGAGATAAGGAGAACAACATGAAAAAGAGCAACCAGCCTGCCGCGCCGACTGCGCCGAAGCAGCCTTCCGGCCATATCTTGAATCCGGTGACCAAGCAGCCGGTGGCCAATCCCGAACTGAATGCGGCGGCCAAAAAGCTGCGTCAGGAAAACAATCCGCAGAATCTGAATCTGGTTATCAACCAGCTGACCAGTGCCATTTTCCTGGCACCGGCCAAGGTCGAGTTCCAGGGAGAACTGCCGAAGCCAGATGCAACCGGCCGTGTCCAGATGCCCAAGGATACAAAGGTGACTTTTTCTTTGCTGAAAGCCACCGATGGGCGGTCTTTCTTCCCGGCGTTTACCAATGAAGAAGAACTGCGCAAGTGGCAGCAGAATGCTGCCACCCAGGTGATGGCTCTTCGGTTTGATGATTATGCCCGTATGCTGCAGCAGAACGAAAAAGTGGCCGGGTTCGTGGTTGACCCCTTCGGTGACAACCTGCGCTTCGAGTCCAAGATGGTGGCCTCCATCAAGCAGCAGCACGATGCGGCTGTGCTGCGTGCCAAGGCAGGACTGCGGCAGACCCAGATCAAACCCGGCGACAAGATTACCATTGTGGAGCCTACTGTCTATCCGGATGACCTTCTGAATCCGCTGTGTGAACTGTTTGCACAGCAGCCCGGAGTGGCGGCAGCATACCTGCAGATCATGGTGGTCAACGATACCGACCGTTTCTATCTGCTGGTTCTGGATTCTGCCAAGGATGACAAGCTGTTTGCAGCTATTGCACAGGCGGCACGTCCGTTTATGGGCTCGGCCGAAAATGTGGCAAAAAAAATCAATCTGAACATTACCACCTCGGAAACACCTCTCGGCCAGCAGGGTATGCGGGACAGTGAACCGTTCTATGTCCGTGGAAAAGGCCGTGTGAATCTGGACGAGGAGGACGACTGAGATGGTCAAGCGCCTGTTGGACTGCACGGCCAGTGAGCTGGCGGCTTTCGGCAAGCGAGAATTGCTGGAATCCATGGCTGGCTGCGAGGGCCGTGTGATGGTCAGTGAAACAATCGGCATTACTCAGCCGCTGCTGAATGATGTGACAAATGCCGAATATGCAGCCTCTTTGGGGGCGGATGTTCTGCTGCTGAATATGTTTGATGTACAGAATCCGGTTATCCATGCACTGCCGAAAGTGGCACCGGAGGATACTGTCCGTGAACTTAAACGCCTGACAGGGCGTGTGATTGGTATCAACCTGGAACCGGTGGACCCTGAGCTGGCAGCCTACAACGATGGAACTTTGTGGCAGATGTCGGCCGGAAGACTGGCCACAGCTGAAAATGCCGTCAGAGCGGCTGATATGGGCGTGGATATGATTCTGCTTACCGGAAATCCGGGCAACGGTGTCGCCAACGAAGCTATTGTGGATGCGCTGCGTAAGATGAAAGCGGCGGCAGGGGACCGGGTGATTCTGGCAGCCGGCAAGATGCACGGGGCCGGAATCCTTTCCCAGAGCGGCGAAGCCATTATGACTTTGCAGGATGCGCAGGAATTTCTGGATGCTGGCGCAGACATTGTTCTGGTCCCGGCACCCGGTACGGTGCCGGGCATTACAGTGGAAGCTGTGCATAAACTGGCCGAATATGTGCACGGCCGGGGCGCGTTGCTGATGACGGCAATCGGAACATCCCAGGAAGGTGCGGATACGGCGACCATCCGGCAGATAGCACTCTGGTGCAAGATGGCCGGAGCAGATCTGCATCACATTGGTGATACCGGCGTGCCCGGTATGGCACTTCCACAAAATATTCTGGCGTATTCCATTGCCATTCGCGGTGAACGGCACACATACCACCGTATGGCGCTGTCCATCAATCGCTGAAAAACAGACCATGTCCGGTTGCGCTGCATTAGCGTTGGGCATGGTCTGTTTGCATTATGGGCCGCAAGGGGTCGAAAGTTCCATCGGTTTGACAGGCGGGGAAAAGCATGGTATAGTAGAAAGCGAAAGATACTATTTCGCTAAATGTAAGTTTAGCGAAATACAGGGAAGGGCTTTCGTACGCTTACATGCTGGAACGGTTCCATCCGCTGGCTGGCAGCTTCTCTCATTTGGAACTCTTTTGAAAGGTTGTTTGTTGAATGAGTACTTATATAGATGCGGCACACCCTGAGCGCCATGCGCCGTACCTGGATGTGCCTGATACGGTAATCGAATATCTTCACTACCTGGATTTTGTTAAATTGCGTTCTCCGCGTACGGTCAATGGCTATTATCTGGATCTGCGAGGCTTCTTTCGCTACATGATGGTTTCCTGGTCCCTGTGCAGCCAACAGATGCTGGAAGAAAGCCCTGAAAAGATTGACCTGACCCATATTGATCTGGTCCAGATCAAAAAGATTCAGAAACGGGACATTCTGAATTACCTGGACTATGTGAGAACCAATGAAAACGGCCCGAAAGCCCGAGCCCGAAAGTTATCGGCTCTGCGTGGATTTTTTGGGTATCTGTGCAATCAGATGAGCCTTCTGCGTGATGATCCTACGGCCAATATCAGCCTGGGTACGCCTAAAAAAGCTCTGCCGAAATACCTGTCTGCTGAAGAAAGCATTGACTTGTTAAATAATATACAAAGTGACTTTTATGAGCGGGATTTTTGCATTCTGACGTTATTTCTCAATTGTGGCATGCGTCTGGCGGAACTGATAACCATCAACCTGAGCGATTTCAAGGATGGGACCATTCGCATTACCGGCAAAGGCGGCAAAGAGCGTCTGGTTTATCTTAATAATGCATGCCAGGATGCTTTGGACCATTATCTGCCGGTTCGTGCGGCGCTGCCTCATTTGGCAGAACCCAATGCGCTGTTTGTATCCAAACGCACCGGAAAGCGTCTGACAGCCCGCCGTGTGCAGCAGATTGTGGAACGCTGTCTGCAAAGTGCTGGACTGTCCGGGCGCGGGTATTCGCCGCACAAGCTGCGCCATACGGCAGCTACGCTGATGTATCAGGGCGGCGTGGACATGCTGGCACTGAAAGAAATCCTGGGGCATGAAAATGTGTCTACAACACAGATTTATACCCATATCAATCAGCAGCAGCTGCGGGATGCAGTGGCGGCCTCTCCCCTTTCCTCCCATCAGTTTACGCCGCAGCAGAAGCCTGCTGTTTCAGAGGAGGACCCCGGCGAAGATGACACCTGATGCGGCCCCGAGCAGGCAGCATCCAGTACACAACAAAAGCGCGGTCAGAAAATGCATCAGGAGCTGCCGGAGCGGAAAACTCTGACGCAGATGCCCACTGTTCAATATAGCCGTGCGGAAAATCAGGCAGGCACACCGGTTTGCCCGGATGGACAGCCACAGCATGACCAGAAAAACGCCGAGGTCCGGCAGGCAGGTCAGCATCCAGTGAACAACGAGAGCCCGCGTGCCACCCTGTACGAATACACAGGCGGCACAAAGGCCGAGAACAGCACCGCGTGCTGCAAAATACAGTCCAAGGAAAAGGCTTCCCATGGCGCTGAATCCGCATAGCAGAATAAGAATAGACTGAAGAAAAGCGTTGCCGAATATATCCAAAAATCGCGAGAAAAAGGATGTGTAGCTGGAACTGTTCATGTAATAGGCGGCCAGCAGTTCTCCGAAGTCGGAAGAACACTCTCTGCCTTTGAATATTCCGCCAAGATAGCCGGCAAAAAACAAAATAACAAAAAGTACACCGGCGTTTGGAACAAAACTGGTGGTGCGCATTTTTTGACCCTTGTCAGATGTGGCAGGGTTCCGCCCCAAAACAGGTCCAACCGCTGCCCGGAACAGGCCCGGAAAGACCGCTCTTGCGGCGCGCATCAATGCACCCCGCCGGCTGGGCCGCTGCGGAGAGCACCAGCCGCGCTGCCGGCAACGGCACCGAACAGTAAGACGGCCAGTAAGGATAGATTAGAACTGTCGGCTGTCGGCACGCGGGCACAGACGAAACTGCCAATCAAGGAACACAGGCAGTAAAAAATGCCGCAGCCAAGGCCTGCCAGAAGCCGGAAGCGCGTTACATTATGGCTGAGAGAAAAGCCGGAGACAAAGGTTCCTACGGCAGCGGCCGCACATGCGGCAGGACCGATCCAAGCTAGCGGCAGGTTGGTATTGGCAAAAACAGCAGCAATCAGACATAGCAAAATAACAGCAATGCTGATTCCGGAGATAATGCTGCGAAACACGGAAAGCGTGAGCTTTTGTGCTGTACTGTGCCTGGCAACTCGCCGTGCAGCATGGTGAATCGGCACGGTGTGTCGTTTGTTTTTTGTCTTGTTTCTGTTCATAAAAACGCCCCCTTGCACTAGACAGTATGCAAGGGGGCGTTTTATTATGTTTGTAAAAAGGTGAAGAAATTACTTCTTGGCAGAAGTATCCTTCTTGGAGTCGTCTTTGCCGTTACCCATATCGAGCTTCTCAACAGAAGAAATGGCCGAGCGGCGGAAGCGAATCTTGACGCGGTCGCTGGTGGTCTCCAGAACGAAAGTATCATCCTTAATGGCGGCAACACGGCCGACAACACCGCCGATAGTGGTTACTTCATCACCAATTTCGATGGAGTTGCGCATGGCAGCGTCTTTCTTGTCCTGACGCTTCTGCGGAACGTAGATGATCAGGTACATAAAAGCGATCACCAGGACCATCGGCAGAACCATGGTCAAAAGAATGTTGCCGGTGCCGGCAGTCTGCTCCAAAAACTGAATCATATCAATGGCTCCTTATACTGCTGTTATTTTAAGACATAAGAAGATTATAGCGAATTTGACGCGTTTGCGCAAGTGTTTTGTTAAATTCTTGTATCAAGAAGCTTCACATACTTGTCGTGGAATTGCTGGTAACTGCCATTGTCCAACGCTTCCCGGATACGTTCCATGAGATGATTGTAGAAGTACAGGTTATGCATCACAGCCAAGCGCATGCCCAGCATCTCATCTGCCTTTTGCAGATGGCGGATATAAGCACGGCTGAAGTTGCGGCAGACCGGGCAATCACATTCCGGGTCGATGGGGCGTTCATCCCGCTCATACTTCAGGTTCTTGATATTGATGATGCCATTCCAGGTGAACAGGTGTCCATGCCGGGCGTTGCGGCTGGGCATAACGCAGTCGAACAGGTCGACGCCTCGATAAACACCTTCAATAATATTGCCAGGTGTGCCAACGCCCATCAGATACCGGATCTTGTCCTTCGGTGCATAGGGTTCTACCGCGGAGATTATGTCATACATGACCTCTGCCGGTTCACCTACGGCCAGGCCGCCGATGGCATAGCCATCCAGATCATACTCGGCAATCTGCTTCATGTGCTCCACGCGCAGATCTTTGTAAGTGCAGCCCTGGTTGATGCCGAACAAAAGCTGATCCGGATTCACAGCCTTGCCTTCGTGTTTCAGCCGAGCCATTTCATTCTTGCAGCGCAGCAGCCAGCGAGCAGTACGAGCGCAACTTGCAGCGGCATAATCGTGTTCAGCGGGGTTCTCCACACATTCGTCAAAGGCCATGGCGATGGTGGAACCGAGATTGGCCTGAATCTGCATGCTCTCTTCCGGGCCCATAAAAATCTTGTGTCCGTCCAGATGAGAGTTGAAGGTCACGCCTTCTTCGGTGATATGGCGCAACTTGGCCAGGCTGAATACCTGAAATCCGCCGCTGTCCGTCAGGATCGGGCCGTCCCACCGGGTGAACTTGTGCAGTCCGCCCATGTCGGCTACAAGCTGGTCACCGGGACGCAGATGAAGATGGTAGGTGTTGCACAGCATGACCTGCGCACGGATGTCTTTGAGGTCGAAGGCAGACAGGCCGCCTTTGATGGCGCCTGCGGTGGCAACGTTCATAAAAGCGGGGGTTTGTACGGTGCCGTGCACGGTTTTGAACTCACCGCGACGCGCAGCCCCTTCCTGACGGATCAGACGATATGGCATAGTTTTCTCCTTTTCCTGCACCCGGAGAACAGCCGGGCGAAAAAACAGGCGGTGTCGGAAAGGTTCCAACATCGCCGAGTGCTTCCTTATTATATCGTTGAATCCATGATGTTGTCAACCATGTGAAACACAGAAAAAGCCCCGGAGGGCAAACAGCTCTCCGGGGCTTTTGGTGCATATAACGAGCGGAAGATTACTTGAAGTAACGATCCAGCAGGCCCTGCATGCCGCGGCCGTGACGGGCTTCGTCCTTAGCCATTTCATGAACGGTGTCATGGATGGCATCCAGGTTCAGCTCCTTGGCCTTCTTGGCCAGGTCCATCTTGCCGGCGCAAGCGCCGCACTCGGCGTCAACACGCATCTGCAGGTTCTTCTGGGTGCTGTCGGTCAGAACTTCGCCCAGCAGTTCGGCAAACTTGGAAGCATGCTCAGCCTCTTCGAAAGCGTAACGCTTCCAGGCCTCGGCGATCTCGGGATAGCCCTCACGATCAGCAACGCGGCTCATAGCCAGGTACATGCCGACTTCGCTGCATTCGCCGTTGAAGTTCTCACGCAGGCCCTGGATGATCTCTTCCGGAGCGTCCTTGGCGATGCCAACGACATGCTCGGTGACATAGGTGTTGTCCTTCTTCTCGATGAACTTGGAAGCGGGAGCCTTGCAGACCGGGCAGAATTCCGGGATGGAGCCTTCCGCGATGTAGCCACAAACGGTGCAAACGTACTTAGCCATGTTTATTACCTCCGAATCATTTGGTTAATTCATTTTTTTAAGACACAGTCTTGCGCCTTGCCTACATAATAGCACAAGCAAATTATAATGTCAATAGAATTCCGAAATCTTTGAGACAAAATCTTAAAATTTTACATTCTTTCCCCGGCTTGTCTCCTGCGGGTACAGATGTCTGAGCACTGGAAACACACTGCGGGCGACCCACCAGGTCAGGCTGCCCACAACCACACCGGCAATCAGCAGAATCGGCGCGTATCCAAGAGCCAGGGCACTGCTGAGCACCAGGGCGGCTCCGAACAGCTGGCCGATATTATGTGCCAGGGCACCACATACGGAGAAAATATACCCGGTCACAGAAAATGGAAGGCTCAACAGTATGCAGAGAACGACCCAAGACAGCAAACCACCGCACAGAGACAGAAAGCCTGCTGTAACGCCTCGGGCCAGCAGAGAAAAAGCAGCTTTGAGCAATACCAGGGCCAAGGCGTGCCTTCGCCTCATAAAAAGGAGCGCATACATAACAACTATATTGGCCAGCCCCAGTTTCATGGCTGGCATCAGGCCCAGGAGCGGTGTGATCACGGATTCAAAAAAAGAGAGTGCCATGGCAAGGGCAAACAGCATGCCAAGGCGGGCTATTGTTTTTACTTTTTGACTTTGCATCGCAGTATTCCTTATATCCTTTTCATGGTTAGTGTACGGCGAAACGCCCCTGTTTGTCAACCCTGTTTTCCATTGGGATTTTGCAGTAAAAATTTACAAAGAACAACGGTTTTTGCGCTTTTGCGCCCCTTGAAAAAAAGGTGGGAATGGTGTATTCTATTAGCGTGTAGCTGTGTACAACAGATGCACGGTGCGGCTTGCATAACCGCCGCAATTCTGTGCCATACTACCCTGAAATCGGGGAGCATCACAAAAGGAGATCTACCATGAAAAAACTGATTGCTGTTCTGTGTGCCGCTGTGCTGATGACCAGTCTGCTGGCTGCCTGCACAGGCTCTTCTTCCTCCGCCGCTTCTACGGATTCGACGACCGATACCTCTTCGTCTTCGTCTGAATCTGCAACTGACTCTGCCGCTGCGGACACCACAACAGAGGAAGCCGATACTGCCAAATTGGATTCTATCGTTTCTACCATTGAGGCGGTTAATCCGATTCCTAATTCCCGTGCGTTGGACGAATTCAATATTGAAAATGATTTCGGTCTGACTATGGACAACATCGTTGCTTTCAAGGGTGATGTAACCAATACGCAGGCTGAGTGCGCACTGGTTCTGGCTGTTCAAGCAAAGAGTGGCTGTGCAGATACTGTTAAAGAGGAGCTGGAGGCGTATAAGGAATCTGCCAGTACTACCCTGTATGCCGAATATGCTGACAAGGTTGCCAAAACGAAGGATGCTCGCATTGTTGTGAAAGATAACTTTGTGGTAATGGTGATTTCTGCTATTGATGGCCCGGATTATGCGGATATTGACGCTGCCATTGACAGCGCGCTTGCCTGATCCGGTTGATCTGAAGCAATGAAAACGGCAGGCCGCTGTCCTGTGCATGCCCGCTGACTCTGCTTGCAGCAGACAGCCTGTGTGCAGTCGGGACTACGGCCTGCCGTATTTTTTTGGTTTGAGGAAGGAGGAGGACCCTTTGTCGTTCAACAGTGTGGTGTTCCTGTTCTGCTTTATGCCGTTGGCATTGGGGTTGTATTATCTGGTGCCGGGGCGGGCAAAAAATGCGGTTTTGCTGCTGGAAAGCATCGTGTTTTACTGCTGGACCGGGATTACCTGGCTGCCGTTGATTGCGGTATTGATAATTGTCAACTACATAGCTGGTATCCTGCTGCAAAAGAGCGGTTCTGCGCAGGTGCGGCGAGTCGTTCTGATCATTGCAGTGATCGTGAGTGCGGCTTCCATGGTGTTCTTTAAATATACCAATTTCCTGATTGATACGGTCAACCAGATTTCCGGTGCAGGCATTGCTTCCCTGTCGTTTTTGGATGTTCTGCCGCTGGGAATCAGTTATTACTCCTTTAAGCTCATCAGCTATATAGCGGATGTATATACCCGCAAGGTAGAGGCGGAACGCAGCCCGATCACCTTTGCCACCTATGTGATTCTGTATCCGCAGCTGATTGTTGGCCCCATTGTTCGTTACCGGGAGATGGCCCCTGCCCTGCATAAGACAAAGGGACGCTGCACGGTTCGCCAGGCAGAAGACGGCGCCGTGATGTTTGTGTTCGGCCTGGCCAAGAAAGTGATCCTTGCCGACTCTATTGCCGCCTTGTGGCAGGACATTATTTCAACCACTGACGGTATCGGTCTGGCCAATGCCTCTACCCCGCTTGTCTGGCTCGGTGTACTGGCTTACTCGCTGCAGCTGTATTTTGACTTTGCCGGCTTCTCCGAAATGAGCAACGGCCTGAGCCTGATGATGGGCTTTGAATGCCCAGTCAACTTCAATCTGCCGTACATTTCCGCCAGTATCACTGAATTCTGGCGGCGCTGGCATATCACCCTGTCCCAGTGGTTCCGGGATTACATTTATATCCCGCTGGGCGGCAATCGCCGAGGGACTGTCCGCCAGATTTTCAATATGCTCGTGGTGTGGGCGCTGACCGGGCTTTGGCACGGAGCTAACTGGAATTTTATCTGCTGGGGCCTGTACTATTTTGTGTTGCTTGTCATTGAGAAAACATTCCTGCTCAAATATCTGAAAAAGGGACGAATCTGGCCCCACATCTATACCCTGTTCTTTGTGGTGCTGGGCTGGGGCATCTTTACCGCAAATGCTGCCGGTGCGCCGCTGGGATTGCTTATGAATCGGCTGTTTATTCCCCAGGGCGGTGTATCTGCGCTGTACTTTGTACGGAATTACGGCGTGTTGCTTGTGGTATGCTGCCTGTGCTCTACCCCGTTGCCGTCCTGGATATGGGAAAAGACGAAAAAATGTCCGCCGGTCCGCCTGGTGATTTTTGCCGCGCTGGCCGTTCTGTGTACCGCATTCGTGATTGCTGCTACCGGCTCCACGGCGCTGTATGCTGATTTCTAAAGGGAGGTGTACCTGTAATGGCTCGCTATGTTCATCGAAAAGCCGGGCGTGAAAAAGGTGCCCGCCCTGGCGCTGTTATGGCACTGTTTGTCCTGTTGCTGGTCGGCTTCTCTGTATTGAATGTGTTCTGGCCCAAGCGGGACATGTCGGATCTGGAAAATCGGAAACTGGCCCAAATGCCGTCGTTCAGCTTGGAATCTCTGCTGAACGGGAACTGGTTCAAAGGCTTTGCAACGTATATGCAGGACCAGGTAGCCTTCCGTGACGGCTGGATTGATCTGGAGAGCGCTTTCAATAACCTTGTATTTGGTAAGGTAGAGGAAGGAAATATCCTGCTGGGAAAAGACGGCTGGATGTTCACCAAGCTGTTTGATGTGTCCGCCGATACCCAGAAACAGCTGAACAAAAATTTGGAAGCGGTTGGCAATTTTGCTTCCCGGCATCCGGGCAAGGTGACATTCCTGCTGGCTCCTTCTGCCAGTGTGATCTACCCTGAAATGTTGCCGGCAGGTGCTCCCATGGTGGATGAGAATGCCATGCTGGACGACATCTTTGCGCAGGTTTCCGAAACGGCGGATGTCATTGACATGCGGGAGATTTTTACCCAGCAAAAGGACCAGTACCTGTATTATAAGACTGACCATCACTGGACCACCAACGGGGCTTATCTTGCCTATAAGCAGTTCTGTCAGCTGAAAGGCCTGACGCCTTTTGACACGGCTGCGCATGAGGCGGTGGATGTGCCCGACTTTTATGGTACGCATTATTCTGCAACCCGCCGCTGGAATGTTCAGCCGGATACCATTACCTATTATCCGCTGGACAACCCTATGACGATTTATGACATCAACGGCGAAACGCAATACAGCGAACGCACGACCGAGAATATGATCAACACGGACAAGTTCGCAACCCGGGATAAGTATGCCGCGTTCCTGGATGGGAACAACGGCTATTCGGTTATTGAGGGAAACGGCGAAGGCAGTATCCTGGTGGTGAAGGACAGCTATGCCAACTGTTTTGTGCCGTTCCTGACGGAAAACTACGCCAAAATCGGTGTGGTGGATCTGCGGGATTTCTCCTATGGTCTGGATTCCACTATTGAGTCTGAAGGATATGACCAGGTTTTGATTCTGTACAATTTCCAGACATTCATTGCGGACAACCGAGTGGTTTATCTGGATCGGCCTACTACCCTGACCACAGACCAGAGTTAAAAGTTATGGTTCAAAACAGACAGAAAGCCGCGGTGCGGTTGGCTGTGCCCGGACTCCGTGGACAGCACTGAACCAGACTTTTGTGCGCAAAGGGTCAAAATCGCTTGTATAGATCTGCTGGATCAGCTCGGAAAAGGCACGCTGCAGTTCGCTGCAGAGCTCGTTTTGCAGCAATGATGTTTCTTGCTTGCTGTCCTGCAGATTTTGGATTTGTAAGTCGGATAAAACGAGCCGAAGCTGATTTATACCCAAGTCGCCTGCTTCATGCCGGACGACAGCCTGCGCCTGTAGCGCTGCATTTCCCTGTAAAAAAGTGGTATTGATACGGTTTCCCTGTCCACACAGGACAGCACACATTTGCGCAGCCAAGGGCTCGGAAATGATGATATTCGCCTGATTTTCCTGTAAAAACATAAACCCATACCCTGTGCCTTGCCATACCGGCAGGGCACATTCTTTTTCCTGGGAAAACAGCTGCTGAAGCCCGTTTTTGATTCCGTATCTCTCGCAGGCATTTTCCATATCCGTGTAAAGAGCAGAGGCGTTTTCCTCCAAAAGACTGTCACTGCTGTCCATCAGTAAGACTGTGATCTGCGGCGAGGGCTTTGTTTTTTCATACAAAAGGCGTCCCAGGTCCTGAATTTGTTGCCAGTCACACTCTGCGGGAAGGACAGCCAGGTCCAGCAGACCGTAAAAAACCTGGCCATCCAGTTTGCTCTCGGCCTCATCCAAAGACTGTGCGGGGGTCCGCCCGCGGCCTGATACCGTCCGATAGGCCGGAGACTTATTCTCTGCCGACTGGGTGCTGTCTGCCAGAAGCAACAGCACCCGATTGGTACTTCCCTGCTTCTGAAAGAATACAGCGTGGACGATTTCCCGCTGAGATAAAAGCGGCGCCGGTGTGCAACCACAGAAAACCAGACAGACAAGGAACAGAAAGCAGACGGTTATTCGGAAGCGGTTTTTGGCAGGAACAGCCAATGCCATACACCTCCCAGCACAATGAAAATCGTGTACACCAGAACCAGAACGTTCCGAGTGGTCATCAGGCTGTCAATATCGGATGACCGCCACAGGATACACAGGAAGAGCAGCAATCCGAAATAACAGGGAAAACGATCCAGTCCCACCGCATTGTTTTCGCTCTTGCAGGCGTTGCCGCCCATCAGGTGAACACCAGCATACAAATACAGCGCCAGCTTGATGGTTACGATCATGGTCCACAGAATCAACTGCAACCATTCCAGACGATTAAAAACAGACAGCGCACCGCTTTGTGCGGCCGTGTGGAGCGGATTCTCCTGTATAGGTGCGTCCACACCGAAAAAAAGTTCCAGCAAAAGGTGATCGGCCAGAGAAAAAGCGAGTCCCCAACCGGCCAGACGCAGCAAGGTATGACGCCCAAAACGTGCGGAATCAGGCCACAGCGCCGGAAGCAGAAATTCCGGATAGAGAACGACCTGCGCCCACAAGGTTGAGGTGATTTGATCCCGAGAGAGCGGAACACATTGCAGATTGGAGACATGAAGCTGCGGCGCAATAGAAAGCGCCATCAGGATGCTGGATACCAGCAATATGGATAACACCACATTGGCGGTCTGAGCAATGGAGGATACGCGGCGCAGGTAGATGACCGGCACTACGATCATCAGACAGATGCCAAACATATTCATTCCGTCCGGATAAACGGATGCAAGCAGACGCCAGAGTCGCAGAATCTCCAGTGCGGAACTCATGGCCAGCAGAGCCAGAAGACCCCAGCGCGCAAGCGTCTTTTGCCCTGCCACACGCCATGCATAGGAAAAAACGGTGGCAATGCCTGTCAGTATCACTACGCTGACAGGCAGCAGGAGGACACCGGGACGTACACAGTATCCTACCTGGGAACTCAGCAGAACGTTTCCGAATATACCCAGAAGCAGTGCTGCAAACAGGTTGGGGGCCTCCCGCTTCATAGTCTTCCCTCCCCTTTGGAGTTTGCCAGAGATGTCCAGATGGTGCGGATAAAACCATCCCGCAATGTGGCATGGCAAGGCGGCATTAACGGATAGAGATAGTCGTATCCAAAAGGTTCACTGCCGCAGGCCATGGCCAGAATCAGCAGCGCGCCGCAGGCAAAGCCGGGGACGCCGAACAGCCCTGTCAGCAGGATGACGGCAAATCGGAAGAGGATGGTCTGTTCGTACAGTGACGGTACGGCCAATGTGGCAATGGTTGCTGCGGCCGCCATGGTCAGGACCGGTACACTGACAATACCGGCGCTGACCGCAGTTTCCCCGATGATAAGGGCGCCTACAAGACTGACGGTGTGGCTGATGGCTTTCGGAGCACGCAGACCGGCTTCCCGTACGATTTCCAGCAAAAGCGTCACGGCCAGCATCTCCAACATGGGTGAAAGGGGCGTCTGCGCTTCTGCCTGGGCAAGCGTGGCCAGCAGCTGTACCGGAATGATCTCCGGCGCATACGTCAAGGCCATTACATACAGGCCGGGCCCAAAGACCGACAGAAGAAAGGCAATATACTTTAAAAGCCGGATCATGCCGGCGAAAACGGCTCCGCAAGAATAATCGTCCAGGGATTCGAAGTGTTCACTGAAAAAGCTGGGAACGACCATGGCAAAAGGACTTCCGGCAACCAGAACGGCGATTTTTCCTTCACAGATTCGTGCACAGGCAGTGGCGGGCCGTTCCGTGTATGCCGCGGCCGGAAAAAGATTCAGTTTATCCTGCTTGAGGAAGGAAGCAAAGTAGGAAGAGTCCAGAAGAACCGGCAGCGTTGTTTTTTCCAACCGTGCCCGTAAAGCACAGATGGTATCGGACGGTACGCGCTCCTTATCATAGCACAGGCAGTATTCGGTTTTGGCGTGGGTATGTGCGATATGAAGCTCCGCCACAAAAGAAGCAGTACGGAACTGCCGCCGTAACAGGGAAACATTGCCGCGCAGTGACTCAGTAAAAGCCTCCTGTGGGCCGTGCATGTTCCCTTCCCCACCTGGTGTGGATACCGAACGCTGCGGCATTTCCTGGGTCGAGATTCCAATGGCACAGGGACAGTCGTCAATCAGCAGCACAGCCAGCCCGTTCGCAAGACGTTCCACCAGTGCGGTTCGTGTGGTGACAGGGACGCTGTCGAAGGGAATCCGGCTTTGTGTCAGCAGGTAGCGGCAAAGTTGAGCCCCGTGTTGGAATTTGGTTTCCTCCTGTTCCAACAGGGACAGGGCCATGACGGTCAGTTTTTCAGGAGAAGACAGGCCGGTAAAAAGGGCCATGCAGCAACGGACCTGCCCTACGACCAGGTCCTTGCAGTAATAATCCAGTGAATTACCGAAACATGTCTGAAGAAATGCCTTGTTTTCTTCCAGTTTTTGGGTCAGACGGTCAGGTGCAGACTGCAGCATGGACATTCCTCGCTTTCTCTGTACAGTCTGCCCCGGCACAACCTTATTATTTATGAAACCAAAAAACCCCCGGTTCACCTGCATACAGGCAAACCGGAGGTTACATTTTTTATTCAGACGGAGATTAGTTACCGCCCATCTTGGAGCGATTGTCCAGCATGTCCTTGAGTTCTTCCATGAAGGTGTTCACATCGCTGAACTGACGGTATACAGAAGCAAACCGCACATAAGCCACATCATCCAGCTGTTTGAGCTGTTCCATGGCCAAATCACCGATATGAATGGAAGAAACTTCGCGGTCATAGGAATTCAGCAGCATCTGTTCGATGCGGCTGACCGCAGCATCCAGCTGCTGAAAGCTGACCGGTCGTTTTTCACAGGCGCGCAGCATGCCATTCAGCAGCTTCTGCCGGTCAAACACCTCCCGGGAATGGTCTTTCTTGACAACCATCAGGGGTACGGTCTCCACGATCTCATAGGTCGTGAAACGCTTTTTGCAGCTCAGACATTCACGGCGGCGGCGAATTTTCTCGCCGTCTTCAGTGGGGCGGGAATCGATCACCTTGGAATCTATCGCGCCGCAGTACGGACATTTCATGGCAATCCTCCTGTCTTGAATATCGGGATATGCCGCTCATGGAAAGAAAACGGCATACAAAGAACCATCACAGAATCAAGCGTTCTTCTTTGCAATCTCCGGATGGGTCTTATTCTGCCAGTCGAGCCACAGCTGGCTGGCAATGCAGACCGTGCTGTACACACCGCTGATCATACCGAACAGCAGCGGCAGAGCAAAGGTGAAGATGCTGTCCAGCTTGAAGATAACGGATACCACACACACGATGCCCAGGGCCACACAGGTAGTGATGGAGGTCATCAGAGAACGGCCAAAGCTCTGGTTGATGGAAAGGTTGACCAGTTCGGCACGGGACATGCGGCGCTTGCCGTACAGGGCGGTGTTCTCACGGATACGGTCGTAAATAACAACGGTATCATTGATGGAGTAACCCAGAATGGTCAGCATAGCGGCAATGAAGTTGCCGTTCAGAGGAATGCGCAGGATCGCAAACACGCCGAACACCACAAACATGTCATGCAGCAGAGCCACAATGGCAGTGGCACCGCCCTGCAGACCACCCACCTTGCGGAAGCGGTAAGCCACATACAGCAGAATCAGAACGCAGGCCGTGACAACGGCAACCAGGCTCTTGAACAGGAATTCCTTACCGATGGTGGGGTTGACGTTGCTGATCTCGTTCTCTTCGAAGGCGTTTTCCGGGAACTGCTCGTTCAGGCTGGTCAGCAGACTGTCCATCTCTTCGGTGGTCAGGTTTTCACTGCCGGGCAAGGTCACAGTCAGGGTCTGACGGCCGGTGATGTCGGTACCGGTCTGCAGAGTCAGGTTGCCCTGGCCTACGTTGGCGCTGACAGTATCTTCCACAGCGTCCAGATCCAGACTATTCTCATAGCCCAGCGTCAACACAACGCCGCCTTTGAACTCTACGTCCATGGAAACGCCGAAAACCAGACTGTACACCAGAACGATTACGATGAGCGCAGAGGAGAAAACGTAGTACTTCTTGCGGTTGCCGACAAAGTTGATGTGAGGAATTTTGTACGGCGGAGTTTCGCCGGACTTGGCACCGCCATACAGCCAGAGATTGCGCAGGGCCTTGATGGCAGAAGCGCCGCGCAGCATTACGCGGGTAGCAAACACACCGAACACGAAGTTCAGCAGAACGCTGGTCAGCAAGGTGAAGCCGAAAGAGTAGATGGTACCGGCGGTGGAAGGTCCGAACCAGCCAAACACCGGAGTGAAGACCTTGGCCCAGAAGCCGTCGGTGGGGCCGAAAGCGCCCATCAGAATGGCTGCGACGATAACGATGGTCACGTTGCCGTCGATGATGGGGGTCAGGCCCATCTTGAAGCCGTTGGTCAGTGCGCCGTCCAGGGTCTTCTTCTTGCCCAGCTCTTCGCGGATACGCTCGGCAGTAATGACGTTGGCGTCAACGCCCATGCCGATACCCAGAATGATACCGGCAATACCGGGCAGAGTCAGGGTAGAACCGGAGAAGACCGGGAAGTAACCGGAAACCACGGCCAGAGTGGCAGCCACCTGACCAAACAGGGACAGAGCCGCAATGGCGCCGGGCAGACGGTAGCGGATGATCATGATCAGGGCCACCGCAATAAAGGCAATGATGCCGGCCAGGACCATAACTTCCAGGCTGCGGGCACCCAGGGACGGGCTGATGGTGGAGTAGCTCTCGGCAGACAGAGCG
>DXNX01000037.1:16884-19287 GCA_019413245.1 Oscillospiraceae bacterium
ACAGAGCGAAAGGCAACGCGCCGGAGTTGATCTGGTTGGCCAGGGTGGCAGCTTCATCGGTAGTAAAATTGCCTTTGATAATGGCTTCACCGTTTGTGATGGCAGTTTCCACCGAAGCAGTGCTGATGTTTTCGTCATCCAGCCAGATACTGATGGTGCCGTTGCTGGGCGCCAGCTCAGTGGTAGCGTCGGCAAACTTTTCTGCACCGGACGAGGTGAACTTGAGTTCGACCACGTTGCCTTCATTCTGCAGATAACCGGCCATTGCGGATTCCACATCATCGCCGGTTAGAATCTCTTCCCCATCGGCAGTGCTGCCTTTGCGGAAAACCATCTGGGCAGTGGTACCGATCTCGTCGATGGCGCTCTGCGGATCAAAGTCGCTCTCCTCGTTCTTCCAGGGGAAGCGCAGGATGATGCGGTCCTTGTTGTTGTCCACATAGGCTTCATAGTCAGTGATGCCCAGGCCGACAAGACGGTCTTCGATGACCGTCTTGGCAGCGGCCATCTGCGCGTCGGTGGCGTCAATGTCGTCCGCCGGCATAAACGTTACGTCAACGCCGCCCCGGATATCAATACCGAAGCGGATGTCGCTGGCGCCTTTCAGATAGGTGGTTTTGGTATCACCATACTGATAGCTGAAACCCAAGAGCGCCGAAAGTGAGAAAACAATGATCAGCGCCGCCATGGCAAAAAAGCGCCATGACTTCCCTCTTTTGTTCATTAGGTACCTCCAAAATTTGCCCGCTCGGGCAGGACTTCTATGCCGGGCCGCACAGCCCGAAGCTTATGCCTGTTCGGCCAGCAGTTTTTCCACGACTGCCAGACGCACGCAGACAGTAAGCAGCAAAGATGCTTTTTCGACCTCGTCCAGGCTGGGATAGGTCGGCGCAATGCGCAGATGAGAGTCTTCCGGGTCACGGCCGTACGGGTAAGCGGCGCCCGCACCGGTCAGAACCAGGCCGGCCTGCTTGCACAGCTCCGCTACGCGCTTGGCGCAGCCGGGCATCACATACAGGCTGATGAAGTAACCGCCTTTGGGGTTGGTCCAGTGAGCAATATCGCCGCAGGGGGTCAGCTCATGGTCCAGAGCGCACTTGACGGCATCGAAGCAAGGAACCAGACGGCGGCGATGCTTCTGCATATGAGCCAGCACGCCGGCTTTGTTCTTCAGGAAGCGAACGTGACGCAGCTGATTCATCTTGTCGTAGCTGATGATCATGACCTCAAAACGCTTGCAGACATACTTCATGGAGTTTTCGCTGCAGGCCAGAGCAGAAACACCGGCACCCGGGAAGGTGATCTTGCTGGTGGAGGTGAACATGAAGACGCGGTCTTCGTGGCCGTACTGACGGCTCTCTTCCAGCAGGACAGGCGTTTCGATGATCTCGTCGGTCAGATGATGAACGATGTATGCTTCATCCCAGAAAATCTTGAAGTCGGGAGCGGCGGTCTTCATGCTGGCAAAACGGCGCACGGTTTCGTCGCTGTAAGTATAGCCGTCCGGGTTGGAGTACTGGGGCACGCACCAGATGCCCTTGATGGAGGGGTCCTCAGCCACGAGCTTCTCGACCATATCCATATCGGGGCCGGTCGGCGTCATGGGAATGTTGATCATTTCGATGCCGAATTCCTCGGTGATGCGGAAATGGCGGTCGTAGCCAGGCACGGGGCACAGGAACTTCGGCTTTTCCACCGCAGACCACGGGCAGGGAGAATCCTGGAAGCCAAAGGTGTAGCCGATGGAAACCAGGTTATACATCAGCTGCAGGCTGGAGTTCCCGCCGACAAAGACGTTTTCCGGCTTGACACCCATAATCTCACCAAACAGGACGCGAGCCTCCTGCAGGCCTTCCAGGTTACCGTAATTGCGTGCATCGGTACCATCCTCGGTGGTGTAGTCGCTCATCTTGAGCAGGTCCATGGCGAGGTCCATCTGGTGCGGGCCCGGTTTGCCGCGGGCCATATTCAGCTTCAGGCCCATCGCCTTGAAATCGGCATAGGATTTTTCCAGTTTGGCCTTTTCAGCCAGGAGCATTTCTTTGGTCATCTTACGGTAATCAGACATGGATGCTTCCCTCCTGCAGACTCGTTCTCGAGTACCCTGCGGGCACTCCCTCTATTACGGAATGTAGCACGGCGCAATAACCGAACATACAACACATAAGTATAAACGAAAGCGCCACAAGATACAAGCTTTTTTGTGATTTTTCAGCCTTTTTTCAAAATAAAATGAAGAAAAACGGCCTTTTTCAACCGGAAAATATGATTTTATACAGCTGAGAAAGAAAAAAGCAGACCGCATAAAACGGTCTGCTTTTTTCTGGTGCCGCCAACCGGGGTCGAACCGGTATGGAATTTCTTCCGAAAGATTTTAAGAATT
Source organism: Oscillospiraceae bacterium (assembly GCA_019413245.1). Lineage (GTDB taxonomy): Bacteria > Bacillota > Clostridia > Oscillospirales > Ruminococcaceae > Gemmiger. The sequence continues at coordinate 19,268 of DXNX01000037.1, forward strand.
TTGTGTATGCCTATTTCACC
>DXNX01000038.1 GCA_019413245.1 Oscillospiraceae bacterium
TTGGAACAACTGGGCTATCTGAACCGGAAAAAGGATTATGAATATCGTGATCCATTGGAGGTGTGGCCATGAGCAGGAATATCAGAGTATCGGAACCATCTGCGGAAATGCAGATTAAAATCATCCGGGCAAAGGATGCGATTGCTTCGCAAAAGCCCAGGATTGTCAGGTGCCCTTATTGCCGACACAATTCAATCATCGTCTTTGAGGATACCAGAGGACATGTGCAGACCAAATGTAAGGCCTGCGGACGCGAGACCGTCTTCAATGTTTTGGAGATGAGAAGATTACGGAGATTGCAGCTCTACTATTCGTCTTTGAATGGTTGAGATGACAATAAATAACCCTATTAACATAATTTTATAAGTCATAGCTGTGCTGTGGAGCCGCTGATAGGCGAAGTCTTCCGAATGCCGCATGAGACAGAATTATGGGATACCCATGTTCTGTTTTATCGGCACAGGATTTTTCTTCACCGTCATGCGGCTCTTTTTTTGACCTTCCGTCGATCCGGTTCTGTACCGGCTGTGCGGAAGGAGAAACGTATGTATTACGATCAGCATGTATGTGGAGCAAGAATTCAGGAATTACGCAAATCAAAAGGGTATACGCAGGAGGCCCTGGCTGAGGCGATTGATATTGATGCAAAACGCATTTCCAAAATTGAGCGCGGAGTAATATCGGCATCTTATAATGACATGATTTTGTTTTCGGAATTCTTTGGAGTAACGCTGGATTATCTGATCATTGGCAAGAGACAGGATGTGGATGCGTTGAAAAAGAAAGTGCAGGATGCCATTACGCAGCTTCAGGAAGCACTGATGTGAACTCGCAAAATTAGGTGGGCAAAGTCGCAGTTTCCGGCGTGTTATGTAAAACCGCATTCTTTTATACTTACTTTACAGCTAAGGCAACAAGGCTGATGAACTATGAAAATTGAATACTCATTCTCCAAGTACATTACTGACAGAACGAGCCTTCGACTGCACGCCATGATGCCCAACAGGGGCGAAGCGGAATCGCAGCAGCAAATGTCGGATTGCAACCGACGGTGGTGTAAAAGCCTGTCAGGGACAATGATACTTCCGTAATTCGCGGTCCGGCCATAAAGAAGGCGGGATGGTTAAATTCCAATGGAGCAGTGAAGCACACTGCCGCTTGTGAGAAATCCCCGATCTCTGGGGTGCTAAGAAAAAGTACAGAGAAACCATATTTTAAGAAAGGCTGTCAGAATAAAGCATTTGTATTATTTTCTGTCAGCTTTTATCCATAGATGATTATGGGATTGGAGGCAACCAGATGAAAGAAAACTGGGTTTACCGGCGAGGAGATATTTACCTTGCCAATCTTGGTGTTCCGATAGGATCAAAGCAGGGCGGTGTTCGTCCGGTAGTGGTTCTTCAGAACGATGTCGGCAACTTTTATTCGCCGACGATTACGGTTGCTCCTCTGACAACGAAGATACAAAAGAAAAGAAACCAGCCGACACATTATTTTCTTCGGAAGGCAAAAGGGCTGGCAAGATCTTCGATGGTATTGGCGGAGCAGCTTGATACATGTGATAAGACCTGTGTGATTCGGTATCTCGGCAAGGTAAGCAAGGGACAGATGCGCGGAATTGATGAAGTTGTGAAAGTGCAGCTTGGATATTATATTCCGGAACAGGCAGAGAAAAAAAGGCAAGGCAAATGCCGAAAGGAAGTGAATTTTGATGGTGGATAAATTGATTAAGCGTAAAGAAGCCGCTGAGATGTTGGGGATTAGCCTGGACACCTTGGATCATGCAAGAATGGAAGGGTTGATCACTTACGTTCAGTATGTTGAGAATGGCTGTGTTTATTTTACTGAAGTTGGACTTCAGGAGTATATTGCAAGGTCTACACACCGTGCAAGGCCGAAGGATAACAATCCGACTTTCCGAAAGAAGAGAACAGTCAGGAGCGAAATTCGACATCGTTGAGCATTGGCAGGTTATTCGCAATAATGAATATATCAGCTAAAAGTTTGGAGGTGTCGAAGATGGCAAGAAAAAGATATGCGATTCCTCAGTACGGAACCGTCATCATGGCGGGTAAGGAATATTACCGAACTCGAATTGAGGATGCTGATGGAAAGCGGGTGGCGTTGTATGGCAGAACCCGTGAAGAACTATATGATAAGGTGCTCGAAGCGAGAGAGCAGATTGAGGATAATACATTTCGCAGATCATCCCCCACAGTAAAGGAGTATTGCGAAAAGTGGCTGTTGTTACAATCCGCACAGGTAAGAGCCACTACTTTGACGGATTACACATCGAAAGTAAACCGGCATATTATAAAGCCTCTGGGTCATATGAATATAGCAGATGTTACAGCAGATGATATTCGTCTGGCACTGGTTCCGGTATCCAAAAAATCAGCGTCTGTGTACAAATCGGTTAATATACTTTATAAGAGCATTTTTGCGGCGGCAAAAGAAAGCAAAGTGATTCAGGACAATCCTACAATTTATTTGTCTGGAAAGAACGGGGGCGTTCCTCAAAAAGAGAAAAACCCTTTGACTGATGATCAGGTGGAGAGATTGCTGGATGCGATAAGAGGATTACCACCGTATGTATTTGTGATGCTTGGTTTGTATGCGGGGCTTCGGCGAGAAGAAATTCTTGCATTGCAGTGGGATTCAGTTTTTCTGGATGAAGCAGCACCGTATTTGACAGTGTGCAGAGCTTGGCATACAGAGCACAATCGACCGGTAATAATGTCTGAACTGAAAACAAAGGCTGCTCATCGAGATGTACCGCTTCCTGATTGCCTGGCGAAATGCCTGAGAGAAGCAAAGGAGAATTCCACATCAGACTATGTTGTTGCGAACAGCGAGGGCGAACCGCTTTCATATACGCAGTTTAAGAGGCTCTGGCAGTATATTGTGACCAGAACTGTAAAGGAACGGAGCTACTACCGTTATGAGAATGGAAAACGAGTGAAGCATACGGTGAAACCGGTGCTGGGCGAAAGAGCTGCGCATAATGGAAAGGTGGTTTATAGCTTAGACTTTGAAGTGACACCACATTTGCTGCGGCATACTTATATTACAAATCTTATTCACGCATCGGTTGATCCTAAAACAGTTCAATATCTTGCCGGTCATGAGAACAGCAAGATAACGATGGACATTTATGCAAAGGCAAAGTATAACCGGCCTGATGAACTGGCGGGCATATTAGAGGATACCTTTACACTGTGGGATGCAGAATAGGCCAGACAGTTTCATGAATGAGATCAAAAAGAGTAGGGATAATCCCTGCTCTTTTTACATATAGCCGACATCCTTGAGAACCGGAGCAGCATTCTGGATAATTAAAGAGCAAAGATCAATTTGAATATATCAAGAAAATGGAGGAAGCAATAATGGCAAGAAAAAAAGTAGTGCCGGAATATGGAACAATTATGAAGAGGGGCGTTCAATATTACAGAACACGAATGCAGGATGCGGATGGAAAATGGATTTCGCTATATGCACAGACTCCTGAAGAGCTGTATGATAAATCCATTGAGATGAAGCGCAGTATTGAGGATGAAATATTCCGAAAGAATAATCCGACAGTAGCTGAGTATTGTGAAAAATGGTTGAAGATGCGCTCGGCGAGTGTGCGAGAAAACACATTGAGTGGATATGAGCGCACGATAAGAAAATACATTATTGGAGCTATTGGAGATATGTATATGGACGAAGTGACGACCGATGACCTTCGCTTGCTGCTGGTGCCAATCTCCAAGCAATCAGCTTCCCTGTACAGCAAAATGAATATGCTGATCAAATGTGTTTTCTATTCAGCAGAAGAAAGCAAAATCATCAGTTATAATCCGGCTGCGTCGCTTTCTGCAAAAGGCGGAACACCAAAGCAGGAAAAGAAGGCATTGACGGATGAGCAGGTGAAAATTCTTCTGGATACAATCAGGGGATTACCACCGTATGTTTTCGTAATGATTGGGTTGTACGCAGGGTTGAGGCGGGAAGAAATTCTTGCACTGCGATGGGATTGTGTTTTCCTGGATGGTGCCACCCCATATATATCGGTAAGGCGAGCATGGCGTTCTGTAAATAATCGTCCGGTAATTTCAACAGAGTTAAAAACGCCAGCAGCCAAAAGGGACATTCCCATTCCGGGCAAGTTGGTGGAATGTTTGAAAGAGGCAAAAGAAAAGTCAAAATCGGAATATGTGATCTCGGACAGGAATGGTAACGCTCTGGCTGAATCCCAGTTCGTGAGGGTGTGGAAGTACATAGCAGTTCGTTCTACGGAAGAACGCTGCTATTACACCTATGTGAATGGGCAGAAGATTAAGCATGTGGTACAGCCGAAGCTTGGTGAGCATCAGCCGAACAATCCGAAGTTGGTATATACGATGGATTTCCAAGTGACACCGCATCAATTACGTCACACTTATATCACGAACCTGATTTATGCTTCGGTTGATCCTAAAACCGTACAGTATCTTGCCGGACACGAAAACAGCAAGGTGACTATGGACATTTACGCCAAAGTCAAGTATAATAAACCTGCCCAATTGCATGGGGTGATTAACAGAGCAATCGACACATCAAAAAAAGATTAGGGTTAAAATCCGACAAAAGCCTACAAAATCGTGGGTTTAAGAACTGGTGGACGAAGAGCAAAATTCTTGAAAAACTGCGTAAAATCAAGCAAAATTGAGCTTCGGTTTCGTGAAGTACGGCTTGAAGGCTGCTCGTCGCGCTCCGCAGTTCAGCAAGCGCTGATTTATCTTTTTGCCTTTACAAAAAAGCTGCCGACCCGTTGGGGCGGCAGCTTTTTTGTTGTGGAAAAAGGCGCAAAGCGGGACCAAAATTTGCCCAAAAACCTTGTCGAAGACTGTGCAAAAGCCCGATAATAGGTGAAAAAACTGGGAATTGTATGGACAAGCGCCCCAAAGTGAAGTATAATAATCCGGAACAATTGCCGGGATGCCATGCCCGGCCAGAAACAAAACGAACGCTTTTCTGCGGCATCTTTGCCTGCGTACAGGATGCCGGCCTATGCGGCCGGCCTTTTCTTATGCGCCGGAAAAGTTGTAACCATCCGGTACCATTCCTGAAATGGTGCCGAAGCCAAAAAGGCAGGAGCTTGCATGTTATCAGTCAAAACCCGTGAACATATCCGCCGCCGCCTGGAAATCGTCGGCCCCCGCTGGGCTGTGCTTTTGTGCGGGGCCGTATCGCTGGGGGTGTCGCTGGCGGTGGTCAGCGACAGTCTGCGCATCGTAGAGATCAGCGATACCCACGGCCAGAGCGGCGTCATCATTACCTGTGCCACCGATGTGAATACCCTGGTGGACCAGGCCGGTCTGACCGCGCCCAGCAGCCAGGACGAGCTGGAAATCGTGGAGAGCAACGGCCGGGACCGCATCCATGTGCTGCGCGCCTTCACGGTGCCGGTCACTGCGGATGGCGCCACCACCGACCTGGTGGCCACCGATGAGACGGTGGGAGAGCTGCTGGAAGAGTCCGGTATCGAAGTGGGGGAGCACGACATCGTGGAACCCGCCCTGGATGAAAAGCTGGAGCGTGGGGACTCTGTGACCTTGCAGCGGGTGGATTATGTGGAGTACACCACCGAGGAAGCTGTTCCCACCGAGACGGAATACCGGCAGACCAGCCTGTTCTACCGCAACCAGGATAAGGAAACGGTGCTGGAACAGGGCCAGGACGGCCTGGACCAGGTGACCTGGCGGGAAATCTGGGTGGACGGTGAGTGCACCGAAACAGTGGAAGTCGGTCGGGAAACCCTGGTGGAGATGCAGCCCACCGTTATTAAGTGCTACGGGGAAGGGGCACCGGTGTCCATCTTTACCGGCCCCGAAGTGGTGGACGGCGTGCCTGCGGAGGGCGTTTCCGCCGTGTATACCGGCAAACGTTCCACCGGTTACTCGGCTTCGCTGACGGCCAAGGGCGCTTCGGGCCAGCGGCTGACATACGGTACCGTGGCTGTGGACCCTTCGGTCATTCCGTACGGGACCTTGCTGTACATTACTTCCGATGATGGACGCTTTGTGTACGGCTATGCCTACGCCGCCGACACCGGCACGGCCATGATGACCGGTCACGCTTTCGTGGATCTGTATTATGAGACTTACGACGAAGCTGTGACCAGCGCGGTCATCCCGGTGACGGTGTATGTCATTGACGACGACACCGCTGCGGCCTACAAGGAAGAAAACGACGCTATCCGGGAAGCGGACCTGGCGGAACACCATTGATACATTATATAATTAAATATAATTAAGGTGAGATAAAAAAGTGCGGCTGCGCCCGGCACAGGTCCGGTGCGAAGCCGCATTTTTGTTTGATTGATGTCGGGATGGGGCAGAGGCTCAGACTTCCACCCGTCCCACAAAGGCAGTTTCGGCGGGCCCGGCCATCTGCACGGCGTCGTCGGCGTCGATGGTGATGGATAAAGTGCCGCCCAGCAGCTCTACCTGCACCGCCTCATTCCGGGGGCAGACGCCCCGCAGGACCATGGCCGCCACGGTGGCGCAGGCGCCGGTACCGCAGGCCAGGGTCTCGCCGCTGCCCCGCTCCCACACCCGCATGACCAGATGATGGGGGTCCCGCACATACACGAACTCGGTGTTGGTGCCTTCGGGGAAGGCCGGGTGCTTCTCGAAATCAGGACCAATCTCCGCCAGCGCCGCGCCGGTGGGCAGGGTGTCCAGGTCCGGCCATTCCACAATGCAGTGGGGGTTGCCCATGCTCACACAGGCCACATCCCAGCTTTTTCCGGCGGCCACCAGATCTGCATGGACCAGCGGTCCGCTGCCCAGGCCCACGGCGGGCAGGGCATCCGGGGTGGCATCAAAACGGCCCATGTCCGCCTGCCACATACCGTCCCCCAGACGGCGCAGGGTCTTGCGCCCGGCCATGAGGGTGTCGATCTCGATCACATCCTTGGGCATACCGTGCTCGTACAGATACTGTGCCACGCAGCGAACCCCGTTGCCGCACATGCGGCCCTCGCTGCCGTCGGCGTTGAACATCCGCATGGTGGCGTCGCCGCCGGCCAGCACCGGCGGGCAGATGCAGATGATGCCGTCCGCCCCGATGGAAAAGTGCCGGCGGGACAGCTTACAGCTCCATTCTGCGATGTTTTCCGGCAGGCCGGTCTCCCGGCAGTCCAGATAGATGTAATCATTGCCGCAGCCGTGCATTTTGGTGAAATCCAGTTGCATAAAAGGCCCTCCTGTCATGTCTTTCCCTCTATCATATCGCGTTTGGGGCCGCCGTACAACCACCGGGCCAAAAAAACTGCCCCAGCGCTTGACAACCCGCATGGGATACGATATAAAATTACATGAAGACTTGCATTCTGCCCGCAGCATGGGCAACCATAGATTGAAGGAGAGTTTAGAATGGAATCCGAAGTTTTTGAACGCATCCGCGAGTATCTGGCTGACCAGCTGGATGTGGAGCCTGAGAAGATCACCCCCGACAGCGACATTGTGGAAGATTTTGGCGCCGATAGCCTGGATGTCATTGATATGATCACCACCCTGTCCGATGAGTTCGGCGTGGAGATCCCCGACGAGGACATCGAGAATTTCCGTACCGTGGGCGATGTGGTCAGCTATGTGGAGGAACGTCTGTAATCTCCCGTAAAATTGTAGAAAGTGTGAGGAAAAGCAATGGCAAACGATAAGAAAAAGATGGTCGAAGCGATCACCGCGCAGGAAGTGGATTTTGCGCAGTGGTATACCGACATCTGCACGAAGGCCGAACTGGTCGAATATTCCAGCGTGAAAGGGTTTGTGGTGCTGCGCCCCTATGGCTACGCCATCTGGGAGAACATCCAGAAGAATCTGGATGGCCGCTTCAAGGCCACCGGCCACGAGAACGTCGCCATGCCTATGCTGATCCCCGAAAGCCTGCTGAAGAAGGAGGGCGAGCTGGTCAACGGCTTTGCCCCCGAAGTGGCCTGGGTCACCACCGGCGGCAGCGAACCCCTGGAAGAACGCCTGGCGGTGCGCCCCACCAGTGAGACCATGTTCTGCGACCACTTTGCCCATGTGCTGCAGAGCTACCGCGACCTGCCCATGCTGTACAACCAGTGGTGCAGTGTGGTCCGGTGGGAAAAGTCCACCCGTCCGTTCCTGCGCACCCGTGAATTCTGGTGGCAGGAAGGTCACACCATCCATGAGACCGCCGAGGAAGCCAAGGCCGAGACCGAGCAGCAGCTGAACTGCTACGCCGATTTCTGCGAAAACGACCTGTGCATCCCGGTGCTGAAGGGCCGCAAGACCGACAAGGAAAAGTTTGCCGGTGCCGAAGCCACCTACACCATCGAAGCCATGATGAAGGACGGCAAGGCTCTGCAGAGCGGCACCAGCCACTACTTCGGGGACAAGTTCTCCCGCGCCTATGACGTGACCTTCACCGGCCGGGACAACACCCTGCAGTATCCGTTCCAGACTTCCTGGGGCGCGTCCACCCGCCTGATCGGCGCCATCATCATGACCCATGGTGATGACGACGGCCTGATCCTGCCCCCGGCCATTGCCCCGGTGCAGGTGGTCATCGTTCCGGTGGCCGCCCACAAGCCCGGCGTCACCGAGAAGGCCCAGGAACTGGCCGCGGCCATCGGCAAGTATGCCCGCGTCAAGCTGGATGATTCCGACAAGGCTCCCGGCTGGAAGTTCGCCCAGTGGGAGATGAAGGGCGTGCCTCTGCGCCTGGAAGTGGGGCCCCGCGATATCGAGCAGGGCCAGTGCGTGCTGGTCCGCCGCGATACCCGCGAAAAGCAGTTCGTCAAGTTCGAGGACCTGGAAACTGCCATCCCGGCCGCGCTGAAGGCTCTGGCCAAGGACCTGTACGACCGTGCGCTGAAGAACCGCGAAGCCCGCACCGTCAGCGCCACCACCATGGAAGAGGTCAAGGCCAAGGTGGCCGAAAAGACCGGTTTCGTCAAGACCATGTGGTGCGGCGATCTGGCCTGCGAGGAAGCCATGAAGGAGCAGGCGGGGCTGTCCAGCCGCTGCATGCCCTTCGAGCAGGAGCATCTGTCCGATGTCTGCCCGGTCTGCGGCAAGCCCGCCAAGACCATGGTCGTCTGGGGCATTGCGTATTAAGAGTTTGCTTCTGGCAGCGCCCGCAGGGGCGCTGCTTTTTGGTTCGGGGCATTGCTGCCCGGACTGTTGATTTCGCCGGAAAGGTCGTAGCCGCATGTTTCTGCTTGTGACACTGGGGGTATATGCCGTCGGGCTGGTGCTGACTGCGGTCGGCAGCCGGCTGGCGGGACGTTGCGCCACCTGGTGCTGTGCCCTGTGCGGGCTGCCCATGTGGGTGGTGTCCGGCACGGTGGCTGCCCTCAGCGTGGCCCTGCCCCAGCTGGTGCTGGCCTTTCTGGCGTCGGGACTGTCCATCACCTCCATGGCGGTGGGGGTGGCCCTGGCGGGCGCCGTTACCGACCTGGGCCTGGTGCTGGCCCTGTGCCTGCTGCGCCGGTCGGTCACGGTGGACAGGGGAGAATTCTGCCGCAAATGCGTCATTTTGCTGGCCGCCTGTGCGGTGCTGGAACTGTACGCCGGTGACGGTGTGCTCACCCACACGGGGGCGGGGCTGCTCATGGCCCTGTTCGTTCTCTTTGTGCTGGAAAGCATCGTGTACCAGTACCGCCTGGCTTATGACGAAAACCTGCAGCCCATCGGGGTAGGGCCCCGTCAGCTGCCCCGCAGCGCTGCCGTGCCTGCCATGCAGACCATGGCTTTCCCGGCCATGAGCCTGCTCAACAGCATGAAAAACCTGGCAGGGATGCTCTTTGGCGCCGCGCTGCTCACGGTGGGCGCCTGGGCGCTGCTGTACAGCGCCACCGTGCTGGCTAATCTGACCGGCACCATCCAGGCGTTGTGGGCGGCCACCCTCATCTCCTTTGGCTTCAGCTTGCCCCTGCTGGCCGAAGTTTTGCACCATCCCTTCGGTTCTTTGTGGAAAAAATTCGCGGTGCGCTGCCGGGTGCATCCGCCGGCGGCCCTGCCCATGCAGATGCTGAACAGCGCCATTCTCAGCCTGACCTTTGTGCTGCCCTTGTGCAGCCTGACCTACCGCCAGCATCTGCCGGTGGGTGCCCAGTTCCGCCGGTATGACATGCCCGCCTGCCTGGCCTTGGGCCTGATCCTGCTGCTGCCTGCCCTGTTCAAAAAGCGGCTGTACCGCTGGCAGGGAGCCGCCTGCCTGGCTGTCTATATCATCTATGTGGCGGCGGTGCTGCTGGCCCCTCTGTCCGGTGCCTGAGCCCGCCATACAACAGAAAACGCCCCGGAAACCATCAGGCTTCCGGGGCGTTGTTTTGTGTTTTACAGGGATTTCTGCATCCAGCAGGCGTCGGCATAGCGGCCGTCGGCGTATTTCATGTTGTGGGGCAGGGTGCCGCAGAGCACGAACCCCAGCCGCTCATACAGGGCGATGGCAGGCTTGTTGTCCGCCACCACGGTCAGTTCCGCCTGCTCGTACCCGGCGGCTCTGGCCTGTTCCAGCAGGGCGGTCATCATGGCGGTGCCGATGCCCTTGCCGCAGAACTTCCGGTACAGGGCGATGGATACCTCGCACCGGTGGGCTACCCGCTGGAAAGGGCCCACCGACGCCAGCGCGCAGCTGCCCGCCAGTTCGCCCTCATAAAAGCCCAGCAGCATCAGGTCCCGGGGCGAATCCAGCCGCCCTTGCAGGAACTGCCGTTCCTGTTCCAGGGTGAAGCTGCTTTCCCCCGGTTCCCGCAGCAGATACGGGGTTTCAGCGGTGGTGGCATCCAGACAGGTCAGCATTGCCCCAGCGTCTTCCGGCCCGGCGCTGCGGATGGTCAGAACGCTGCCGTCCCGCAGGGGAACGGTCTGTTCAGGAAAAACCATGAGATGTACCTCCCTTTTATTCGGGGCGTCCTACCGGCAGGGTAAAGGTGAAGCGGCACCACTTGCCGTGCTCACTTTCGGCCTTGATCTGGCCGCCGGACAGGTTGATCAGGACCTTGCAGATGTGCAGGCCCAGACCGCTGCCCCGGGTGTTCAGACCGCGGGAACGGTCCTCCTTGTAGAAACGTTCAAACACAAAGGGCAGGGCTTCGGGGGAGATGCCTTCGCCGGTGTTCTCCACTTCCACCACCACCATGTTGCCGTCCTTGCGGACCGAAAAACGGATCACGCCGTCGGGCGGGGTGAACTTGATGGCGTTGTCCACCAGATTGTAGACCACCTGATGGATCAGGTCCGGGTCGGCGTACACCAGCTCTTTGGCCGGTTCCAGCCCCTGGATATCGATCTTGCCGTCCTCGATGCGCTTTTCGTCCGAGAGGACCACATCGGTGATGGTATCCCAGATGTTGCAGTTCCGGGCCTGGAACTTGTATTCGCCGGATTCCAGTTTGGTGATGTCCAGCATGTTCTGCACCAGCCGGGCCAGGCGTCCGGTTTCCTGGGAGACGATGCCCAGATAATGCTTGTACTCCTCGGTGGGAATGGTGCCGTCCAGCATGCCGTCGATAAAGCCCTTGATGCTGGTCATGGGGGTGCGCAGCTCGTGGGCAATGTTGCCCATGAACTGGCCCCGGGCGTTGTCGATGGTCTGCAGCCGGGCTGCCATGTTGTTGAAGGTGGTGGCAAAGTCGGCCAGTTCCTCGCATCCGTCCACCGGGGCGCGGGCGGTGAAATCACCGCTGCCCAGCTGCCGGGCGGCCTCGCCGATCTGCTCGATGGGGGCGCTGATCTTGCGGGCAAACAGGATGGAAATGGCGCTGGCAAACAGCAGAATGCCCACCGCCGACACCAGGAAGATGCTCAGAAGGTCGGTGACATACTGGTGCAGCGCATCCATGGAGGTGGCCACAAACAGGTATCCGTTGCCGGAAGGCCCCTCAATGCGCCGCCCGGCGGTATAGTACTTGGTGCTGAATACTCCGTCCAGGGTGTCCTCATTGTAATAGTCCACGCCGCTGTCCAGTACGTCCAGCACGTCTTCGGGCACACACTGCCCGGTCAGGTCGGCGGCCTCGGTGTGCAGGATGATCTGGCCGTTGGGGTCGGTGATGAAGATGACCGCATCGGAGGATGTGTGGAACAGCTCGAATCCGCTCTCGATGTTTTCTTTCAGCGCTTCATCGGTGATGGGTTGGGTCACGTCGCTGCCCTGGGCCGCAAACCGGTTGCTCAGGGCGGTGGCGCCGTCCAGCACGCTGGTCAGAGCGCTCATCCGTTCGTTGGAAAAATAGGCGATGGACAGCGCGCTCTGGATCCCGCACATCAGTGCCAGGCTCAGCAGCAGGACCAGCGCCATGCTCGTGAACAGTTCACGACTGATCGTTTTGCGATGCACTTTTATTCTTTCACCTCAAACTTGTAGCCTACGCCCCAGACGGTCTTCAGGCACCACTGGTCGGATGCCCCCTCCAGCTTTTCGCGCAGGCGCTTGACGTGTACGTCGATGGTGCGGGAGTCGCCGTAATATTCAAAGCCCCACACCTTGTCCAGCAGCTGGTCGCGGGTGAACACCTGGTTGGGATGCCCGGCCAGGCAGGCCAGCAGTTCCAGTTCCTTGGGCGGTGCGTCCACCACCTTGCCCTTGACCTTCAGCTCGTACCGGTTCATGTCCAGGTGCAGATTGTCGAAGCTGTACACGCCCTTGTCTTCCTCGTCGGGGGCAGCGCAGCGGCGCAGCACTGCCTTGATGCGGGCGGTGACCTCCTTGGTCTCAAAGGGCTTGACGATGTAGTCGTCGGCGCCCAGCTCCAGGCCCAGCACCTTATCGTAAATTTCGCCTTTGGCGGTCAGCATGATGATGGGGGTCTTGTGCTCCTGGCGGATGCGGCGGCAGACTTCCCAGCCGTCCATATCCGGCATCATCACGTCCAGCAGGACCATGTCGGGATGAATTTTATCAAATTCCTGCAGGGCTGTCTTGCCATCATAGGCCAGCGTCACCGCAAAGCCCTCCTTGACCAGATACAGCCGCAGCAGTTCGCAAATATTTTTATCGTCGTCCACGACAAGAATTTTCTCATTTGCCATTCCGGAATACCCTCCCAAACATAATATGATTTTATTATACGGGGCAAATGTTGAAAAATAAAGAAGAAACCACAATTTTTTCCCCGTTTTGGCAAAGGAAACGGCAAAGTTTTGGCTGTGCCCTTCCGCAAAAGGGAGGCATATGGTATACTGGACCCAAAGAATCCGCCCCACGCACAGGAAAGGAGCGATACAAAATGTCCCAGAACTTTGTCTGGCAGGACCGCAAGCGCATTGCCTTCGGTCTGCCGTTTACCTTTACCACCTACCACCTGACCCCGGAAAAACTGCTCATCCGCAGCGGTATCCTGAATACCAAGGAGGAAGAGATCCGCCTGTACCGCATCATGGACGTGACGCTGCAGCGCTCTTTGTGGGAGCGGCTGTTCGGCCTGGGCACCATCCACTGCTGCTCGGCGGATAAATCTACCCCGGAATTTGAGATCCGGTGGATTCCCCATGCGGAAGAAGTGAAGGAACAGCTCTCCGATATGATCGAGGCAGAGCGCCAGGCCAAGCGGGTGAGCAGCCGGGAATTCATGACCGATGAGGATGCGGACGAGGAGATGCCGTGAGGCAGCTTTCCCCGAAAGACAGAACAGGCGGCGGGCAGGAGCCCCGCCGCTTTTTGCTGCCCCGGCCCTTGCCTGTTGGGGCCGGGACGTGTATAATAAACACTGGTATAAAATGCAGTAGTACGCCAAAGGAGCGAATCGTAATATGAAACTCGGTATCGTCGGCCTGCCCAATGTGGGCAAGTCCACTCTGTTCAACGCCATCACCTCCACCCGCAACGCACAGGCGGCCAACTATCCCTTCTGCACCATCGAGCCGAACTCCGGCATCGTGGCCGTGCCGGACCCCCGCCTGGACAAGCTGGCCGAGATCTGGAAGACCGATAAAAAGACCCCCGCTACCGTGGAGTTCGTCGACATCGCCGGCCTGGTCAAGGGCGCGGCGTCCGGCGCCGGCCTGGGCAACAAGTTCCTGGGCCATATCCGGGAATGCGACGCCCTGGTACATGTGGTCCGCTGCTTTGACGATGACAACATCGTGCATGTGGTGGAGGACGTGAACAAGCCTGAGAGCGTGGACCCCATCCGGGACATCGACGCCATCGACCTGGAACTGATCCTCTCCGACCTGGAAATGGTCAACAACCGTCTGGGCCGCCAGCAGAAGGCCGCCAAGACCGGTAACAAGGCCGCTGCGGCCGAAGCTGCCTGGCTGGCCGACCTGGCCGCCCATCTGGAAGCCGGTCAGCCTGCCCGCACCTTTGCCTTTGATGACGAGGACACTGCCCAGCTGGCCGCCCGCAAGGAGCTGGGCCTGCTGTCTGCCAAGCCGGTGATTTACGCCTGCAACGTGGGCGAGGATGACCTGCTGGGTGGTCTGGATTCCAACCCCTACTACCCGCTGGTGGTGGCCCGGGCCGAGGCCGAGGGCGCCCAGGCCATGCCCATCTGCGCCAAGACCGAGGAGGACATCGCAGATTCCACCCCCGAGGAGAAGCTGGCGTTCCTGCAGGAGATGGGCATTGAAGCCACCGGCCTGGACAACCTGATCAAGGCCAGCTACAAGCTGCTGGGCCTCATCAGCTTTTTGACCGACGGCAAGAAGGAATGCCGCGCCTGGACCATCAAGGCGGGCACCAAGGCACCCCAGGCTGCCGGCAAGATCCACTCCGATTTCGAGCGCGGCTTCATCCGCGCCCAGGTCATCAGCTACAATGAGCTGGCCGAAAACAACTTCGATTATGCCGCCGTCAAGGCCAAGGGCCAGCAGCGCACCGAAGGCAAGGAATATGTGGTGCAGGACGGCGACATCATCGAGTTCCTGTTCAATGTCTGATAAGGAGGAAAAACGCACAATGGTGATCGGCATTATGGGTGCTATGCCCGAGGAAGTGGCGCAGCTGTGTGAAAAGCTGTCCGACGTGCAGAAAGAGACCTACGCCGGGGTGGAGTACTACCGCGGAAATCTGGCAGGCAAGCAGGTGGTCGTGTGCTGTGCCGGCATGGGCAAGGCCAACGCCGCCGCCACCACCCAGGTGCTGGCCGGCCGCTACGGCGCGGATAAGATCATCTTCTCCGGCATTGCGGGCAACATGACCAGCAAGATCGGCATCGGGGATGTGTGCGTGGGCCGCACGGTGGTTTACCACGACGCCCAGAACGATATGATCTGCCAGAGCGCCCCCTTCCTGCAGGAGTTCCCCGGAGATGAAACCCTGGTGAACGCGGCCATGGAGGCCTGCGAGCGCTGCGGCGTCAAGGCCATTGCGGGCAAGATCGCCACCGGCGATACCTTTGTGGGCGATGCCGAAACCAAGCGTCTCATTGAGGAAAAGTGCCATCCCGACTGCGTGGAGATGGAAGGCGCGGCGGTATCCCAGATCGCGGCGCGCAACGGCGTGCCCTGCGTGATCCTGCGTGCCATGAGCGACAACGCCGACGAGGACGGTTACGAAGTGCTGGTGGTGCGGGATTTCAGCATTGCCGAGTATGTGCGCACCGCTACCGCCATTGTGGAAACCATGATCGAAAGCCTGTAAAGCAGACAAGATAACAACAAACCCTCCCCGGAACCAAAACCGGGGAGGGTTTTTCATTCTCTTATTTTTCCTATACAGGGGAATTACGGGTTCAGGATGGTGCGCCAGTCCAGGTCGCCGTGTTCCAGGCCATGGATCAGCACCTCGGCGGTGGCGATATTGGTGGCCACCGGAATGTTGTGCACGTCGCACAGACGCAGCAGGTTCATCTCGTTGGGCTCGCCGGGTTTGGCGGTGATGGGGTCGCGGAAGAAAAGCAGCATGTCCACTTCATCGCAGGCAATGCGCGCCGCGATCTGCTGGTCGCCGCCGTGTTCGCCCGGCATAAAGCGCTGTACCTCCAACCCGGTGGCTTCGGAAACCAGCCGGCCGGTGGTGCCGGTGGCGATCAGACGGTGCGATGCCAGAATACTGCGGTAGGCAATGCAGAACTGGACCATCAGTTCCTTTTTGGCATCATGTGCAACCAATGCAATCGTCATAAAAAACCCCGCTTCCCTCATGCCGACGGCATGATGAACAACTTATCAGTATCATACGGTGACCCGCCCGAAAGGCGGTCAGCCGGTATAGGTCAATGGAATCCGCTTCCCCAGGATCCGGCCCGCCATGGCGGCCCCGGCCTTCTGGGCGGCACAGCCCTCGGGCAATGCCTCGCCCTGGGCCCCGGCCAGCTGCAGTTCCCGGCTTTCGGGAATCACGGCCAGCAACCGCACACCCACCGTGTCGATGCACTCATCCAGGTCAAACACCGGTGCCCCGCGGGCAAAACTGCGGTGGGTCACCCGGTTCATGACCAGGCGTACATTGTCCTGGGGATGGCCTGCGGCAATCAGGGCATCGGCCACGATGCGCCCGTCGCGCAGAGCCACCGGGTCGGGCGTCAATACGATCAAGGCCTGTTCCGCCAGCTGGGCGGCAGCCTGGAACGGTGCCCCCATGCCCGCGGCGGTATCAAACAGGATAAAATCAAAGTAGCCGCGCATGGCCAGAATCAGGGAGGCCAGCGGCGCAGGGCGGACCTCGCCGCCCTCATACGGCGCACTGATGACCGAAAGCCCCGGATAGATGGGGCTCTGCACAATGGCCTTATCGCCCTGGCAGCGGCCGCACAGCACGTCCTCAATATCGTACACGGTCTTGCCGTATACGCCTGCGATCAGGTCCACGCTGCGCAGGCCGGAATCCAGCTCGATCAGCAGTACCCGCCGTCCCTGCCGCGCCAGCTCGGCGCCCAACAGGACAGAGGTCGTGCTTTTGCCGGTCCCGCCCTTGCCGGAACAGATCATGATGGTTTGTGCGTTCACGTCAGCGGGCCTCCGGTCGTTTTTGTGGAAATGATGCAGCGGACACCTTCCCCTGTATAGGTCAGTATTTCACTATACATGGGGGTATCCTTTATTATTCTAGCACAAGACAAGACCCCCGACAACTGTTTTTTTGATAAAAATTGGACAGTTTTTTTGCACACAATCACGGCGCGCCGCCCTGCTTCTGCACGGCGGCGCGTTAACTTTTGTACAAAATGATGGATTCTGTTTGTTGCACTTTACCCATATAAAGCGTCCGCAATGGCCCGCATGATGGGGGCTGCATTGGCACCGCCGCCCCCGTATTCCAGCACAACAGCCACCGCATAACGGGGCGACTCGGCCGGGAAGTACCCGATGAGCACCGAGTTGGTGTAGTAGCTGCCGCCCGCCATGCGCTCGGGCCGCTGGGGGCTGCCGGTTTTGCAGGCCATGGTCACCGGGGCTTCCCGCAGGGCCGAAAGGGTCTGGGACATGCGCACCATGCCCTCCCGGATGGGGGAAAACACCGCCTCGCCACCCGGGGCTTCGGCTATGGTGTAAGGCTCGAACTGCCAGACGGTCTGCCCGGCGGCATCCACGGCCCGGTCGGCAAAATGCAGGGCGGGACGCTGTCCGTTGTCGGCCAGCGCCGCCGCGTAGGCCGCCAGCTGCAGGGGCGTCACGGCGGTGTTGCCCTGGCCGATGGCTGCCTGCAGGGCCAGCTCGTCCTGGTAGTTCTCGTCGGAAGTCCAGGTCAGCCGCCCGGCTGCGGCGGGCAGCTCGGCACCGGTGTCGGCGGCCAGTCCCAGCAGCTGAGCGGTGGCGGAAAAGGCATCCACCCCCAGCCGACGGCCCACGTCATAAAAATAGATGTTGCAGCTGTGCTGTAAGGCCGTCAGCAGGCTGACCGGGCCGCTGTGCCCCAGCTGCAGGCACCCGGGCTGGTAGCCGCTGTAATACAGATACCGCCCGGTACAGTTCACCGTGTCCTGTACCGTAATGAGCCCCGCCGCCAGGGCACTGGCCGCCACGGCGGGCTTGAACGCCGACCCCGGCGCATACAGCCCGGCACAGACCCGGTCCAGCAGGGGAGCGCCGTTGTCCGCCGCCAGGGCGGCATAGTCGCTGCGCCAGGTGTTCAGGTCATAACCGGGCCAGCTGGCTGCCGCCAGCACGCCGCCGTCGGTCACATCCACCACCACGGCGGCCCCGGCATTGCATTCCCGGCCGGCCCCCGTCCCGGCGGTGGTCTGCAAAGTCTGGATACGGTCCCGCAGTGCCGCCTGCACCGTCTTTTGCAGCGCACTGTCCAGGGCCAGGACCAGCGTGGCGCCCGGCTGCGGGGGCTCGGCCAGGGTCTCGGTGCGGGTGCCGTCAAACCCTGCCGATACCCGGATACGCCCGCTCTGTCCCCGCAGCAGGGCGTCATACACCTGCTCCAGACCGCCCTGGCCGATCTCGGCGTTCATGGCCACCCCGGCCTCCCGCAGAGCGTAGTCCCCGGCCTGCCACTGTTCGGCGGTGATAGGCCCGGTATCCCCCAGGGCGTGGGGCAGCAGGGTCCCGTCCGGCCAGGTCCGGGTCCCCCGGGCTACCAGCCGCACCGCCCCGCTCTGGGGCAGACCGGCGGCATACAGGGCGGCTGCCTGGGCACCGTCCAGTCCTGCGGCCACGGTCAGCTCCCCGGCGCTGGCGGCAGAAAAAAAGGCGGCGAGTTGTGTTTCCACATCCTCGCCGCTTTCGTCGGTCAGTTGATAGTCCCGCAGAATCGTCAATGTCTGCTGTAAGTCGGTGCCTTCCGGTGCCGGAAGACAAAGATTCAGGTCGTACACCGTATCGTCCCGGGCCAGCACCGCGCCGTTCCGGTCCACGATGTCCCCCCGCGCCGCGGGCAGGTCCACGCTGTAACTGGTCTGGCCGGCTTCGGCCACCTTCTGGGCGTAATGGTCGGCCATCACGAACTGCATCCAGAAAAGCCGCACCGCAAACAACACGAACACCGCCCCGCACACCACCAGCAGTGCGGTCAGTCTTTTTTTGCTTGGCGTCGTTCTGCGCCGTTTGCTCATGATTCTCACCCAGCCTTCCGCCAGTTATTATACACAGCGGGTGTCAGGAATGCAACCTTACCCGCCCGGCACAAAAAATACCTCTCCCGCCGTGCTGCCCGTGTCCTGCAAGGGAGCCTGTTCGGTCAGCCCGGTGGCGTCGGCAGTGGGGGCTTCGGCCAGAGTGCCCACCCACACTCCGTCGGCGGTGGCCGCCACGGTCCCCGGTTCCAGGCCGCTGTGCCGGGGCAGGCCGGTCAGCACCAGCCCGGAACCGCGGCGCTGCACCACCCCGCAGCAGTCCCCGGCCAGGACGGAGGCTTCGCCCAGCCCCCGCCCCACCG
>DXNX01000039.1 GCA_019413245.1 Oscillospiraceae bacterium
TCGCCACATCCTCCGGGTTCTTTTCGTCGAACTGCAGCGCCGGCAGCGTGCGAATCAGATTCTGACAGGTGGAGAAGATCCGCAGCTTCGGGTGCTTTCCTCCCTGCTCGTCCTCTATGTCAGCCAACCATTCACGGGTTGCTCTCCATCCGGCTATGCGGTCATTGCTTGTCTTTGTCAGCTGGATTCCGTATTCCGCGAATATTTCCGCCGTGCTGCGCCCGGTGTCTCGGTTCCGGTTCCACAGGTCCGGCGGTGCCAGCCAGGCTTCCACCTTTTCGCATGACGGCGTCATCTGCAGGATTCTGGCAGCGGCGGAGCTGATAATATGGCCGCGGCCATCAGCGCCCTTTTGGTTGTCCCGGCCTTCATACAGCTCCCGGTATACAAAGCCTTCTCCTTTTTCGTCCAAGGCGATCCAGTAGACCGCCAGCATGTCGAGGCCGTAGTCCATGGTGACGTACCGCCTCCACCATTCCGGCAGCTGGAAAGGCTCCACAACATGCTTTTCGCGCTTGAACTCCCCAAAATACTGCCCGTCGAAAAGGTCCCACTCCCCGTCAAGCCAGCCCTTGCGGATTTTCTCCGGCAAAGCCTGCAGCCTCTTCAGATACCCGGGGTCCTTTTCCATCAGCACGGCATTGTCCCAGACCTTCGCCTGGATGAAGCAGTAGTCCTCCGGATCTTCCTCCGGTTTGTAATCCCGGTCAATAAAAAGACGCTTCACCCAGGTGTGTCCGATTCCGCCGGGGTTGCAGGTCAGATAAAAGCGTTTCGGCTTCTCGTTGGCGCCGCGAAGGCAGGCCGTCAGTATCTGATACCAGCTTTCCGGCCACTGGGTCGCCTCGTCCAGGAAAATGACGTCGTACTCAATGCCCTGATACCGCAGGATATCACTGTCGTTATCGCAGTATCCCAGGACGATGCGGCTTCCGTTTTTCCAGCAGAATGCCTTCTCGTC
The DNA here is from genome assembly GCA_019413245.1 of Oscillospiraceae bacterium. Taxonomy (GTDB): domain Bacteria; phylum Bacillota; class Clostridia; order Oscillospirales; family Ruminococcaceae; genus Gemmiger. The sequence continues at coordinate 962 of DXNX01000039.1, forward strand.
CTTCTTGTACCGGCAAAATTTATCCCTGATTGCCGGAGCAATTTCCATTGCCATCGGCTGTACAAAGTTCTCATATAATTCCGGATATGTACGCCGCAATACCAGGCATCGGATTCCTGGATATTTCAGCGCCAGCATGGTCGCCTTGGCACGAATTGCCCAGCTTTTCCCACCTCCGCGGGCGCCGCCATATCCCACATATCGCTTTCTGGCGAGGAAGAATTCCTTTTGCTTTGGGTTTGGTTTCCCGATTGTCAGCGTAGTCACCCCATCATCTCCTCATCCCCCAGAAGCTCCAGCTGCAGCACATCGCCTTCTGCCGTGTCCTCCAGCATTCCGTCCGCGTTTTTGGTCACGCTCACCAGAGTGCGGGTATAATTTGTCACGCCGAAATCACTCATCGGCTTGTGTCTGGCCATCATGCGTTCCAGCATATCACGCTCTCCTGGCTTCTCAGGTTCAATCTCACGAACCGGCCCCAGTGCTTTACACGCAGGATCTTCCGGGCCGTCATAGGATATCAGGCCGTCTAACTCGTCCAATCGTTTACGACAATACTCATAAATTTCTGCATCCCCTGCATTTTGTTCCAGGCGGCGCCGCATGTACTCCACGCTGTTCACGGCAGCCGATGCGGCTTTGTGCGCTACTGCCTGAATCGCATTGGCGCGGGCCTGCTCAAACAGGCTTTTTTCGCTTTTACCTGCCCGCCGGGCCTGGGCTTGCCAGCTTCGCAACGTGCTCTCCGGGACGTTATACCGCCGGGCAACATCCGAAAGATTGTTATGTACCAGCAGGTCGCACAGCGCTGCCGTCCGTACATCCTCCGGCCATTTTTTCCCGCGCCGGGTACCCTTTACGGTATTGTCGTGATACCTCACAGTTCCCTCCTCCTTGGTAAGCAGGGTATTATATCACACTTTTTTGGGTACGCTAATTCCCATCCAAAGGTACCCGCGCGCACGCGCGAGAATATTTATTTATTCTCACTGGCGAAGTTTCGCAAAAAAATCCCCCAACATGTAAGCCTGCCTTACACATTGGGGGGGATAACTCAGCGTCTTTTTTCAAACGCCAGAACATATTCTCCATAGCTCAGAGGTCGAAGCCCCTTCGCCTTTCTTTTTTGATTTTCCTGTTCAACCTTTCGGACATAGAGGGTCAAGGGGTCGGCATCCTTCACTTTGCGCCGGCTCCTTGGTTTTTTCCTTTCCTGTTTTTGTTTTCTCGCTCTCAGGTTTTCCAGCTGACGTTCACGCCGGCATGCTGGGCACAGATCAGGCACTTTTCCTGTTCCGGCCACCTTGTATCTTGCACCACAATTTTTGCATCGGGCGCTTTTTGGTCGCTTTTTCATTTACTGCGCCTCCTGTTCCCTGCAAGGCCACGCAGCCGTACATCATTTTTGATTTTCTTTCCCCTTTCCACGTCCGCCTGTTCACCTCCTTGGAGCACCATCCTGGCCCTTGATGCGGCTCTTCCGACTTCAACACTTTCGGCATAGTCAGGGCATGAGCTGTGACAGGTTTGTGTTCTCATTGGGCATTTGTAGCACGGATTCATTTTCCCCATGGGCTTTTTTCCCTCCACATTCGCATTCGTATGTAGTGCATGGACTCGATGTCGTTGTACTCCACGGAGATTTCCGCGATATTCCAGGACGGATATTTTTTCTGCCAGAAGGCACGGTCAAAAGCACGGCCGTCCCTTACCCATTGCTCGATCTGCCTGGCACTGTATCTGTTGTCATTTTTCTTTGTCTCCGGCTTTTTGAGCCCCAGACTCTGGTGCCAGCGCCGTTTATGCTTTGGCGCTTTCAGCATATAGGCCGCCCGCTCATTCAGGTTTCCTTCAATGGGCTGCGCCTTCCGGGTGTTGATTCTTCCCAGACTGTGCGCCTTTTTTCCTCTCCCGGTCTTCCACAGTTCTTCCACCTCATCTCTCGTCAGACCCGGAGCATACAGGATGATGTGGTGATGCAACCGCTTGGCTTCTTCTCCGGTCTCCTGGTTTCCGCCCTCAGTCACCGCAACGTACTTCGGAGCAGGCAGCTTCTTCTTCTTGCATGCCCATGCAATGCGGCGCAGATAGTTCACCAGGTTCCGGTCCGCATCTTCAAAGCTCGCCGGTTCCTTGCCTCCTTCATACGTCGGATCCACAAGGAGGACTCCCGGTTTCACAAAGTTGGCAGCTACCAGACGGCAGAAATTCCGCCGGGCATTTTTCTCATTTGCCTTTTTCTGCTTTTCAGCAGATGTACGGATCTTCTCCGATCTTTCTCGGATCTCCTCCCGCAGCGGCACAATGTCTACTTCCTGATACACAGACGAACACACTGTCCGAAGCTCTCTGCGGCTCACTCCCATTTTGCCTTTCCTTTCGTTGAGAAGATAATACCTCATACAAGGCCGGCAAACAGGCCACCGCCTGCTTACCTTCCTTTTTATATGTGCGCTTATTCTTTCACGCTGTCATTTTCGGATTCACAGAATTCTCCATCAGCTGCAGACATGCTTCTCGCAGCTCCAGATTCTGTTTCAAAAGCGCAGCGTTTTCCCGCCGGGCCTCTTTCAGCCAACGGAACATGACCCGTATTGCACTTTCCGCCAGAGGACCGATCTGCTCGCACCACTCGTCCTTGACCGGCCTCTCATGGTTCCGTCCATTTTCGTCTATGTAGATGACAGCACCGTCCACCACCATCTGGCCGTCCATGGCTTTCAAATCCCGCTCCGCAATTCCACCGGACGGAATATTCCGCCTGTATTCCGCGCGTGAAAACAGCTTCATGGCACTTTCCTTCCTACCTTTTACACTGCTACATGGTCAATCCACTCGGCCATTGTGGCTATTTTTTTGCCTTCACACCACTCCGGAGCATTGGCTCTGGCCAGGGCTGTGGCGAACGGTGGCGGTACAGCATTTCCGCATCTGGCCACCTGCTCCTTTTTCGGATAGGCTTTTCCGTCGCAGTCCGTTTCGATCTCATAGTCCGGCGGAAATCCCTGGGCGCTGTACAGTTCCCGCGGTTCCAGCATCCGCAGCCCGATATCCACGATCTGATACTTAGTGCCCCGTATGGTCACCAGACCGAACCTGTCTCTTGTGGTGATGGTATCCAGCGGCATGTCCACGCTGTGTGCTCTGCCGTCTCCGTAGTATTTGATCAGAAACGCCCGAACGTCTGCAAAGTGGCCGGCACCAGCCGTTACAGTGTGCAGCGGCTCCAGCACGTCCTGTCCGATGCAGTTATTGTTCAGCTGCACCACCATGGCGGCTGCCAGACCGTACCGGTTGGAAGCATCCACCGTTTGCAGCGGCCAATCTATACTCTGGCCATGGTGCTCCTGCTCGTTTTGTTCGGTATGATACTGAATCAATGTAGGCGCCACCACTCCAAACCCGTGGCGTGCAGTTATAGTTGGGAGAGGGGTGCCGACGTTCTGACCACGGAAACTTTCACCTCCGTGATTCACTTGGACAATGAACGGTTCCGGATTATCCAGAACAAATTTTCGGATTCCCCTGGCGATTCGGCGCAGCGTGTTTTCCGCCAGTGGCTTCTTCCTCTCAAAAATGGAAGGACAAGGCTTTGACCAGTCGATGATTTCAGCTGCTGTATGCCAGGGAAGGCGCTTCCCGCTCTTCACTTCTTCGCTTTTAGGGTCTCCATGTGTCGGTTCCGGCCAGACAATAGGCAGTCCATCCCGACGGGCCAGCAAGAAAAACCGTTTCCTGGTGGTTGGTGCTCCGTAATCACAGGCGGTCAGTTCCCGCCACTCCACCACGTATCCCATGGAACGAAGTTCCCTCACAAACCGTCGGAATGTCTTTCCTGCCCGGCGCTTGTCTGGCACCATCTTCTGTTCTTGCACCGGCACCCGTTCCCCGGGGGCCGCCACACTTCCGTCCTGCTTCAGTACCCGACCGGTGGTTTTGTCACGAGCCGCCACAAGAGGCCCCCATGTGGTGAACTCTGTCACATTCTCCATGCTGATAATCCGTGGGTGTACCGTCCCTGCCCACTTGAGTACCACCCAAGCCAGCCCGCGGATTTTTTTACTGACCGGCTTGCCGCCTTTTGCCCTGGAAAAATGTTTGCAGTCCGGCGAAAAATGTGCCCATCCCACCGGATGCCCGGCACAGGCTTTGCGCGGATCCACCTCCCATATGTTTTCGTTGTAATGGCGGGTGAAGGGGTGGTTTTTCCTGTGCATGGCGATAGCGGCAGCATCATGGTTGATGCCGATGTCCACGGGGCGACCGGTGGCCAGTTCGAATCCGGTACTCCAACCACCACCGCCACAGAATCCATCCACTGTGATTTCTTCTGTAAAAGACAGCTGCGCGTTTTCGAAATCAGTCTGTTTCATCCCGACACCTCTTCCATGCTGATCTGCCCCAGCACCTGACCGGGGGCGTTTCGCCATTCTACCCCGATATAGTCCAGCACCCGCCCCCAACCGTACCAGCTGCCGTCTGCATCCTGGCAGACGTGGTTCATCCAGAAGTCCCACTCCCTTGGGTTCTGGTCCCGCAGCCGGTCAAAACGGTTGGGGCGCTTTTCCATGTGGATGCCGAAGCCGCACATGGTGCATCCGGTGCGCTGGGCCAGGGTGGTGCGCAGCACCCCTCCGGGGCCGCGCTGGATCTCGCCGTATTCCTCGGGCACCGGCACTTTCAAATCCAGGACCAGCTGCAGCAGATCCTGCCGGTCAAAGATGGCGAAGGGGGCGCTGCGGATGGTGCTTTTGCCCCAGTAATTGCAACCGTGCATCATCAGGCTTTTCTGGCGGCGGCCACCCTCACTGGCCATCAGACCCAGGTAGGGCACGCTGTTGTGGGCCTTGGCCCAGTCATCGCAGGGCTTTTCCTTGAGGTAGTAGCAGCACCGGTCGGACACCTTGAAGGGGGCCGCCTCATATCCCAAGGCCGCCCCTTCCTCATCGGCGCCGCCAAACTTGGACAGCCACCGGCGGGAAAGCTGCATCCGGCTCTCGGTCTGCCAGCCGCCGTACTCCCCTGTCTCACCGGTGATGATGGCATGGCGCACCGTGGCGTTGTCGCTGGTGGGATTCTGGAGCAGCGCAATCTTTCCCGCGATCTCCTTTGAGAGCACCGGCCAGCCGAACTCCCGGATGACCTGCACCTTCGGTTTGAGAGGCGGCAAAAAGTACATGGCCGGTTTTGGTGGAATCCCTTCCAGCAGTTTCTGCTCGGTGTCCCGCCGGGCGGGGTCCGGGATGGAGTCGATCTCTGCCTGGGTCAAAGCGCCGTGGTCGTGTTCCCACTCGGCGTATTCCTCCTCCATTTCTTCCCGGATTCTGTGGTGAACCTTCTGCACCCCCTTCTGCTCCAGGGTGGAACAGCTGATGCAGGGCACCAACACACCGATCTCCTGCAGGAAGTAATGGAGGGTGATGGAATCCAGGCCGCCCACCGACACATGCAGGTTCCGGCCTTCCTCGGTGTTGCGCTGCCAGAAGGCCCGGGCCACTTCCTCGGCGTGGCGGACCTTTCGCTCATAGGGCCAGGCCATCATCTGCTTCATCAGCGCCACATTGTCCAGAGCGTTGGTCTCGGCCATGATCTGCCGGACGGTTTTCATGCCTGCTTCTCCTCCGTTTCTCCCATCAGGTCAAACAGTGTCGGGGCCTCTTGCTCGGCTTCGGCGGCTTCACAGTAGCCCACACCGTCCCGGAAATAGTCCAGGTTCAGCTCCACGCCCTTGCCCTTGCGGCCCATCTTCAGGGCCACATAGGGCACCGTGAACAAGCCCGCAAAAGGGTCGGCCACCAGTTCCCCAGGGTTGGAATATCGTTCAATCAGCCGTTCCACAATATCCAGCTGTAGCGGGCAAACGTGCATCTGCTGCCGCCGGCGGCTCTGGGAAGTGTTCAGAGTGCGCATCCGATTGATGTCATCCCACACGGCCATGTCCCAGCTGCCCGGCGCCACTACCATGAAAGTGGAGGGCAGGCGGCCGTCCTTGTCCAGTTCTTCGGCCAGACGCACATGCTCAGCGTAGTCGTACACCGTACCACGGCTGTACTTGCGGTAAACGCTTTGCAGGCGGGATACCGGTACCCGCTCCAGTTCCGCCCGGGTGAATGGCCTGTCCCCGCTGGACCGCCAGAACCCATGGGCATCGATCTGCCAGCGGGCCCGGGTGTAGTCTGCCTTGTCCTTGCTCACCCGCACATCGGCATAGCCCTTGCTGTGGTCGGTGGGCAGCTTGCGGAACAGCAAAATATATTCCGGGCAGCCCACCCCCATCTTGGTGCCGTCCTTGCACTGCTCAGTCCAGCCCAGGCGGTAGGTCTGGTTATTCTCCCTCACTACGTCGGTCACCACCGTAATCATGCCGAAGTAGGCAAACCCGTGGCGGATGAAGTGGGCGATGCAGTCGGCGTGGAAAGGCTCCATAGTGGGCATCCCCATACCGGTGACGTTGCCGAACTGCACCCGGTCTTTCACATGGATGGCTGCCACCCGCCCGGGTTTGAGCGTGCGAAGCAACTGGGGTGTCAGGTAGTCCATCTGTTTGAAGAACTCTTCATCATCCGGGTTGTGGCCAAAGTCGTTATAGCTGGGGCTGTACTCATAATGGTTTCCGAAGGGAATGCTGGTCACATACAGGTCGATGCTGTTGTCCGGCCAGGTTCGCACCTCTTCCACGCAATCATTGTTGACGGCGGTATAGTTCTTGCCTTTCACTTCCACGCGCTCACATCCTATCGTTCGTTTCAGGCTTTCCAGTGCCAGACTTCCAAGGCCGTATTCCCGGATGATTTCTTCCATCCGGGCGGTCAGCTCATCGTACTGTTTCCACTTCCGCTGCAAGGCTAGCAGGATCTCCCCTTCGGTGTCCATGTACAAAATGTCAATGACCACCGGATCGGTCTGTAAAAAGCGGTAGATGCGGTGGACAGCCTGAATAAAATCGTTGAATTCATAATCAATGCCCATGAAGATGGCCCGGTGACAATACCGCTGAAAGTTGCAGCCGGATCCTGACAGGCTTTTCTTGGTTCCGAAGAGCCGTGTACGGCCATGGGCAAAGTCCATGACCCGCTGTTCTCTGGTTTCCAGATCCATGCTCCCGTAAATGTCCACCAGTTCCGGGATGGCCCGCTTCAGTGCCCGGCGTTCCTCTTCCAGGTCGTGCCAGATCACAAAGTGGTCATCCGGGCTCTGGTTTACGATCCTGGCGGTTTCTGCAGCGCGGATGGCAATGCTGTCCCGCTTTTCCCGTGCGGCATCGGCCAGCCCCATGGCGGCATCATGGCCCAGCTTTAGCTGTCCATCCGGGTCAAACTCTGCCGGTCGGTCCGCGCTGTGCAGCTTATGGTATTGAATGTCCAGGGGCGGCAGGCTGTACCCTTCGTCCGAAAATCCCAGGTCTGAGGGCTTTTGCAGAAACAGCCCCCAGGATGCACACCAGATCCAGAATTCCCGCTCCCTGCCCGGGTACAGGGTCAGGTTGTTGGCCTTGGTGCTGTCCCGCTTGAAAAACCGGGTCAGGGCCTGGCCGGTGTCCATGACTTCCAGGAACCCGGCGTAGTGGATCAGCTCCTTATAGCGGTTGGGGCTGGGGGTAGCCGTGTTGGTCAGCTTGTAGCGCACTCCCTTGAACTTGCGCATGAATTCCTGGTAGGTCTTGCTGCCGAAGCTGCGCAGGGTGGCAGCTTCGTCCAGGCTCACGGCGGTGAAGGCCCGGGGGTCGATGTCCCCGTCCCGCACCCGCTCGTAGTTGGTCAGCACGATTGGCGCGGAACATGCCTTCACTTCCGCCATAGTACGGCAATACGGCGGAGGATCCATGCCCAGAATGTTTACCGCATCAGCCCGGAACTCCGGCAGCACATTCAGCGGCATGACAATCAGCGTTTGACCTCCCTCATGTACCTGCAGGATGCGGCACCACTCCAGCTGCATCACACTCTTTCCCAGCCCAAACCGGGCGAAAATCCCGCGGCGGCCGCCCCGCAGTGCCCAGAGTACGCTCACTTTCTGATGGGGTTTCAAAGCGGGGTTCAGTTCGGATTCCGCTACCTCAATGCCACTCAGTGGGGCAATGTCAATTTTGTTTTCCAGGAACTTCCTGTAAGTCATTTCCTTCATTCCTTTTGTATATACTCGGTGAACTTCCACCCGTTGGGGCGGGCGTAGAGTTCGATAAACAGCCGGCGGCGGTAGATGTAGTCCCGCTGCAGGCGGCGGATGGCGGCGTGCTTCACCTCGATGGCCTCCACCAGGCCGTTGGTGTAGGTCACAAAGAAGTCGGGCGTATAGTGGGCGGCGGGCAGGTGGACGCCGCAGTAGGTATCCGCCGGGTAGAGTTCAAAGCGTTTCTGCAGCTCGCAGCTGACCACCTGACCGGCCAGCATCCGGGGCCAGATCACGGTGGTGTAATACTGCTGTTCCAGGTTGCTGCCCGGCTGGGGCATCTTCGGCCCGGCTGCGGCTTTCTCTTTGACCCGGCGTGCCTTTTGTTCGGCCTCCCGCCGGGCCAGTTCGCGGCGGATCTGGGCTTGTGCTGCCGGGCCGAAGCGCTGCAGGTCTTTTTCGGTGAAGGCCATGTGGATTCCTCAAACCTTGAAAGAGCGGTTTTCCCACTTCTTGTAGGCATCGAAGTAGAGCTCGTTCTTGTCTCCGTTGTAGGTGACTTCGTAGTACATGCCGTCGGAGACCGGCGTGGAGAGGAGGGCCTTGTTGTTTTGCAGCGTCTTGCAGCTCCAGACCACAAACACATCCTCCGGCCGCATCTGCGGGGTTTTGTCAGTCTTCTCCTTTTTCTCATTGAAATACTCTGCAACCTTTTCCTTGCACAGGTTAATGAAATCATTGCTGCTCACTTTGTTTCTTCCTCCTCGTCAGAAAGATAATACTCGGCTTTTCCCGTGTTCCCGTAACGCACGATCGGGATTCCATAGAATTTATCAGGCGGATTTTCGTACTGAAAGGCAATAAGCGCTCGCGCCTCTTTCACCATGTCTTCAAACATTTCCTCCGAAACAAAAATTTTTGCCGGCCTCTTTCCCGAGTGTCTTCTCTCATATTCTTCGATCGCTATTGCCAGGCCGGCCTGTGCATACATTTTCGTCGTCTTCATTATTCTGCCAATTCATAGGTTTTTCGAAAAATATCCGGCTTGCATGGGTAGAATTCACCATTAACTCCTTTTATGATGTAATCACCAATGCTTGCATGGTGAACTCCCTCAAGCGTCTTGATTTTCAGCTTTGCCGTTATTGGACTTTTTACATCCTCGCACATGTCGTCCAGAACTTCATATTCAAGAAATCCACCTGCGAACTGCTTCAATTCTTCCAGATTTTTACCCGTCCATACGACTGCCTCTACCGTAACAGGTTTCTTTCTGTATTTCATTTTTTCTCCTTTACAGCTGCACCCCTTCAATTTCGGCGCGGACTTCCAGCACATCCAGATACAGCTGCATGGGTTCCACCTGCTCTTTCAGCAGTTCCAGGCTGCAGGCCGGGGTAAAGCCAAGTGTACCCGCCTGATATTTGGTGATCATTCTGCGCAGCTTCTCCAACCGGATTTTCAGCTGCCAGTATTCCGCCCTGAACCGGTCCTTGTAGTCTGCACTGGTCATCATGTTGATGGTGTCCTTGAGTTCCATACCTGGTTCCCTCCTATCTGTTTTCCTTGTCTGTCCCTGCAGTTTCAGACTGCAGGGGAAGGTTCTTTTCTCTTTCCGGCACACTCTTCTTCTCCCTCTGGCGCCGGCGGGCCTTGCTCCGGTCTTTTCCCTGCTTGGCATGTGCGGTGATCATCGTCTTGCACCGACGGTAGGCCCCACCGTCGTGGCGGTGTTTACTGCTCTTCACTTTCTTTCACCTCGACTTCTTCGGCCTTGAGTATGTTTTCGTACCAGCTCAGCAGCGGAACACGGTATCCGACCAGATTCACCTGATAGGTACTCCCCACCTCCAGCTCCCCCTGCATTTCGGAGGAATTCCACTTGCCGCGCAGGATGTTGTCAGTGTTCTTGTAGACTACTGTCTGGCCGTCCGGGTCTTTCCCGAACACCAGATAGTAGGATGTATCATCCTTGTTCACCCGCTCTTTGTCGGTCACAGTCATGATCGCGGTGTGGGTGTTGAAATTTCCAGCAACCGAAAGATAAAGAACATAGACGAAAAGAAACACCGGTACTGCCAAAGCAATCCATGCCAGAATACTCACTTTGTTTTTCATTCTATTTCATCCTTCCTTATAATCCCGATTCCTACGGCCCAGTTATTGCATCCCATGCAATAACTGCTATACCTGAGCCAACACTTTTCACATTCTGATTCAGGCTTCATGCCTCTTACTCCTCCCCGTATTCGGGTATCTGGCTCTTAAAAAAGCCCGGGCACAGCGCCTGCACACTTGCCGGTCAGCTGTACTCGGGTTTTTGCACTCGAATGCAAGACCGATTTTCGGAGCCAGGTAATCAGGTCAGGCCCATGTCATACACGCCGCACATGCCACCTCATCCTCATCCAGCCCACGAATTCCCAGCAGAGCACCATCCGCATAGCCGACAACACCAACCCGGTCCTGCTTATCCATGGCGGCAATGTACTCTTTGACCGTCATCTTCCGAACACCCTTTCCAGTTCGAAGATGGCCCAGCGAAGGTCTGCCGCTACTTCTTCATGTCCGGCTTTTTCTTCCCGTTTCATCAGGTCATACAGCCGATCCAGTTTTGCCTTTTCAATCCCCATGGTGATTCTCCTTCCTGTACACAACCGGCATCCTGTCTTCACTTCCATCCAGGTAACCGCTGTTATATCCGTCATTCCAGCCTGCACAATACGCTGCAATGAATCCAACTGCCGCAACCGCTAAGACCAGCAGCCATTCCATCTTTATCCCTCCTCGTCATGGTAGGTTCCTGCCATTTTTTTCGCGTCGATGCGGCGGCAGATCTCTTCGACCTCTTTTTTGTCCGCATCCAGGATAATGAGTAGTATCGGCTTTCCATCTTTGCTCCAGGGCCATACTCCACTCACCTTAACACTGCCCGGCACCTTCTTTTCTTCCAGCCGGTTTACATCCGGCCCAACCTCAACTCCAGTACCCGGCAACGCCACGTCCATATCAACATACCGGAATTTGTGCGGATAATCGAAGCATACGGTAACGCTCACCACATCTTCCCGGTTCACAAACTCGCGGAAAAATTCAAACAGTGTCACCTATATCCCCTCACTTCAACCCCCGCCAGCTCATCGGCGGACATTTGACGCCGAACTCGGCCAGCGGCCGGGGCCGTTCCAGCCACTGGGGATCACTGATTTCCCACAGCCACAGGGCTGCCCGCTTTCCCTGCATGGCCAGCAATCCTTCCTCGCTCACACAGCTCAAACGGCTGGCCTGCCGGCGGTGCTCTTCCCGATACATATTGCTATGGCGGATAGACGGGCACATAAACCAGCCCACTACTGCGCCACGTCCGCCTCCAGCCTTTGTCTCGTAGATCCACACCGTCGCAGGTTTTTCTGTGCTCATCCGCCGGGGGTTGGGCGCCGTGGTACGCACATCGACCAGCTTTTCCCCGGTGCGGATCAGTTCGACCCACTCCGGTCGAATGCTCATGATGTACTCTTTCATTCCGATTCACCTTCTTTATGCTTGTAAAATTCTCCGACCTTGCGCAGTGCATCATTGCTCAGCATGTTCAGCTCCCAGCACAAACGCTCGATATCACCAGGAGGCCCATACTGGACTCCTTTTTCTGCCAGGAACTGGACATACAGTCCGTGCATGGCCCGCTGCTGCACATTCAGCAGGTAGTAAGGAAAGCTCATCCGCTCGCTCTTAGGCTTTTCGGAGACTTCCTTCCGGTTCTCCGCCAGAATCCGGGCAGCCAGCTCATTGATATACTCACTCCTGGTCATTCTGCTTCTCCCCTTTCTTTCCCGGCCAGGTCCGTTCATTCATGTCATTGAGCGGGCTGTACGCGGCCAGGCGGTACCGCGCCTTTGCCGCAACAGCTTCCGCCTGCCACACGGCATGAATCCCCTCCATCAGGGAATCCGCCTCACGCTGCGTGTACGCCATGGTGTCCACCTTCCTTCTCGCTTTTCTTTCTGCGGAAGCTGCGGAACGCTGCCCACTGTGCCAGTCCCAGAAAGGCATTGGCGCCAACGATCAGGCCCAACATCCAAAGCAGTGCCACCCAGTTCCCCGTGGCGGCCCCGGCCAGGGCCATCAGGGCAAGGAAAGCACAGGATGTGGCGGCGAATTCCGCCATTTTCTGCAGAATCTTCATGGTCATTTCTCCTTTCACAGGGCCAAAGCGCTGCGGTCGAAGTGGATTGTCTTTTCCTTTTCCCTCTTTTCCAGTTCGGGGTAAAAGTACTTGCCCACTTCTTCCTGGGGGATACTCAATGCCAGGCACAGTTTCACGACTTCATCCGGCTGCCATCCGCTGCGGCCGTTCAGTCTGCTGGATATCGATTGCTGCGTCAGCCCCACAATCTCGCCCAGGTCCCGGACATATTCAAAGCCCATGTCCTCGGCCCGGCGTACCAGAGCTTCATACTTGCGTTTCACACTCCATCCCCCATTTTTATGCTGATGTAGATTCAAAATCTACATTTTGGGCAAAAAAAATCTTGTCTCGTACTTCAGATGTAAGCCCAAGCAAATTGCACAAGATACTGACTTCCCGTGTCTTGAACTCGCTCTTTCCGGTCATTTTGTTCCGGAGCCCCTGATAAGAGAGGCCCATTTTCTTGGCAATGAAGTCCAGCCTATATCCGGATTGGTCGATATAATGTTCCAGCAAAACGACATCTGTCATAGTTTTCACTCCTTTCATTTTCCTTTGTAGATTTTTAATCTACACCATCAATATAGCATTGTGTTTCCTTAAAGTCAACATTTTTTTATTTTATTTCAAAATTTTGTTGATTATCGAGGACTTTTATGCTATTGTTCTAACAAGAGGTGATATCATGTCTTTAGGTGAAAATATCCGCGCTGCGCGAGAGCGCCTAAATATGACGCAGGACGAACTAGCAAAAAAGCTTGGATATAAGTCCCGCTCATCTATCAATAAAATAGAGTCTGGAGAAAACGACATTCCCCAGTCTAAGGTGATTGATTTTGCAAAAGCTCTTGACGTAACAGTAATGGATTTGTTAGGTCCGACTGCAGCCGATGCCGTTCCCCCAGGATTTCTTCCCCTTCCGGAAACCGAGAGTCTCCCGGTTGTCGGCCAGGTAGCCTGCGGCACTCCTATCCTGGCCGAGCAGAACATCACCGAGTATGTAGATGTTCCAAAGGCTGCCCATGCGAACTTTGTCCTGAAATGCAAAGGAGACAGCATGGCCCCCCGCATCCAGGACGGCGATCTCGTATATGTCCGCAAACAGCCGATGGTAGAAAACGGCGAGCTGGCCGCCGTGCGCATCGGGGAAGAAGCCACCCTGAAACGAGTGTATCTTTCCCCCGGTCAGCTGATCCTGCAGGCTGAGAATCCCGCTTATGCCCCTATGGTGTATACCGGCCCGCAGCTGGAGGACGTAGCCATTGAGGGGAAAATCGTCGGCATCTGGCGGGTTGTTTCCTGATCGGCGCCGTTTTGTGTAGGAGGATCTTATGAAACAGCATGATTATACCCGCTTGGGCGGTTTTCTTTTTGTATTACAGCTTATCACCATTTTTTATCTAATCTGGTCTTGCTTAGTCGTTGCCGCCTCTCTTTTAGGTTCTACCACCGACTGGATTCCGACCATCGAATACTGTATCGATATAGCATTTTATATCCCGACCATCTATCTTATTGCAACTGGCGATTCCCGTTTTCGTACATTTTTCTGGATTGTCACGGTCGCCGGTTCCTTTTACCGTCTTGCCATTGTTCTTATTGTATCGTATGTACCAACTCTGGATTTTTCGTATTTTCTTGGCGACCTAATTGGTTATTGCATTGTTCGTGGCCTTATTCTTTTGTACCTTTACCGTTCGAAGCGTGCCGCAGTCTATTTCCATTTTGTCGGTCCAGTTCTCTGTGCTGCAGAATTCGGCAACGATCCGGTTGCACATACTTCCGTGTCTGTCCCCAGTGAATTACCCTCGGAACCCTCTTCTGATCCAGCTCCTGCCGCGGAATCCCCCAAAGCCGTCCCCGGCCATTGCCGCTTCAGATTTTTTCCTTCTATGTCTCCGGAACGCCGCGCCTTTCTAAAAGGCATTCTTTGCACTCTCCTTATTTTACTTCTTGTCGTAGGCGGCTTTTTCGGTGTTCAATCCTACAAGAGTTATATCCGCTCTGTTTATGATGACGGTTTCATTGATGGATTGAAAACCGGATACGACCAGGGTGTCGCTGCATCTTCCCCTGAAATTTCTTCTATCTATCGCAGAGCATATAAAACCGGCTTCTTGGATTCCCAACAAGGATATCCCTATGATGACACCCCGCCAGCTTCTATTTCTTAAAATATGAAAAAACGCCCCGCCGGGCGGCCACCCGGCGAAGCGTTCATATAGATAGTGTCTGCCCAAAGTTGGACAATACAACCATCCGCATTCTGTATTGTACCACCTCCCGGGCGGGCTTGTAAAGTCTACCCTAAGGAGGTTATTTTTTTGAAACGTACAGGAAAAGCACATTGGGAAGAAAAGCGGAACCGCTGGCGCATTGATGTAAGCAAAAACGGCGCCCAGCGCAGCTTTTATTCCTCTACTCCCGGCCGTTCCGGTCAGCGGGAAGCACATGCCAAGGCAGATGCCTGGCTGGATGAAGGCATCACTTCTCCCAGGCGCAAGGTGTCTGCCTCCTGGGAAGCCTACCTCGCTGATGTCGAGGCCCGCAGCTCAATGAGCAACTATAAGAAAATACAGTCCATCGGAAACGCCTACATTCTGCCTGTCTTAGGACATCGCTGCGTAGGTGATCTGACAGAAGGAGACCTTCAGACTCTCATCAATCGCGCCTATAAGCACGGCGCTTTCAATTCCGCCGGCCGGCGCAAGCTGCAGCCCGGGGAAGCTCTTTCCCGTAAGAGCCTTTCCAATATTCTGGCTGTCCTTCGTAACTGGCTTAAATACTGCCGTACCACAGAACACTCCACCACTTTAAATCCGGAATCGCTCAAAATTCCCGCCGGGGCCCGTTATGTAGGAAAATCCATCCTGCAGCCGGATTCTCTCAGAATACTTTTTACTATTGACACAACCATTCGTCACGGCAAACGCGTTCCTGACCCTTATATCAATGCCTACCGCCTGGCTGCTTGCACCGGACTTCGGCCAGGGGAACTTATCGGTCTCCGTTGGGGAAACCTATCCGCTGATTACTCTATTCTTACCATTACAAGATCCGTGAATGTATACGGAGAGATTACCGCAGGCAAGAACTCCAACGCCCAGCGCCGCCTGGATCTTCCGCAGCAGGCCAGATCCATCCTTGCCAATCAGCTTCATGCAATACACCCAGACGATGATCCTCCCATCACAGAATCCATCTTTGACATCAGCTGCGAAGGCACCTTTCGGAAATGCTGGCAGCGGTATTGTGAATCCAACGGAATTCCTCACTTGACACTGTATGAGCTTCGGCACACTTATGTCAGTTTGATTCAGACCCTTCCCGAGGCCACCATAAAGCGCCTGGTCGGCCACTCAAAGAACATGGACACATTCGGTATTTATGCCCATGAGCTTACGAACGATGGTGCCCGAGTGAGTTCCGAAGTAACCGAAATTCTTTCTTCCCTTATTGGCTGATTTCTCTGTCAAAAAACAAAGTACGGTCTTTTCTACGGTCCAGCAACACAAAAGCGTCGCAGTATCTTTCGATACTGCGACGTTTTTTAGTGGTGGAGATGAGGGGAATCGAACCCCTGTCCGAAAAGAAAGCGGTTAGAGTATCTCCGGGCGCAGAGTGCTTATTGAATTTCCCGCAGTGCGAGCGAACACACGCGCTTTACACCTTGGTAGCTTCATGAATACCTGACGGGCTGCAAAGCTTAGGCCCGTGCATGTTCAGCACCTAATCGACGCCCCGGCCCCGTTCGGTGCTGAGACGGGCGGGACGGTCGCGCCTAATTAGGCAGCGACGGCAACAGTGTTGTTGTTGTCAGTTAATTTTAGTTTGGCGCTTTTATCGTGGTGCACCGCCACGGCCCGCTGCTCACGCCCCTCTCCCCCCGTCGAAACCATTACATCCCCGTATAAAGCGGCGCGATGCGCCGCGAATGACGGTTTGTTCCAAAGAGGAAATGACGTTTCAGCTTTGTTTGACCGGTTTCAGTGTTGTTTCAGCGCGCGGTCAATATCACGCTTGGCATCCCGTGCGGCAGCCGTCGCACGTTTGTCGTACAGTTTTTTGCCCTTGCAGAGCCCTAGTTCTACCTTGACGCGTCCGTTTTTGAAGTACAGCGACAACGGAACCAGCGTATATCCCTGCAGCTTGATCTGCTGGGCAAGGCGGCGAATTTCCACCTTATGTGCCAGCAGCCGCCGCGGACGGACAGGGTCCCGGTTGAAAAGGCCGCCGTGTTCGTACGGACTGATGTGCATCCCTTTCAGGATGATCTCACCGTCGTCAATATCGGCCCAGGCATCCTTCAGGTTGACGCCGCCGGCACGCAGGCTTTTGACCTCGGTGCCGACCAGCTCGATGCCGGTTTCCAGCGCTTCGATGACAAAGTATTCATGACGCGCTTCGCGGTTCTGGGCAATGATCTTTCTGGGCGTTTTGTCCTGTGCCAAGTGCGTCATCTCCTTTCACTTTGGCGTCGGGTTGTAAGATTATACTGCGGCCTTCCCTCTTTGTCAAGCGTTTTACAGCTCGCCGCGGCCTTCCATGGCCCGGTACAGGGTGGTTTCATCCGCATATTCCAGGCTGGAACCAACCGGCAGACCGTAGGCCAGACGGGTGGTCTTGATGCCCATAGGCTTGATGAGTTTGGCCAGATACACGGCAGTAGCCTCCCCTTCCACGGTGGGGCTGGTGGCCATGATGACCTCCTTGACATTGTCGTCCAGGCGGGCCAGCAACTCCTTGATGCACAGCTGGTCGACGCCGATTCCGTCCATGGGCGAAATCAGGCCGTGCAGGACATGGTACAGGCCCTTGTACTCATGGGTACGCTCAATGGCCTTGATATCACGGGGAGCTTCCACCACGCAGATGATGGACCGGTCACGCTTGGGAGATGCGCAGATGGGGCACACTTCCCCGGATGTATAATCCTGGCAGAGCCGGCAGCGATGCAGCTTGGTTTTGGCCGCCTCAATGGCCTTGGCCAGCTCCATGGCCTGCTCATTGGACATGCCCATGACTTCATAGGCCATACGGGTGGCGCCTTTGCGCCCTACGCCGGGAAAGCGGGAAAACTGGTCGATCAGATTTTCCAGCGGTTCAGCGTTCTGCGGCATGGTATACCTCTCAGCCCAGACCGGGGATGTTCATGCCGCCGGTCATCTTGGACATTTCCTCGTCGGAATCCTTATCCACGGCAGCCACAGCGCTGTTGACGGCAGCCGCGATCAGGTCTTCCAGCATTTCGATATCGTCCGGGTCCACAGCCTCCGTCTTGATCTTGACGGCAGTCACTTCGTGCTTGCCGGTCATGGTCACAGTGACCATCTCACCGCTGGCGGTGCCGGTGTATTCGCGGGCTTCGAGCTCGGCCTGCTTGGCACGGATTTCATCCTGCATCTTCTGGACCTGGCGCATCATGGCCTGCGGGTCGGGACGGCCGTAGCCTTTGGGAAGTCTTGCTTTCATGGAAATTTCTCCTTTGTTGTTTATCTTTGCCTGTTATGGCAGACGGCATACCTGCCGGGGATTACTTTTCTTCGATCTGCACATCCACGCCCATGGCCTGCATCTGTTTGATGGTATCATCCACCGAAACAACAGGCTGGCCGTCGTCTTTTTCCTGCGGCTTTTCATAGGGGCCGATGGAATAGCTCTGGTGTGTGACCTGATAAATCAGTTCCTTGATCTGCTTGGACACATCCTTATTCTTGCGGATGTAATCCCGGAACGCATCACTGCATTCAAACAGCACCCGACGCCCGTCAAAATAAGCCCGGGTCCCCTGCAAGAACGAGATCAGCAGCGGGTCGTTTTCGGCCATGAGCTCCAATACCGCCGACCACTGGGGGAACGGCTGGATGGGGCCGGCCGGTTCAGTCGGGCGCGGACGAGACTTTCTGGGAGCCGGTACGGGCTGGGC
>DXNX01000004.1 GCA_019413245.1 Oscillospiraceae bacterium
CTTACATACTCTTCATTTTGGGGTCCAGGGCTTCCCGCAGGCCGTCCGCCACCAGGTTGAAGCTGAGCATCAGCAGCACCATCACCGCGATGGGCGGGATGATCTGGTAGGGGTGGGTGGTGAAGCTGTTGTACAGCTCGTTGATCAGCGAACCCAGCGAGCACTGGGGCACCGGGATGCCCAGACCCACAAAGCTCAGGAACGCTTCGGTGAAGATAGCGGTGGGGATGCTGAACATGACCTGGGTGATGATGGGTCCGATGATGTTGGGCAGCACTTCCCGGAAGATGATGAAGAAACTGCCCGCGCCCAGCGTGCGGGAGGCCAGCACGAACTCCTGCGATTTGAGCTTGAGCATCTCCGCACGGGCGATGCGGCTCATGCCCACCCATTCGGTGAGCATCAGGGCAAAGACGATGGTCAGGATGCCGGGCTGCAGGACCAACAGCAGCAGGGTACAGATGACCAGACGGGGAATGCCGTTGGCCACCTCCAGAAACCGCTGCATGACCATATCCACCTTGCCGCCGAAGTAGCCGGAGATCAGGCCGTAGGACATACCGATGACCATATCAATGACGGCGGCAGCCACGGCGATGATCAGGCTGACCCGGGCACCTTCCCAGGTGCGGGTCCAGATATCGCGGCCGAAGTTGTCGGAGCCGAACCAGTAGTACACATCGTCCAGACCCTTTTCCTCATACTGGTTGGTGACCATGGTGCCGGTGGTGGTGGCGATGGTTTCATCGCCGTTGAAGATGCCCAGGTCCTCAATGACCGGGATGCGGGGCGCCAGGTTTTTCTGGCTCAGCTCCTGGCCGGAATAGGTGTACTCGTTCATGCCGGGACCGAAAATGGCCATCAGGGTGATGACCACGATCATGATGAGCCCGAACACCGCGCTCTTCTTGTGGAAGAAGCGGATGCGCACATCCTTCCAGAAGCTCTGGGAGGCAAAGTTGGTGTCGATCTGAATGTCGTCGGCGTTGCCTTTCAGCTGGAAATCCTTTTCGGTGAAAGCATGTTCCGGGAAGGCAGCGTTCACGGCGGCAACGTCGTTGAGCGTGTCAATCTTCACGCGGGCGGCAGCTGCTTGTGCCATATCAGTTCCCCTCCTTCGAAAGACGGATCCGCGGGTCAATGACACCGTACAGGATGTCCACGACCAGCATGATGCCGATGTACATGGCGCTGTAAATAAAGCTCAGGCTGATGACCACGTTGTAGTCATTGGACTGAATGGCGGTGACCAGCAGACTGCCCACGCCGGGAATGGCAAAGATCTTTTCCACCACCAGGGAGCCGGTCATCAGGTCCACCACCAGGGGCGCCAGCACCGTGATGATGGGGATGAGGGCATTGCGCAGAGCGTGGCGGAAGATCAGTGCCGGGCCGGAAATGCCCTTGCTTTCGGCCAGCAGCATATAGTCGCTGTCCAGCACTTCCAGCATCTCACTGCGGGTGAACCGGGCGATGGATGCCATGGTGAACATGGAAAGGGAGATGCTGGGCAAAATGCTGGAGCCGGTGATGTCGTTGGCACTGAACAGCATGGGGAACCACCGCAGGCGGAACCCGAAGGTGTAGGACAGGGCCAGGGCAAAGACGTAGGACGGCACCGAAACGCCGATGACCGAGATGATGGTGGCCAGGGTGTCCCAGACGGTGTCCCGCTTGAGAGCGGCGATGATGCCCAGGACCAGGCCCACCACGGCACCCAGCAGCACCGCCATACCGCCGATCTGGATGGAGATGGGCAGACGGGTCTGGATCAGCTGGCTGATGGGGGTGTTTTTGGAGATGTTGTAGCTCACACCCAGATCACCCCGCAGCATACCGCCCACATACTTGAAGAACTGCACGATGACCGGCTGGTCCAGACCGTACTTGGCGTACAGGGCTGCGCGCATGTCGTCGGTGAGTTTTTCATCGTTGAAAGGCGAGCCGGGCATGAGTTTCATCAGGATGAACAGCACCAGCAGGATCGCCAGGAGGGTAAACAGCGAAGTCAGGATGCGCTTGAGGATGTATTTCTTCACGGTGGGAGATTCCTCCTTCTTTTGGCAGGGGAGAGGGCGTTTCGCACAAACACGCCCTGTGGAAACCCTGTCAATCAAAAAAGCCGCGCAGCGTGCGGAACGCGACCACTGCGCGGTCAGTTTGCGGGTATCAGCCGACTTTCACGGCGTTCTTGTACACACGGTTGAGGGCCACGGGGTGGAACTCAATGCCGGTGACGTTGGGGCTGATCATCTCGGCGTTGCACTGGGTGTACAGCGGGTAGATGACGGCTTCGTCCAGAACGATCTTTTCGGCGTCGTACATGGCGCTCCAGCGGCCTTCGGGATCGGTGCACAGGTCACCGGTGCTGCAGGATTCGATGATGGCATCGTAATCCGCATTGGACCACAGACCGTAGTTGTTGGAGTTGCCGGTGGTCCACATGCTCAGGTAGGTCATGGGATCGGCGTAGTCGGGACCCCAGCGGGTCAGACCCAGCTGGAAGTTGCCGTTCTGCATATCTTCCACGCGCTGCTTCTTGGGTTCGATGACCAGATTGATGGTCATGCCGGGCAGGGTGGTTTCCAGCTGTTCCTTGACGACCTGGGCAACCTTCTGCGGCGCATCGTCGGAGTCAACGACCATATCAAAGGTGAAGCTGTCCACGCCCAGTTCCTGCTTGGCGGTTTCGTAGTAGCTCAGGGCCTTTTCGGGGTCATAGGCGCAGGCGTCGGCGTACTTGGTCTGGTCAGCGCTGAAGTCGCTGCCGTCCGGGCCGGTGGCAAACTGCGGCGGCACGGCGGTAAAGGTGGGAGTGCTGCCGTCCTTCAGGACATCATTGCAGATGGACTCACGGTCCAGGGCAAAGGTCATGGCCAGACGCAGGTTTTCGTTGGCCAGTTCGGGCACACCGGCAATGTTGGGGCTGATGTACCACAGGTAACCGGCGCCGCGGCTCTCAAAGGCGGGATCATCCTTGACCTGGTCGACCTGTTCGCCGTTGACCAGGGTGGTGTCCAGCGCACCGGTCTGGTAGCTCATCAGGGCCTGCTGGCTGTCCTGGATGACCTGATAATTCAGGCCGGACAGCTGCACCTTGTCGGCGTCATAGTAGTTGTCGTTCTTTTCCAGGGTGAAAGCGGTGGCGGCGGGTTCATAGCTGGTCAGCACGAAAGCACCGTTGGAAAGGGTGGTTTCGGGGCTGGTGGCGAAGGTGTCGCCGCAGCTCTCATAGAATTCCTGGTTCACCGGATAGAAGGTGGGGAAGTACATCAGGCTCAGGAAGTAGCTCACAGGCACATTCAGCTGCACTTCCAGGGTCTTGTCGTCCACGGCCTTGACGCCCAGTTCGGAAACGTCCTTCTCACCGGCAATGATCTCGGCGGCGTTGACGACCTGGCCGATGTCACTGAACATGTAGGAGTATTCCGAAGCGGTGGCCGGGTCCACGGCACGCTGCCAGCCGAACACAAAGTCGTTGGCGGTGACGGGCTCCCCGTTGGACCAGTTGGCATCTTCCCGGATGTGGAAGGTGTAGGTCTTGCCGTCTTCGCTCACATCGTAGCTTTCGGCACAGGCGGGCACGGCGGCACCTTCGGCGTCCATCTGCATCAGGCCGTCGGTATAATCAGCGATGACCTCAAAGGAGGTACCGTCGGTAGCGACCTGCGGGTCCAGAGACTCTACGGGCGTTTCCAGCATGACATTCAGCGCCGAGGACGAAGTGCCCGTGGCGCTGGCGGCGGCTTCACCGGTGGCACCGGTGGTGGCCGCACTGCCACCCGATGCACCGCAGCCGGTGGCGGTCAATGCCATAGCAGCAGCCATGGCAGCAGCCAGCACGGATTTTGCGTTTTTCATGTGTTCAAACCTTCCTCTCACATTCCCACCCCCACCGGTCTTTCGGCACGGCAAAAATGAGAAATAAAAATAAAAAAGCACAAAGGCATAGCGGGGTCTTTTCCGTACGCCTTTGTACTTTAGGTGCCATTATAGTCCCCTTGATCGAAAATGAAAAGACCTTTTCCCACATTTTCCGCCCAACGGACCGTTTTTCTGTGAATTGAACAAACGATGGTAAAAATATACGGTCAAAATTCGCCAAAATTTCCAAAAAGTTTTCACAGTATGTGTTTCTAGTGAAGACAATAACCCATGTGAAAGGCGGCACTTCTCAAAATGTGTATTCCGTTGGAATACACGGACTCTTTTCTGTTTGCTGCAGGAGGAAGCAAAAACAAAATTGACAACGTATTTTTATACCGAATATTCGGGAAAACGGACGTGCCGGAACAATGACTTCTTCAAGTGGCTGCGGGATTGACTTTCGGCAGAAAGGGGTGCCATAATAGGGGACGTTCACGTCCGACCGGACCGGCATATTCTATAAAATCTGGGGGCTTATTTTGTGGATAACAACAGAAGCACAGGGCACCTGCCGCTTTTCCGCGGGGAGCTAGCCCTGGTTATTGCAGTACTCATCAATTCCTTTGGCGTGGTGCTGATGCTCTATTCCGGGGCAGGCATCTCTGCCATCTCCAGCGTGCCGTACGCCTTTTCGGAGGTGCTGCCTTTCTTCACTCTGGGCACCTGGACCTACTTGTTCCAGGCGGTGCTGGTGTTCAGCCTGATGGTCCTGCGCCGCCGGTTTGTGGTGTCCTATCTGTTCAGTTTCGTGGTGGGATTTGTGTTCGGCGAACTGCTGGATGTACATGAGTTCTGGATAGGCGTTCTGCCCACGACCATCCCGCTCCGGGTGCTGTACTTTGCGGTCAGCTACCTGCTCATCTGCATCGGCATTGCCCTGTCCAACCGCTGCGGTCTGCCCATCATCCCCACCGACCTCTTTCCGCGGGAACTGTCTCAGATCACCGGCATCGGCTATCCAAGGGTGAAGATTTCCTTTGATGCCATCTGTCTGCTGGTCACGGCGGGTATGACCTTCTTCTTCCTGGGGCATGTGGAGGGCCTGGGCATCGGTACGGTGCTGGCAGCCCTGACCATGGGCAAGACCATCGGAGCCATCGGCAGCTGGATGGACTGCCGCTTTACCTTTGCCACCGGCCTGCATCTGCAAAAGGCAGGCCAGGCGGCAAAGTAGGTCGCCCCTGCTGCCCGCATGGAAAAGCAAAGAAAGGAACAACATGGAAATTTTTCAAACACTGCTGGAACAGATCGGTCTGTTCATCATTTATATTGTTATCGGCATCCTTCTGGTCAAGACCAGAGTGCTCAACCGGGATACCCTGGAAACCATCTCCCGCTTTGTCATCAAACTGGCCATGCCGGTCATGATTTTTATCAACACGGTGGATGGGGTGGACCGGCAATCCCTGATCCAGTCTTTCCCGGTGCTGATCCTGGCGGTGGTTTTTTACGCCTGCACCTTTGTTCTGGCCAAACTGCTGGTCCGGGTGTTCCGCCTGCAGGGAGACCGTGCCCAGGTGTACCGGGCCCTGTCCATGTTCGGCAATATCGGGTTCATGGGCATTCCCATCGTGTCCAGCATCTTCCCGGACCGCGGCATGCTGTACATTTCGGTTTTCACCATCGTGGACCAGATGGTCCTTTGGACCCTGGGCGTCAGGCTGACCTCGCCCGGCGGAAAGGGCAGGTTTGATCCCAAAAAGATGGTCAACCCCTGCACCGTGGCGGTGGTCCTGGCGGTGGTCTTGGTGGTGACCGGGATTCCGCTGCCCTCCCTGCTGGACACCGCGCTGCAAAAGACCGGCGCCACCGCCACCCCGCTGGCCATGATCTACCTGGGCGGCGTGTTTGCCTGCATGGACATCCGGAAGTATCTCAAGGTCAAGGAATTTTACGGCATTGTCGCCGTGAAGATGGTGGTATTTCCCATTCTGTTCTACCTTGTCACCGGGCTGTTCCCATTGGAGGAAAGCATCCACCTCACCGTGGCTATGCTGCCGGCCATGCCTGCCATGTCTTCCATCGTCATGATGGCCAGGGCCTCCGGTTCGGAAGGAGACTACGCCATGGGCGGCATCTTCGTCACCACAGTCTGTTCCATTCTCACCATTCCCGCCACCGTCTGGGTCATCCAGATGCTCCTGTAAACGCATAGTATCAAAAAGAACCCCCGCTGTCATATGCAGCGGGGGTTCTTCAGGTAAATGCCCTTACTTCTTATGATATTTGCGGTCCTCTTCCTCGTAAAGCGGCGCACAGGTCAGGTACATACCCAGTTTGTTCAGCGTATCCGAGTCCACGCTGGACAGAATAACGGTGGAGTGCATATCGCAGCCCTTGAGCTGAGGCAGCTGCTTGAGAGCTGCCGCGGCGTCCTGGTTCTCCGCAACGGAGCTGGACAGGGCAATCAGGATCTCGTCGGTGTGCAGGCGGGGATTCTTGTTGCCCAGATAGGTGGTTTTGAGCATCTGGATGGGTTCGATGGCCTTGGCGGAAACCAGATCCACCTCCTGGTCGATACCCGCCAGGTGCTTCAGGGCGTTGAGCAGGGCCGAGGAAGCCGCACCCAGCAGCGGGCCGGTCTTGCCGGTGACGATGGTGCCGTCCGCCAGCTCAATGGCGGCAGCAGGCAGGCCGCCGGTGCTTTCGGACCGGGCCTGGGCCGCCTGTTCCACCGCGCGGGTGCCGGCGGTGATGCCCGCCTGGTTCAGCAGCAGTTCCAGCTTGAACCGCTCTTCCTCCTTGACGGGGGCACCGATTTTCTGCTGGCACAGGCACTTGAGGTACCGGCGCTGGATCTCCTTGAGGGAGGCTTCCCGGCAAACCTCATCGTCCACAATGCAGTTGCCCGCCATGTTCACGCCCATGTCGGTGGGGGACTGGTAGGGGCTCTTGCCGGCAATAAGCTCAAAGATGGCATGCACCACCGGGAAAATCTCAATATCCCGGTTGTAGTTCACCGCCGTTTCGCCGTAGGCTTCTAAATGGAACGGGTCGATCATGTTCACATCGTTCAGGTCGGCGGTGGCAGCCTCGTAGGCCAGATTGACGGGGTGCTTCAGCGGCAGGTTCCAGATGGGGAAGGTCTCGAACTTGGCATAGCCGGCCTTCACGCCGCGCTTGTACTCATGGTACAGCTGGGACAGGCACACGGCCATCTTGCCGCTGCCGGGGCCGGGGGCGGTGATCACCACCAGGGGACGCTCGGTCTCAATGTATTCATTTTTGCCGTAGCCTTCGTCGCTGACAATGCGGGCCACGTCGTTGGGATACCCCATGATCTTGTAATGGCGGAAGGTACGGATGCCCAGGCCGTTCAGCCGGCGCTCGAAAGCTTCCACCTCGGGATGGGCCGTGTACATGGTCACGCAGACGCTGCCCACAAACAGCCCCACGCCCTGGAACGCATCGATCAGGCGCAGTACGTCCATGTCGTAGGTGATGCCGTAGTCCCCGCGCATCTTGTTGCTGATAATATCTTCGGCGCTGATGACAACAACGATCTCGGCCTGGTCTTTCAGCTGCAGCAGCATCTGCAGCTTGGAATCCGGCTGAAAGCCCGGCAGCACACGGGATGCGTGATAATCGTCAAACAGCTTGCCGCCGAACTCCAGATAGAGCTTGTTGTCAAACTGGGCGATCCGCTCCCGGATGTGTTCGGACTGCATGGAGAGATATTTGTCGTTGTCAAAACCAATCTTCATCTATGATCCCTTTCCTGTTCTTTCGTCAGCCCCGGCGGGGCCGCGTTACACCACATGTACCCAGTGTACCACACCGCGGGGGCGGGGGCAATCACCGGAAAGCAGATACAGCAAAAAAATAACGGTTTTCTCCGTAATACAGAGAAAACCGCCGCAGCATTTTACACTTTCTGGCCGTTTTTGGCTTTGCAGATCAGCTGGGTCATGGTACCCATGGGGCAGTAGACGCACCAGCTGCGGGGCTTGAACAGCACCATGGTAATTAGACCTAACACCTTGGAGGTAAGCATGACGCTGTAAAAACCAAAGGCGAACTGTGCCACACCGGGGCTGAACAGGGTACCGTGGTAGGCCCAGTTCCAGGGCAGCTTGAAGACCCACAGCAGGGTGACCACCTGTTTCAGGTCCTGAGCACCGGCAAACACCAGGTAGGTGGTCCACAGCATCACAAAGAACATGGCAAAGAAAAAGACCAGAAATCCGTACCGGAACGCCTTGCTCTTCATCCAGCGGGGCATATCCTTTTGGCGGGACAGACCGAACCGGCCGCCCAGCAGCCGGAACAGCTGGCCGCGGCCGCAGTACCGGTTGCAATAGCCTTTGTTGCCGCCCACAATGGCGAACAGCAGAGGAATGAAAAAACACAAAAGCCCCAGCCAGGCAAACAGGATGTTGAAGAATCCCAGCAGCAGATAAACGGTGGTTGCAATCCACAGATAATCGTACCAGTGCTTTTTCATGCGCCCACCTCCCGAAGTTCGATGATGCTGGCGGGGCATTCGGCGGCACACTTGCCGCAGCCTACGCATTTGTCCTGGTTGACGCGGGCCGTAATGCCCCGCACGATCTCAATGGCCTGCATCGGACAGACCTTCACGCAGCTGCCGCAGGCCACGCAGGATGCCGCGTCCACCCGGGCTTTGCGCCGTTTTGTCTGTGCTTTCATCGTATACCTCCCAGTTTCTAGTAGGTCCAGTATACTGCGGCAGCTGCCTATCTTCCGTGATGAGGTCACGAAGGAAGGTGGGAAAGATGCTTTCCTTGCTTTTTGCGGTTTAAAGTGCTACCATCATGGGTGTACGAACCCTGGGCACAGCCCCCGGATACCCTGAAGACAGAAGGCGAAACGATATGGAAAGTATGAAGTACAGTGATACCACGTTTGCCGTGCCGCTGGACCCCCGTCAGGTGGTGGCGGAAGTCCATGCCAACAAGGTGGATTTTCCCAAGCGGACGGTGCGGGAACACATTGAATATGCCCTGGACCACCCTATCGGTGCCGGTCCCATTGAGGAAGCGGTCCGTCCCGGGGAAACGGTGTGTATTCTCATTTCGGATACCACCCGCCGCTGGCAGCAGCCCAGCACCTATCTGCCGGTCCTGGTGGAGCGGCTCAACCGGGCAGGAATCCCCGATAAGGATATTCTGATCCTCTGCGCCACCGGTACCCACCGCAGGCAGACGGAGGAAGAACACATCTCTCTGGTGGGGGAGGACCTCTACCGCCGTATCCGCTTCCTGGACCACCAGTGTGACGACAAGGAACACCTGACCTATGTGGGGACCACCAGCCGGGGAACGCCGGTGTGGCTGAACAGCTACGCCATGGCCTGTGATAAGATCATTCTCACCGGCGGTGTGGTGTACCACTTCCTGGCCGGGTTCGGCGGCGGCCGGAAATCCATCGTCCCCGGCATCGCGGGCCGGGAGACCATCAACACCAACCACAACAATGCCCTGAACAAAGGTCTGGGCAGTGGCTCCAACCCCCGGGTCTGCAACGGCAATATGCAGGCGGACAACCCCTTCCACAGCGATCTGATGGAATGTGCCGCCTTCGCCAAGCCTGCCTATCTGCTCAATGTCATTGTGGATGACGACTACCAGATCGTGGGTGCTTTTGCCGGTGACTGGCGGGAAGCCCATGCGGCCGCGGCCAAGGCGGTGGAACAGCTGGACGGTGTGCCCATTCCTCACCGTGCCCCGCTGGTGATCGCCAGTGCAGGCGGCTACCCCAAGGACATCAACCTGTACCAGACCTCCAAGACCCTTTCCAATGCATTGGCGGCGGTGGCGCCCGGCGGCACCATGATCCTGCTGTCCCAGTGCCGGGAGGGCTTCGGTGACCCCGACTGTGAAAAGCAGATCTGCGGCTATGACACCATGGAAGCCCGGGAAAAAGATCTCCGGGCCGACTTCTCCATCGGCGGATTTGTGGGCTTCCTTTTTGCCGAAACGGCGGAAAACTATCACATGATTCTGGTCACGGATATCCCCGGCGAGCGCTTTGCGCACACCAAGATTCAGGTAGCCCGGAATCTGGACGATGCCCTGGCGCTGGCCGCGCAGCAAAACGGCGGCAGCCTGGACGGCGTGGAAACGGTCCTCATGCCCCACGGTGGCAGTACCTTCCCACTGCCTCAGGCGTGATTTACCCCCTATTACAAAGCAGGCGTCCCCGGTACGTCCGGAGGCGCTTTGTTTGTTTCGGCAGACCGGAGCTGTATAGTACATCCGGTTGCGCGGTGCTTCGTCGCTTTTGACAGTTTTTAAAAGATATTTACCTAAATTTTTACTTGACATTGGCTTGATTTTTGTCTTATCCTTTATTATAGCGTCCATCGTGGGAAAGGATGAGAAAAATGAACGTTTTCAAGAAGATTTACTGCCGCGTTTTTCAGCTGGGCATGCGGATCGCGCTGCCCTTTCTGCCGTACCGTGAGCCCAAACTGATCGAGGGCGTCGGCGGTGTCCCTGCCGTACTGCGCGAACACAGCATTGATTGCGTTATGCTGGTCACCGATGCCGGTGTGCATGGTCTGGGCCTGACTGCCCGGCTGGAAGAACAGCTCAAGGCTGCCAACATCCGCTGCGTTGTCTATGACGGTACCGTGGCCAACCCCACCGTTGCCAATGTGGAGGAAGCCCGTGCCCTCTACCTGGAAAACGGCTGCCAGGGCCTGATCGCCTTCGGCGGCGGTTCCTCCATGGACTGTGCCAAGGCCGTGGGCGCCCGCATCGTCCGCCCCAAAAAATCCCTGGATAAGATGGAAGGGCTTCTGCATGTGATGCACCGCCTGCCGCTGCTCATCGCGGTGCCCACCACCGCCGGCACCGGCAGTGAAACGACCCTGGCCGCGGTCATCACTGACGAAAAGATTCACCATAAATATCCCATCAACGACTTTTCGCTGATTCCCCATTATGCGGTACTGGACCCGGATGTGACCCTCAACCTGCCCCGGCAGCTGACCGCCACCACCGGCATGGATGCCCTGACCCACGCGGTGGAAGCCTACATCGGTCGCTCCACCACCAAAGGCACCCGCGCTGCGGCCATCGAGGCTGTGCAGCTCATCTTCAACAATCTGCCGGAAGCCTACTACAACGGCCATAACCGGGAAGCCCGCGCCAATATGCTGCGCGCCGCCTACCTGGCCGGTACGGCCTTTACCAAGAGCTATGTGGGTTATGTGCACGCCGTGGCTCACAGCCTGGGCGGCAGCTATGGCATTGCCCATGGTCTGGCCAACAGTGTGCTGCTGCCCATCGTGCTGAAAGCCTACGGCAGCGCTGCCTGGAAGAAGCTGGCCGAGCTGGCCCGCGCTTCCGGCGTCAGCCAGGACGCCAGCGATGAGGTCGCCGCCAAGGAGTTCATCGCCTATATTGACGCCATGAATGCGGCTATGGACATTCCCGAAACCCTCCCCGGTATCCGCACCGAGGATATCCCGCTGCTGGCACGCTACGCTGACCATGAGGCCAACCCGCTGTATCCGGTGCCGGTTCTGTGGGGGCCTGACCAGCTGGAAGAAATGTACAAACAAGTTCAGGAGGTTTCCACCAATGACGGAACTGGAAATTCAATCCATTCTCAAACGGCAGCGTGAGTATTTCGCCGCCGGTCATACTCTGCCCGCCGAAGCCCGCATTGCAGCCCTGAAAAAGCTCAAGGCTTCGCTGCAGAACCATGAAGCGGACCTGGCCCGTGCCCTCAAGACAGACCTGGGCAAGTCCGCCACCGAAAGCTATATGTGCGAGACAGGTCTGACCCTGTCCGAAGCGACCTGGATGATCCGCCACGTCCGCCGCCTGATGCGGGAGCGCCGGGTCCCCACGCCGCTGTCCCAGTTTGCGGCCCGGAGCTTCCATTCTCCCGCCCCCTACGGCAATGTGCTCATCATGAGCCCCTGGAACTATCCGGTCCTGCTGACCCTGGACCCGCTGATCGACGCCGTTGCCGCGGGCAATACCGCTATTGTCAAGCCCAGTGCCTACGCCCCGGCCACCGCCGAGGTTTTGCAGCAGATCCTGGCGGAATGTTTCCCGCCGGAACATGTCTGTGTCATCACCGGCGGCCGTGCCGAGAATCAGGCATTGCTGCACCAGAAATTTGATATGATCTTTTTCACCGGCAGCAAGGCCGTGGGCAAGGAAGTCCTGCGCTGTGCGGCCGAGTACCTGACCCCCGCTGTGTTGGAACTGGGCGGCAAGAGCCCTTGTATCGTGGAAAAGTCCGCCAAGATCGGGCTGGCTGCCAAGCGTATCGTCTTCGGCAAGTATCTGAACTGCGGCCAGACCTGCGTGGCCCCGGACTACATCCTCTGTGATGCTTCCATCCGGGATGAGCTGATCGATGCCATCCGGAAGGAGATCACCGTCCAGTTCGGCGCCGACCCCCTGGCCAATGAAGACTACGGTAAGATCATCAACGAGAAGCACTACCACCGCCTGATGGGGCTCATCGACCCGGCCAAGGTGGTCTGCGGCGGTACCGGGGACGAAAAGACCCAGCGCATTGCCCCCACCGTCATGAAAGATGTGACCCGGGAAGATGCCGTCATGGGGGAGGAAATCTTCGGACCCATCCTGCCGGTGCTGACCTACACCGATCTGGATGCAGCTCTGGCCGACATCGAATCCCAGCCTCATCCGCTGGCCCTCTATCTCTTCAGCGAGGACAAGGCCGTGCAGCGCAAGGTGCTGGACCGCTGCCATTTCGGCGGCGGCTGCCTGAACGATGTGATCATCCACCTGGCCACCAGCGAGATGCCCTTCGGCGGCGTAGGGGAGAGCGGCATGGGCGGTTACCACGGCAAGACCGGGTTCGAGGCCTTCAGCCACCTGCGCAGCATCGTGGACAAGAAGACCTGGCTGGATATGCCGGTGCGCTACCAGCCCTACACCAAGCAGAAAGACAAGATGCTGCGGTTCTTCCTGCAGTGATCTATATAAAAACCCCCGCAAACAGACGTTTGCGGGGGTTTTGTCATAGGATCACTGTGCTACAGGGCCGCTGTTGTTGTCATCAAAGAGGGATTCCGCCAGTTCCGTTCCGCTGGCGAAGGGGCCGGGCAGCGGGTTCGGCGCCCGGTGACGGCCCAGATAGTCCGCATCAAAGAAGATGGGGGTGCCGTCTGGGTTCTCATAGAGTTCTTCCGGTTCGAAGGCCTTGCCCAGCAGCATAGTGGTAACGCTGGGGGTCTGTGTCCGCGGCAGCAGATCGTACAGGTTGGTTTCCAGGGTGATCCGACCATCCTGCTCCTTCAGGTTCAGGGTCACCTTGTCGGGGACAATGACGGCGTCCTTTTCCTTGTTCCAGCACTTGGCACCGCCGAAGTAGACGT
The DNA here is from genome assembly GCA_019413245.1 of Oscillospiraceae bacterium. Classification (GTDB taxonomy): domain Bacteria; phylum Bacillota; class Clostridia; order Oscillospirales; family Ruminococcaceae; genus Gemmiger. The sequence goes on from DXNX01000004.1 coordinate 13,259, forward strand.
TGCCCTGCACCCATACGGGCAGGTGGCTGTCGTGGGCGGAGGCCAGCTTCACCATGTTGGGGGTGTCGGTGTCCATGTCAAACTGCGCGATCCACTCGTCATAGGTGGGGTAACCGTCAAAAACATGAGTGCCCACTGCGCGGTTTTCTTCATCGAAACCGTCATCGCTGTCATGCGGGGTGCGTTTGGGTTCAGCCGGTCCGTTTTGGATGAAAACGTTGTTATAGAACCGGTCGTCGCCATGAAGAATGGTCATAAAGCCCATCACTTCGGTGCGGTGGGGGATGTGGTAGGGGGTATAGCGGGAACCGGTGCCGCCGCCCACGCAGGTGAGCGCACCGGCGATCAGGTTGTGGACCATGGCAACACCCTGGGTGGCAAAGCGCAGCGACGCTTCACTGAGGAGGATGTTGTTATCGATGAGGGTGGGACCGTGGCCCACCTCCACAAAGATATCCTGGCTCATCATGCCGCCTTTGAGGGGAACAGCAAAGTCCGGGCGCTGGTTGTCGTGCAGCAGGTTTTGGGTGATGCGGGTGCCCTGGGCTTCCCAGTCACACCAGATGCCCATGGTGCAGTGGTGGATGTGGTTGCGGCGGAAAATCACATCAATGGCGGCGTGCATCTTGATGCCGGCGATTTCCGCACCGCCCAGTTCCATCATGTTGTTGATGTGATGGATATGGTTGTCTTCAATGACCGAGAACACGCCGCCCATACGCCCGATGATGCCGCCCTGCTGGCAGTCGTGGATGTCGCAGCGGCGCACAATATGGCTGCCCACATTCTCCTTGAGCCAGCCGTGGTACTGACCCCGGCAAACGGCGTCCCGCTCCATCTGGGTGGGGGATTTAACGTGCTTTCTCGTGAAATAGTGGTCGTTGTCCGGGTCGCAGTATTTACCCAGGGAAATGCCTGCGCACTTGGAGTTGGAAATCTCGCAGTCCTCGATGATCCAGCCTTTGGACCAGTGGGGGCCAATCATGCCGTCCTGGTAGGCGGCGGGCGGCGCCCAGGTGGTGGCCGCTTTGGTGATGCAGAATCCGCTTACCGTGATATACCCCACACCGGTCTTGCTGGGATAGAAGCAGAACCGGCGGACATTGATCTCCACGTTTTCCTCGTTGGGGTCCTTGCCCTGGAAGTTGGCATAGAACACGGTGGAATCTCCGTCCTGTTCGGCGTACCATTTGTAGACCGAAGCCTCCGGCTCCCAGGAGCAGGGATATACCTCACCCTTGATACATTCTTCCAGGTTGCCGGCCTCGTACATGGCCTTGTTGTTGAGGTAGACGCAGCCGGTGTGCTTGGACTTTCCGGCAAAGTACCAGTCACCATACACATAGGTAGTGTAGGGATTGTAGTCGCCGAAAAGGCTGTTGGAGACCCGAGCGGTCCAGACGTTGTCCTGGTAGAGGGTCCAGCCCTTGACGGATTCAGCACCGGTGATCACGGCGCCGCCGGGCACCGCCGAACGGTAGGTGATGCGCTTGTCGTCGCACGCACCGCCGTTGACGGGATCGACCCATTCCCGGTAGCAGCCGGGCAGCACGATGACTTCATCACCCGCAACAGCGATCTTGGCTGCCTCGCTGATGGTCTGAAACGGTCGTTTCTCGGTGCCGTCGCCGCTGCGCGGTGCTGCGGCTGAAACATAATACTTCAACAGAATTTCCTCCTTTTTTGCCGGAAATTTGGTGGAATGGGAAACAATCTATCTGCCAGACAGTATAGCACACTTTCAGACAAAAAAGGTACAATTCAGTAGTAAATATATATTTTAGGGGGTCAGGCCAGCTCCAGATAGAGCGCTGCCAGCTGTATGGTGGCGTTCAGGCCGTCCAGATGGGTGCGCTCCATGCCATGGGAAGCGTGCACACCCGGGCCGATAAGGGCGGCCCGGCAATCCATGCCGGAACGCCAGGCGGCGCCCACGTCCGAACCGTAATGGGGGTAAATGTCCACCGCATAGTCCACGCCATGCTCTTTGGCCAGCTGTAACAGTCGGCTGACCATGCCGTAGTCATAGGGGCCGCCGTTGTCCTTGGCGCAGATGGAAACCTGGTACTCGGTGCAGCTCAGATCCTCACCGATGCAGCCCATATCTACCGCCAGCAGTTCATCCACCGTGGGAAGCGTGGCACCGCCGTGGCCCACTTCCTCGTGGACCGTGAAGGTGAAATAGGTTTCGTACCGGGGCCGAACACCGGTTTCGTGCATCTGCCACAGCAGGGTCAGCAGGCAGGCGGCGCTGGCCTTGTCGTCCAGAAAACGGGATTTGACAAAGCCGCTGTCGGTGACCGTGGTCTTGGGGTCGTAGCAGATGTAGTCGCCGGCGGCAATGCCCAGCGCCAGTACGTCCTCCTTGCTGTGCACCTTTTCGTCAATGCGCACAGCCATATTTTTCTCGTCCCGGGGACGAGTGGCCGCGTCATCCTGCACATGGACCGACGGCGACAGGCTGAGCACCGTTCCGGTGTATACCTTGCCTTCCCGGGTGTAAATGCGGCAGTACTCGCCGTCCAGTGTGGGCAGCAGGGGGCCGCCCACCTTGGTGACCATCAGCATACCGTCGGCGGTGATGGAGCGCACCATCAGGCCCAGGGTGTCCACATGGGCGCAGAGACCTACCTTGTGTTCGCTCTCCCGTCCGGGTACCGTGACCACCAGGTTTCCCTTGTTGGTGCGCCGGGTGGCAAAGCCCAGTTCCCGGGCAATGCCTTCCGCCACCGTCACGACCTTTTCGGTAAAACCGGTGGGGCTGTCCTGCCCCAGCAGCTTTTGCAGCGTATCCACCAGAAAGGCCTGGCGGGCCTGTTCCTGCATCGTTTCCTCTGTCATTTTTCCTTGCCTCTCTTTGTGATGAAATTATCCGGTTCCATCTTACAAAAAATATCTGCCGTTGGCAAGGGCGCTCACGGAGAAACTTTACCTTGAGCAGGATGAGCAAAACGTGGTCTGAACCGGCGACAGTTTCGATGAATTCTGACACACCCACTTCTGAACGCGAAAAAATGGTAGGTAAATCTTGGAAATACAGTTCTTTACGGAGCCATCATTTCCGGGCATCCTCCGACCAGAGTCTCCGCCAAACTCCATAAGGTGTTAAGCTGAGTTCAAACCGAGGAAACATCAGAATACGCATGATGCCGGGTGTGATTAGAAACAAAGCGGATGAAATTGGATCGGCATCCGCAAAGGCGGCAGCACGGATCTCCTGGCAGTCGTTGATCAGTTGACCTAATGTCGGTTTTGGTGTTAACCTATGCTTAACCTATTGGCAGGTATACTTGTCATTGTGTGGAGGTGGGCTTTGCCGTGAAGCTGTTGATTATAGAAGATGAACCTGATATGTGCAAAGCGTTGGGAAAGGGATTCCTTAAAAGAGGCTTTGTTGTGGATACTGCAGAAGACGGGGAAGAAGGTGCCTATCTTGCGCAGGTCAATACCTACGATGTCGTTGTGCTGGATTTGAATCTGCCGGGGAAAGATGGATTTGAGATATTGCAGGAAATACGGAAACGGAGTAAATCGCAGAAGGTCATTATCCTTTCCGCCCGTTCTTCTGTCCCGGATAAAGTGCTCGGCTTGGATATGGGGGCCAATGATTATTTGTCAAAGCCTTTTGATTTCCGGGAACTTGAGGCAAGAGTTCGTTCCCTTGCGCGAAGAGAAATTGTGCAGAATGATACCGAGATCAAAATAGATCATCTGGTCATTGATTGATAAGCTGCCAATTCTCCGATAAGAACCATCAATAAAAGACCACCGGCCAAGCCGGTGGTCTTTTACATGTGCGCATAGTTCTGTGTTCTTCGCCATGCGCAGACTGCATCTCTATCCTGCCACAAGGTGTTTTATGTCTGCTTTTTCTGTTCAACTATGGAATCCCTGCCGAACCGCACGTTAGACAGGTGGTCTGGCGATACAAGAAAAGCCGGTCAACCATTTGGGTGACCGGCTTGGTGGCATGGCGTTCCCGAAAAAATCTTTTGAGAAAATCAGGTGACTCCAAAAGCAAAGAAGCGGCGCTGCCGTTGCAACAGCTGCTGCAAAGTTATAGAGTGTCCCCGTTCTCAGAACGCGAGGCTGACTGCGATCAGAAACATAGCATAGTAGTAGGTCAAAAGATTGGCGACGTGCACGGCAGGGTGCTTTGAAGGGTAAAAATACAGGAACAGGATCAGCAGATCCGAAATCCAAAACAGCACTGCTCCTGCCAGCACCAGAAAGCACCAGGGCTGGCCCATACCAAAGGCCAGCTGCAGTCCCTTGCCCAGCAGTGCCGAGACAAAGGCTGCGTAAAGCACCACCCAAGGGCGCATCCGCCCGGTCTGCATTCCCGGCATGCCGGACAGCGCTGCCGCGCCGCCGGCCCCCAGCACCGCGGCCAGCGGCACCGGCCAGCCCATGGGCTGCAGCCGGCACAGGCCCCAAACAAACAGGGTGTGTCCTGCCAGAAAGGACCCCAGTCCGACCAAAAACAGGCCCGGACGGCGCAGGTTGTTGTAGAGCGCCAGCACCACATCCCCCACCATACAGCACAGCAGCGCCGGCAGCAATCGCCAGAAAGCTTCGGGACGGCTGCCCAGAGCAGCGCACACCGCCGCCACGGCCACAAAGCAGAGGCTGCACAGTGTTTTTTCGGGCAGATAGCCCCGACCCGGCAGGCGCAGCCGCCGCACCAGCAGCCACAGGGCGGCAGTGTAGGCCGCTCCCATCCCGACGATGTACGGTATGCTCATAGGCCGTGCCTCCTTTGCATTGTTTCACTTTCAGTATAGGCAAAAAACGCTTGGCCGTCAATTTGTGCCCGGCTCAAAAATACGACAGAGCCTTTGGATACTCTGCGAAGCTCCGTTTTCGGGTCCTACCGATTGGGACCGTTGCACCAGAAAATCTTCTCCGCTCACAGAGAATAAAAGAAATCCCCGGTCCGATTGGCCCAGAAATTTCTTTGTTGACATGGTGTTCCTCAAAAGATATTTCTTGCAATTGATTTAAATTCGACACTCGTGGTATACTGTGAATCACAGCAGTACATCAATCACACGGCCGGATATTTGTGATCATTTCTTCCGATAGGAGCAATATTCTATATGGGTGCAGCTTCAATTTCTGAATATGTTGCTTTGTTGAACGAGGAACAGCAACGACATATCCACGCATTTCTTGAATTTATGAACGCTGAATATCCCCAACTGACCAATAAAATTTCATTTTCCATGCCCATGTGGTTTCTGGGGAAAAAGATGAAGGATGGCTATGTCGCAATTTCCGCTGCGAAAAATCACTTTTCCATCCATTTTTCCGACGAGAAGTTTGTGGAGCGTCTGGCTGAAACCCTTCCTGCTTGCAAAAAGGGAAAACGATGCATCAACATCAAATATGGCGACGACGCATCGCTTTTTGCAGTCGAAGAAAGTATCCGTGATTTTCTGAACAGCTATCAAGCGGAAAGAAGCTCCGCCCTATGAATGATACAGAAAAAATCGGTTGTTGCGGGGCGTACTGCAAAACCTGCCGTGAATTTCAAAAGGTCTGCAAGGGCTGCAAGCTGGGGTATCTGGACGGTTCCCGGGATTTAAGTAGGGCAAAATGCAAAATAAAAAGATGCTGTCTGACCAAAGGGCATGTTTCTTGTGCAGATTGCAGAGACTATGACCACTGCGTGATTATTCAGACTTTTATCCATCATCCCGGCTATAAATACGCCAAGTATGGGCAGGCGCTGGAGTTTATCCGCATCCATGATTATGCCGCCTTCTTGAAATCGGCAGAAGCCTGGAAAAATGCTTACGGAAAATACCCCAAGCCGGAACATTAGAATAAAATGCCGCTCACTGGAACATGAAAGATTTCAGTGGGCGGTATCGTTTGCTCCGCATATTTTCTTCCAGGCAGACCGGAAGGTCAAATTCATTTGCCGCCGGTGATCTCTGTGTTTTCATTTCTATACTTTTTCGTTTACAGGAGGAGACAGTTATGACAATCAAACAAATCATCGACGACAAAGCCATTAAGCGCCTGGAAAAGCGGAATGCCCTCATTGAAGGAATCCTCAACGGGAACTTTGATTTTTCTGCAGTTACTGCTGCCTGCTCACTTTTGCCGGAGAAAAAGATTTCCCTTTTACTTGAAGCTATTGAAGAAGTCAGCCGTTCCAAAGAGTTTGCCTTGGAAGAAGATTATCTGAAACTGTCAGAAAGTTATATTTTGTCTTCTGATCCTTCATGCAAAAGAGAAGCGTCCAGAATTGTTGGGAATCTCGCTGCTGCTTTTCCGGAGAACCTGGACCACGCCATAACCGCTTTAATGCAAAATGCGAACCATGATGGAACGGTAATTCGATGGGCAAGTGCTTACGCCTTGTCCCGCATTGTTATAATTCCGCAGTATGCTAGAGGACCTCTGTTTGAACAAATCTCCAATTTGTGTGAAAAAGAAAAGGAAACCGGTGTAAAGAATCAATATAGCAAAGCGTTAAAAAAAGCCCAAAAAATAAGATCGGCTTAGGGCCTGTCCCGACCATGAACCACAAAGATTCACAACGCTTTCCACTCTTTCAGACACAAAAAAGTTGGCAGATTCCATTCGGAATCTGCCAACTCATCATGGTTGCGGGGACAGGACTTGAACCTGCGACCTCCGGGTTATGAGAAATCAACTATGTATCGTTATATATGATATTTTGTACCATTTGGCAGGCAATCGTCCCATAACGCAAGGTCTATTTTGTGTAAATCATACTACATTGTCCCCCTGTGTATCAAGCGTTATTTTCCGTTTTGGGGGCAGTTTTGGGGGCAAATTGAGCACACTTTAGATATTTTTTATTCCAGATTATTGAGCATCTCACTCAACTGTTGGACATTAGAAAAACTTTTTTCGTATAACTCATCCCAGATGGTAAGTGCCATCTTGACAATTTCGTCGTCACCTTTGTTGTCGTCCAACAATCGAAGCACTGAATCAACAAACTTTGGTGCATCCAAGAAATACCAGTCTGAATTGTCTTGCTGAACGGATGCAATGGCTCGGAGATACACGGCGTATTCCTTTCCTCGCAACAACGAAGCATTCAAATATTCTAAAAATGCATGACTTAGTCCTGCCCCTTGATTGGACGACATAAGGAATAAGACGAATTCTTTATCACGTTCCAAGTCAATCCGGTCATCATAGAATAAGCGATGGAGCGCTGTAAGCTTCTCCGTTGTTGCTTGAACACAATACCGAAGAATTGTTTCACTAAGTTTTCGAGACGATTCCTCCCGGAAGCAGTATACAGCATTTTCACAGATATTCTCCAGCTGTTTATGCGATAATTGATGAGTTTGCAACCAATTCAATGATTCAATATCATTGAAAAGCAGCACCAAGGCGCACAACTGACCTGCCGCACGCTCTGCAAGGTCATCCACTTCCGATTGGCAGCCTGTTTCCAGAAGATTTCGATAGTACGCAGGCCCATTTAAAAAGTCGCGCCTTATCAAATACCATGCTCCGCGTGAAGCAATAACCCTGATGTCTTTTGCCAGCAGCTTTTGGAGAGCGGACCGTGCAAACGCCGGTTCCTTCTCATAAAACATCGAGACCAATGGCGGAAGTGCGAATCGTACCGAATCGTTTACATCATTGGCTGCATCCGTCACAGCCTCTCTAACCTTATATAGACACTCGGGATGTTTGCCAACAAGATCCGCCAAAGTAAATAGAGCTTCACCTCTTACACAATTGAAAGAGCTGTTTTTTATTGTATCTACTGTTTTATTCTGTGGATCGTCTTTAGAATGGATAACGTATGCGTTTCCCTCCGGGTTTGGGTGATTACGAGCCAACCATATAACGATTTGCAGAATGCTTTCTGGCCAACCCGCTTCAGCAGTTTGCCTGATGAGGTGAAGAATTGCCCATACAATATTGACATCTTTATTCCGAAAATATTTTTCGATAAGCTGGCAGACTGTAGTTCTGTCTATTGTCATTTCAGCATTTTCAGCTTCCGCAAGCCCATAAAACACGGTAGAAACATAGCCCGAATAGCAATTTTGGGGAAAGGAAAGGGCAAGGGTTGCAAAGCGATTTGGGTGTTTTTTCACACACACTTGCAGCGAAGATGCAAACATAGAAGGTGACGTCTCTACATACTCTCCTTTTCGGTTTTGCCTATCCTTAAATGGTTTCATCTTGTCTACCGGCGTAGATATGATTTCCAGCCATTTCTTATCAGATAGATATTCTGCCTGTCTTTCAATTGGAGACACCACTCTTCCCGCGTCTTCGCTCCAGATCCCTGCATGATAAAAAGGAACACAAATCCAATCGTTCCGTTGCACAACCAGCAGTAAGTCTTGAGCCTTTTGTGATAAGCGTTTTCCATCTATTGCAGGCAGCAACTCTTTTTGCAGATGTCCCCAGTAAGCATAGTAGACCAGCGCATATTGGATTTCACGATTGACTTGCATCCGTTCTCTGTATTTTTCTATCGCCATAGCTGGATCGTCATTCCATTTGTAAATCGTTTCTTCCAACAGTTTCAGCGTTTGCTCATCACAGGATTTTGAAAATTTAGAGATGATTTTCTTTGTGTAGGAAAGATAGTCCTTTTCATCAAAAGTATAGACAAAAATTTTGTTCCGGAAATCTTTCAACAGCCATTGCAACACTCTTGTGGCAAAAGCATCTGGCAACAGAGAGGCCACATGCATAACCAGCTCATGACCAACAATGGAAGGGGGCTCCGGGGGATAAACAATCGTGTCAAACGCTTCTTGTGGTTTCTGTCTGACATACTCTTCCAGTGCTGTTCTTACAAACTCTACAAGCTTCCGTGCAGTATAATGTGAATGCTCATATCTTTCCCAAGGTCTATTTTCCCATACAGTTTGGTGGTATGGTCCGGGGCACTTAAGTTTTTGCGTGATGGAACAAATGTACGGAAATAATGTTTTTACGATTTCAGAGTAATTTTTCTGCACAATTTTCGTGCAATCGTTGTCATCACCAAAATGAATGTTTTCGCTTTCCCAGAGTTCTTCTGCTTCTAGGACTCCCATCATCAGTTCTAGTAGCCGTTTGACGGGAAGATGTGACGGTCTCCAGAATACTGTCGAATGTATAAATTCTTGCGGATATTTTTTGAGAATCTCCAAGCGAAGTGCAAATACTTCGTCTGTATCGCTTGCTACATCCCGGGATAAAATCGAAAGAATTTTTTGGTCAATCTCCTGTGACTGGAAGGCATATGGCTGCACACACGCAAATATAAAGTTTGGTGCTGAATCACTAATCGACTGCAATAATTGCATACCATCCTTATCCAGCCACGCTTGCTCACACCCGTCAAAATAGTGCTGAATAAAGTTGAGATGTCCCAGATATACCGTACGGAAAATGAACTGTTTCCACTTTGAGACTTCCTGATATTGCTTTACCAAAGAAAAAATACCAGGTTCAATTTCCCCATCCCATTGACCAATAATTTCAAAAACAGCACATTTGAAATAGTAATGAATATCATCACATTCCAGAATATTTTTTGCCTGTTCAACAAAGACATCGGGGTCCGAATCCAATAATGTTTGTAATACCATCAAAAAGCGATACCGCAGAGCAGGCAATTGCTGTTTTACCGGCCGGTACAAGTCAACCAGGTTTGCTCCTTCATATAGTTTTTCAATCACTTTATGGGCGAGAAAATAGTCCAAGAAACTCTGATGTGTAAAGGCAACACTTGTACGATTGATTACAAGCAGGCCATTGGATACAAAAGCTTCTAGGATGTTCTTATCATCATTAAAGATTGTTCTGGGCAAGGCAAGTCTTCCCTGACGGTCCATGAGGGATACGATTTTATCTTTACAGCTACAAACACGCTGATGATCCAAAGACATTTGCTGGCAATTATTCTGGATCTGAGACCACCATTCCTCCATCAGTTGGAAGGAAGATGTCACAGCATTCCGTTTATCATCGCTTTTCAAGTGTGACCAGACAAGCAATGAAGAAGGGATCTGTAGTGTCTTTTTCAGTTTCATCGGCATATGCACATAGGATTGTCCGACAATATTTTGAACCTCGTTGTCCGACAGCAATCCAACTTGTACCTTCGACCATTTTATAGTTTCTTTCTCTTTTGGCTGCTCAAATAATGACTGAAGTCCCGGATCTGTCTCCAAGTCAAAGGTTCTGGATACCATAAGGATGGAAATCTGTCCTCCGTGGTTTTTGTTGATTTCCTCTGCCTGACGGATCATCTCCTTACAGACATCCAAGGCGCTTGCTGAGTGCGTGCTCGTCCATCGCAAAGAGTCCAGCTGATCAAGGATTAAAACGCACGGCTTTTGTGGCGAGAAAGCATTCAGACAATATACCGGTGACTGCGGAAGCCCTAACTCTTTCCCATAGTCATCTGCCGATTTTCTTGGAATTTCTTTATCCAGTTTAATAGCGAGATACAAAATTCCTTTCTTTTTCAAATACTGGATGAATTCTTCTGCGCAGCCACTTTTTCCCGCACCTGCTCGTCCATGAAGAATTAGGGAACTCCCCGCTTCAAACTCCCGAATCATTTGTTCGGTGGCGCGCCGATGCAGCAGAACACCATTTATGGGTGAGAAGTATCCCCACCGCACATCATTGAGCGTCTGGATCTGTAGAAGTACCCGTTCATCCCGGCGTATGTCACGCAATGATATCTTTTGTTTTTTCAGGTACTCCATAAGATCGTGCGCTGTTATCTCAACTCCATATTGTCGATCATCATTGGCATATTGTTCCAACAAGATACGGACCGTTTTTGCAGGGCCAAAAAACATATACCCGATTCGTGCTTCTAAATCCTCTTTCTCTTCACGACTGCGGCCATATGTTTCAAAGCGGCATCGAGCTAAGATTTTTACCAGTTTGGCACAATCATCCGAAGCACTCACATCCAGTCCGAGGTCCTCAGCAATTGAATTGAAGTAAGCTTGATAGCGTTTTGTTAGCTGATACTTCACAAAGTCTTTTGGAGATGAGCTGGTTCTGGCTCGGTCACAGAGTGAATCCAAGCCATCATACCCAAGCGGAGAAATAAAGATATATTCATTTTTCGTATCAGCGTCTACAATTTTTTGGGCATTGGAGAAAATATCATAGGACCGCAGGTCCGAAATCCTCCAATGGTCAGAATCTCCATTACTTGCTTTGCATTGATAGTATCTTCGTGTTCCCTCTTGGTCAACTGCAATAAATTCTGCAAAATCGGAGTTTTCCTCAACAGCTTCCACTTGTATATATTGAAATTCTTCGTTGATCAATTGCAAGAACAGACGTGCCAAAAAGCGATTCTCATATGTATTTCCTTCTTTATCTGCTCTTCCGCCATGTTCCAAACTCACAAACTTGCACCTCCTCGCAGAAAAAGGCGTCCTCTACCTTAACGATCCTTCAGCAAAAATGCCATATACAACGGTAACGTAAGAATCATACCCGCTCGTCCCACGTTATAATCACCTAGCTTGATGGCACTGCTGACGTGGTACTTCTCCGGGTGATTGAGGATGGTTTTGGTACTCTTCGTGTTTCCTGTTGCTGCTTTTACTTCCACCAAGGTGCATTGGCCTTTATATCGGATCACAAAATCGACTTCCAAACCGCTGTCTTTGTGAAAATAATAGAGCTTCCTCCCCATCTTTCCAAAAATATCTGCAATCAGATTTTCAAAAATAGCGCCCTTATAGGCATACAGCTTCCCCTGCAGAATATCATACTGGGTTCCATCTTCCAGCATACTCACAAACAAACCGCAATCCTGCATATATACCTTGAATACATCCTGCTCTGCATTCCCGTCCAGCGGCAGCTCTGTAATGGAAAGATTGTAGCACCGTATGATAATCCCGGCATCCTCGATCCACTGCAGGCTTCCCGCATATTGGGCAGCCGAAGAGCCTTTCTTCACCACAGAATACTGGAACTTCTTATTTTCCTTGCTGAGCTGTTTCGGTATAGACTGGAAACATTCTTTAATTCGTGATTTGTCTTTTCTTTCCGCATACTTTACCATGTCGTCTTCATAGGAGCGGATGATATCCCGCTGAATCTGCAAAACCTGATCCATCTGTTTGGTGTCCACAAATGTCTGCACCGCATCGGGCATTCCTCCAACCACCGCATATTGCAGCAAAAGCTGGCGCATACGATTATGAAGAGCTTCCGGCACTGGTTCTTCTTTTTCCAACCATCCTTTCAGGAAATCAATCACCGAATCCGCAATGCCATTGGCCCAAAGAAACTCCTCGAAATCCAGAGGATACATATCCAGTACAGTTTCTGATCCTACCGGAATGGATTTAGGTTCTTTGCCATACCCTTTTACCCCCAGCAGTGAGCCGGTTCCAATCACATCGTATCGTCCGTCTATCCTGAAAAACTTGAGTGCTGTCCGCGCTTCCGGGCATTCCTGAATCTCATCCAGGATAAGCACCGTATTTCCGCTTTCGAATACCGCGTCACTTCCCATCAGTGCTGACAACATCATGACAATGTTGTCTACTTCCAAAGAACCGGAAAACACTGCCGCATAATCCGGATTTTCAAAAAAATTGAGATACACTACATTCTTATAATTTTTTCGTGCAAAATCCAAAACGGAAAATGTCTTTCCGCACTGGCGGCATCCCTTTATAATCAATGGTTTATGATTTTCTGTATTTTTCCATTCCATCAATTTCTGCTCAATTTTTCTTTTCAGCAACTGTTTTCGCCTCCTCAGACTATCCTTATTTTCAGTATAATAAGGGACTCATATTTTTTCAACCGACTTTTGGTACAATTTGTCAACTTTTTCAAACGACTTTTTCTTATTTCTGCTTATTTTTCCTGATTTTTCTCCATTTTACTCTATTTTTCCCTTTAATAAAGCAGCACCAATTTTGTTTTTCTTACGAAATCAGATGAGTTTGTGCTATACTCTCTCCTGCATGTCAAAAAAAGGAGGTTTATAGCAACATGCGATATTCTGAAACCGTACATCAGGAGGCTTATCAGCTCTTCCTGCAAGGGTACGCCTGCCGGCAGATCAGCGAAACCTGCCACGTTCCCTTGCCGACCATCTACCTGTGGCAACGCCGCTGGCGAGAAAAGCTGTCCGGGCAGACGCTGAAGGATTTGCCCCTGGAGGACGCCGGAACTCTTCTGTTGACCACCCAGGCGCTCCGCCGGGAACTGGAGGAGGCACAGCGGGATCTACAGATTCTGCACGAGAGCGGCATCCTGCGCACCATCCCCATCCGGGACCGGTCTCTCTTTGCGCGCAAATACGCCGACCAGGTCCCCTACATTTACAAAGTGTTCGAGCTCAGTTCCAGCGCCTTCTTCCGTTACCGGAAGGAATCTGCCGCGCCCTCTGAGCGAGCCAAACAACAAGCGCTGTACCGAAAAGAGGTACAGCGCATCTTTTTGGAAAGCGGCGGGCGGTTCGGCGCGGAGCAGATCCGCCAGAAGCTGCGGCGAAAAGGCATTCGCCTGGGCAAAAAGCGCATCCGGCAGATGATGGACGCCATGGGGCTGATCAGCTGTGAACCGCTGCAGACCGAGTACCTGCCCCGGCAGCCGGAGGTTCCTTTCGTGGCGGAGGGCAGCCATGTCGAAATTCTATGACGATGCCCAGAAGTGGCAGCTCTACGTCCTGCACCGACGGGGCCGGACACTGACGCAGCTGCAGGATGAAACCGGCATCACCGACAAGCCCCTGCGCGCATGGTTCCGCACCTTCGACGCCCAGCTGTCCTGTCCCGACAACCAGGACCCGCTGCGGCTGCAGGAGGAGCTCCGTGCGCTGCGGGAGCAGCATCGACAAACCACCGCAGAACTGGAGGCAGTACGCACCATCGTGCAGCAGGCTCTGCCGGAGTTCACCCGCTTTCAGGCCGCTTGCCGCTGGATTCCCGTCTATGGTCCCAACCTGACCTGCCGCCTTTTCAGCATCCGCAAATCCAACTTCTACTACCGCACCCAGCGTCGCCCCGCCAAAACCCAGAACCAGCAGCGGGACGAGGTGCTGCGCCCGCTGGTGGAAAAGCTCTACCTGCGTTCCGGCAAGCGGATCTCCGCCGAGGCAATCCGGCAGAAGCTGCTGGACCAGGGAATCTCCATCAGCAAGCGGAAGGTTCTTTCCTTCCTGCGGGAATGGAAGGCAGACAAGGGAACCACTTCTGCCTGTATATCTGCGGCAGCGGCCCGGCGCCGCTTCTGCCATCTCAACCTGCTGGACCGCCAGTTCAATCCGGAGGCCCCGAACAAGGCCTGGGTCAGCGACATCACCGAGCTGCATTATGCCGGCGGCAAGCTCTACCTGTGCGTTGTGCTGGACCTATTCTCCCGTAAGGTCCTGGCAGCCAGGGCCTCCCGCCAGAATGACACCGCCCTGGTGGCCCGGACCTTTGAGACCGCCTTTCTCCGGAGAGGACGGCCCCGTGGGCTGCTTTTTCACAGCGACCAGGGCCGGCAATATACCTCGGATTATTTCCGGGAATTGCTGGAGGAATTCAGTGTCCGGCAGTCCTTTTCGACGCCCGGCGTTCCCTATGACAACGCCGTCATGGAATCCTTCTTTGCCAGCCTGAAGAAAGAAGAATACCACCGGTATTTCTATAAAAGCATCGGCGCACTGTTGGATTCCGTGCGGCAGTACCTGCTCTTTTACAACCGGCAGCGCCCCCACAGTCGGTTGGAATACCGAACACCGGAGGAGATGGAACAGCTGTATAAAACGAAACAGGCGGCCAGTACATTGACTGACCGCCTGCTTCCTGCCGACAACCTATAAAACTACAAAATCCGTAGTTGGTTTATAGAGTGAAAACTCTTAAAATCCAACTACGGATCAAGTGGTTGCGGGGACAGGACTTGAACCTGCGACCTCCGGGTTATGAGCCCGACGAGCTACCATCTGCTCTACCCCGCGATATTTTGTTGTGTCTCTTTCGAGATAGCTTAATCAATATACCATGTATAAAGGAATTTGTCAAGCACTTTTTCGAAAAAACTTTTTGCTTTTTATTTATGTTAATTAAAATGACGATGTTTCGTGAAACTTGCGAAAGGCCGGATGCGCAGAAGATTTTCGGCAGCAGAGCAAGAATGAGGATAGACCACTCTTGACATTACAAAAATTGTAATGATATAATTTGTGTAATGAAAGAGGGTGCCAACCGTGAACAACAAGAACGCAAATCCAAAAGTGCCTAGCAAACCCCTTGCGCAGCCGGAGGCGGTCAAGCACGAAACCGCCGGGGAAAAGCTCCCGGCGGCAGCGGGAGCAAGCCCGGACGATGCCACAGTTTCGTCCGGCCAGGGTAAGGACGCCGACAAGGTCTTAAAGCCCCGGTTCCCGGATGACATGCTGATTCTCAGCGATGAAAAGTCAGTGGCCATCTTCATGCACCCGCTGCGTCAGCGCATGCTGGAAAAAATGATGATTCTGGCCGAGCCGGTGACCTCCAAGCATCTGGCCGATGAGCTGGGCATTGCGCCCAGTTCCGCCCGGCACCATATGCTCAAGCTGGAATCCATCGGTGTGGTGGAGAAGGACCATCAGGAGCTGATCCACGGTATCCTGGCCACCTATTATCGCCTGACCGACAAGTGCATCTCACTGGATGTGTGCAACACCGGTTTATGGGACCCCACCCGGCTTCTGCTGGAAGAAAACGCCCGACAGGTGCGGGAAGGCGTACTGAAGATGATGCAGGACTGGCAGCAGAGCTCCAGCCAGGACTGGGACGATGCCTGGGGCCTGTTGGAAACAAATGGTGTCATTCACTTGACCCGGGAAGAAGCCCTGGAACTGCGGAATCTGATCGGTGATTACCTCCAGAAACACAGCCAGCCGCGCCCTGGTACGGCGCCCATCCGGTTTGATGTGATCTCTTACCGGGCAGGGAAGGTAAGAAAAGATGAACACAAAGACTGAAACTGCGCTGCAACGTCGCTTCAACCGCAATCTGTTTTTAGTGTGGCAGGGCATGGCCGAATCCAAGATCGGCAGTGTGTTGTATGCCATTGCCATCGGCATCTGGGTATATGACAAAACCGATTCCGCAGCCTGGATGAGTATGACAACGGCCATCAGCTACTTCGGCAACATGCTTTTGCAGCCGTTGGGCGGCGTGCTGGCGGACCGCTTCAACAAGCGCAACCTGGCTGCGGGCAGTGATGCCGTCTGCGGCGTGACCATGCTGGTGCTGGGGATGCTGGCACTGATGGGAAAAATGCAGGTCTGGCAGGTGCTGGTGGTGGCAGCTATCAGTTCGGTGTGCAGCGCTGTGCTGTATCCGGCTTTGAATGCGCTGCTGCCCCGGCTGGTGGAACAAAACAATCTGATGCGGGCATCTGCCCTGATGCACAGCACCCAGTCTGCCATCCAGATGATCGGCAATGCGGCGGGCGGATTTCTGGTGGTGGTGTTCGGCGTGCCTGGCATCATCCTGTTCAACGGCGCCACCTTTCTGTTTTCCTCTCTGACCGAATGGTTTATCCGGGTGCCTGATGCCCCGCAGGAACGGGATATGGAACACCACGGT
This sequence comes from Oscillospiraceae bacterium, assembly GCA_019413245.1. Classification (GTDB taxonomy): domain Bacteria; phylum Bacillota; class Clostridia; order Oscillospirales; family Ruminococcaceae; genus Gemmiger. The sequence goes on from DXNX01000004.1 coordinate 29,830, forward strand.
CTTCTCCAGGATTTCGCCGACGGCTTTGCCTATCTGAAACGCCACCCCGGCCTGGCCGGCATGATGGCGGCGGGAGCTGCGGTCAACTTGACCTGCGGCGGATTTACCGGCATCGTGTATGCCTGGTGCCTGGATAAAGGCATGGACATCCCGCAGTACGGGCTGTTTCTGGGGGCAGAAAGCGCCGCAATGCTGGCCGCTACCGTCCTGATGGCCTTGGTACCTATTCCGCGCCGTCGCCGGTGGCATGTACTGGCGCTGGCCAACGTGGGATACAATCTGCTGTATATCGTGGCCATGCTGGTATCCGGATTCCAGGTCTGTACCGTGCTGTATACCGGTTTTTCCTTCTGTAATATGGTGGCCAATACATTCATGTATCCGGCCTTGATGGAGGCCATCGAGCCGGCCTACCACGGCCGGGTGCTGGCCCTGTTCAATGCGGCCTGTGTAGGTACCACCGCCTTTTCCATGGTGGCGTACGGCTTCCTGGGGGACGCCTTCGGTGTGGTGCCGGTGTCCCTGGCGGGCGGCGTGCTGACGCTTATCCCGGCAGCTCTGTTCGTATTCAATCCCACTCTGCGCAAACTTCTGACACAAGAATAAAAAGAGCCTCTCTTCCGGGCAGGGAAAAGAGGCTCTTTTTCATGTGAGGACAGTTACAGGTGGAACCGTTTGGCAAATTCCGACCACAGGACCCGGCCCTTGAAAATCACCAGACCCAGGAAGGTGATAACGCTCACGATCAGGCAGATGACCCAGGGCAGGGCGGTACGGGTGTGGCGGATGGTCAGCACAATGTACGGCACCACGCCGACACCGATATTCAGCAGCAGATAAACCATGCCGTTTTCGGTGAACTTCCGGTTAACGAAGGCAAACAGGAAATTCAGCAGCAGGGTGACGGTGCACAGAATGGGAATGACCATGTCAATGGATACGTTATTCCATCCCAGAAACCGGTCACAGAACCAGACCAGCAGGGAGGCCCCCACCAGAATCTGAAACAGCAGTTTGGGGGCGTTGTGGCTGCCCAGTGTCAGGGCACGCAGCAACAGCAGAGCGGCGGCCACACAGGCCAGCACGACCAGACTCCAGTGCAGGTGTTCTTCCTCCTGCAGGAGAAAGTCGAAAGCGGCACACACCACAAACCCGGCCAGCAGAAAAAAGGTGGCCAGTTTCATAAACAGGGGCATGCGGCGTCCCGGCGGTGGTGCAGGCGGGAAATACGGCTTTTCGGAATCCTCAGCGCCGGGCAGGGGACTCTGACACAGAGGGCAGTAGGAACCACTGCCCACCTGGATGTGACAATGTGGGCAGGTCTTCATAGGCTTTGCACCTCGCTCGCATACAGCGTGATGGACAGTCCGGAATCGGCCAGACTGCGGTAGAAGTTTTTCAGCACATTGGTGCTGCGGTAGGCCGAAGTGGTGGCCAGCACCAGATCATCCCCGTAGGAACAGACGGTGGTGAACAGGGACGGCGTGCTGCAATAGGCGGCAAACCCGTGAATGTACGGCTGCAGCCCGTCAGGCACCGATACCCGGCCCATGTTGGAAATGGTCAGGGTCACCTTGCGGGCCTCCACCCAGTTGCACAGGCTGACCACCCAGTTCTTGAAGAACAGGGGGACCGGCCGCACACCCGGAATGCGTTCAAAACGCTCGAACCCATCCATCTGAGCCTTGATGCGGTCGTCCGAAAGGGCATCCCTGAGCTTGATGTCGAATTCTTTGGCCAGCGTTTCCAGTGTCTCTTCGCCGGTAAAAATGTGGGACACCCGCACCGTGTTGAAAAAGTTGCGGGCGGTATCCGAAGGAAAGTAGTTGCGCAGATTCACCGGCAGACCAACCGACAGTGCATGGCCGCGTTCCATGGCAGGCATCTCCCGCCAGGCAGCCAGCATCTGGGCAGCAGCCAGGTAGCTGGTCAGGCTGACGCCCAGGGTGCGGGACTGGGCCAGCACCTGGGAGGCGGACAGATGCGCCTCAAAGAACTGGGACTGGTCCAGGGGCAGCTTGCGGCTGTGCAGCCGGCAGACCCGGCGCTTGGCGGCCGGGTCCGGAGCGCTTTTGGAAACCCGGCGGGCTGCGTAGAATTTGGAATAGGAATTCTGCTCCATATCAGCGGCCGAAGCCCCCTGGTCCCGGGCCACGCCGGCCAGCTCCTTGGGGTGCTGCAGCTGCAGATAATTGTGGACCAGACATTTCAGGAACATCAACCCGCCGTTGCCGTCGGTCAGGGCATGCAGCATTTCCAGATTGATACGGGCACCGTAATAGCTGACCCGGTACAGCAGGTCATTCTTCTGGTCCGGCCCGTACAGGGCGGAACAAGGCTGTTTATCTTCCGGTTCGGGTACCGGTACCTTGTCGGTGGCCTCAAAATAATGCCAGAACAGGCCCCGGTGCAGGGTGACCTGAAAATTCGGCAGTTCGCGGGCGGTGCGTTCCAGCGCGCGGGCCAGGACCTCCGGGTCTACCTCCTCGTTGAGCGTGCAGCTGATGCGGAATACCCGCGGGTCACGACGATTCATGGTGGCCAGGAACAGCTTGGCTACGTTGTCGACTTTATACCAGTTTTCCGGCACGGCAAAGCCCCCTTTCTACGGTCAAAGCTGCCGTTGGATAAACCGTCCGACGCTGTCCATGGCCTGGGCGGCGCTGCGGATGGGCATCTGCTGGAACACATGCCAGCAGTCTTCGTAAACTTCCAGTGTGCTGAAGACGTTCTGCTCCTGCATTTTCCGGTGCAGCTGTTCGGAGTCAGAATACAAAATCTCGTTGGTGCCCACCTGGATCAGGGTAGGGGGCAGTCCGCGCAGGTCGGCAAACAGCGGCGAGAAGCACGGCGAGGCAAAGTCGGTGCGGGTGCTGCAATAGGCGGCGCGCACCGATTCGATATACTGCATGGTCAGCATGGGGTCCAGGGCAGCCCGCTCGGTGTAGCTGTCCCCGGAAGCCGTCATATCGGTCCAGGGACTCATGAGAATCAGGGCGCGGGGTTGGCGGCGGCCCTGTTCTTTCAGTCGCAGGACCAGTTCCAGCGCCAGGTTGCCTCCGGCGGAATCGCCCGCCACAATGATGTCCCGGGCACCGTAGCCCATGTAGGCCAGATGGTCCCACACGGCCACCGCGTCCTGTACTGCGGCGGGGTAGGGGTGTTCGGGGGAAAGGCGGTACTCAAAGGAGAGCACGTCGCACCCGGCAGCCAGGGCCAGTTTGCTGGCCAGGACCCGGGCATAACCCAGCTGGCCGCAGGTGTAGCCACCGCCATGGCAGTACAGCACCACATGCCGCCTGTCGTGTCCGGCTTCGATGCTGACCCACTCGGCGGGAACGGGAACCGGGCCCCGGTGGATGGTTATTGGATCATTGCGCAGCCCCAGCGTGGGGCTGACAAGCCGCCCGAAAAGCTCCTGCCCGGCGCGCTGGCGCTCCAGGTCGTCTGGGTTGGTGGAGCCAGAGGAAGTCACGCTGTGAACCGCTTTGATGGCGCGCATCATGGGGGTCAGCTGGTCGGTCTCGGCAGGGTGCTTGCGCCGCGCATGGTGCAGCTTGCTCCGGTTGACCGAAAGCTGGCTGCGGGGATTCTTGGGCAGATCAGCCATAGAGATAAAGGTCCTTTCCGTATAAGAAAAAAGTGGGAAACTCAATCCGGCAGGGCGGCCAACAGCCGCACCCGCAGGGTATTGAACAGCGGTGGATGGGCCGCCGGCATACCGCACAGCCGCCAGACGGCCTTGCGGTCGGGGAAGGCCCCGTGTTTGGTGTAGTGCCGGTACAGCAGTTTCAGCTGCCGGTCCTTGCCGCTGCCGGGCAGATGCAGAACGCAGATGGGTACCAGGCAGTAGTTGGTGGAAACAAAGTAATGCCGGGCTCCAAGCCAGTACCGCCAGATATAGGCGTTGGCTGCCCGCACGGGCTGGCCGGCTTGCAGGGCCCGCCAGGCCGCAATGCACAGAATGACTTCGTCCCCGTCCTGGGGCATTACATTACGGACCTGCATTTCGTCGTATATTTCACGGCAAAGCGAAAGAAAACTCCGCAGCCGCGGGGCGCTGCCGGCTAGAAGTTCACCGCCAAAATGGGTCAGAATATGGGGGGCACCGTCGGGATACAGGGCATCGCAGCAGCCGCTGATGGCCGCCGCCATGGGCTGGCTGGCCGGATGGGGCACCTGGTACAGAAGAACGGCTTCGTCGGTCTCCCGCCACAGGTCGGTCAGGGGATACTGGGTGTAGGTGTCCGTATCCAGCATGACACAGCGGTCAAAGGTCAGGTTGTTCAGTACCCAGTTCATGGCGCATAGCTTGTAAAATGCCAGGGACCAGGGCAGGTCGGCGGCAAAGCGGAAGGTGTCAAAGGGGCATGTGTATATGGTAACACCCGCCCGGGCCAGCTGGCTGTCGAAAGGGGCAGGCAGCGGGTCGTTGGTGACCAGGGCTACCTCACAGTCGGGGTTCTGCTGCTTGGCGCTGGCCAGCGCCACCACAAGGCAGCGGTAATAGACCGCCCGGCCGCGGTTGGCGTTGACGTCGGCATTTTCCCGGAAACCGTCCATGGCGGCAAAAGCACTGAAAATCAGATTCATGGCAGGTCCTTTCGCTCAGGTCCTAATATATAAATATAAGGTAGGGAATCCGGCGGTACACCGAAGTCCATTGAATTTATTATAACCTGGCAAGCAAGTGTTTGTCCACCTGTCAGGTCTGGCTCACAAGACCCAGGTCGTGCAGGATGTCGGCCCGGGTCTCCAGCGCCAGGGTGCTGATGCGCCGGATGCGTTCCGCCGTCATGTAGGGGGCCAGACCGCTGATGGAAAAGGCGCTGTCCGCCCGGCCACCCGGCCCGGGAATGGCCAGGGCCACACAGCGGATGCCCAGTTCGTTCTCCTCATCGTCGATGGCATATCCGCAGTTTCGCACTGTCTGCAGCTGACCGCGCAGCTGGTCCAGGTCGGTGACGGTACGGCCGGTGAGTTTCTGCAGTCGGCTGTGGTGCCAGATCTGCTCCACCTCAGCATCGGGCAGGGTGGCCAGAATGGCCTTGCCCACACCGGTGCAGTACAGCGGGCTGCGCAGGCCTACCCGGCTGGACATCCGCATGGGGCCGCTTTCGGTCTTGTAGATGTAGACTACGTCCGCGCCGTCCCGGATGACCAGATGCACTGCTTCGGCCGTGCGTTGGGAAAGCCGTTCCAGATGCAGCTTGGCCACGCTCATGATGTCCATGCTGTTGACGATGCCGGAGGAAATCTCGAACATTTTCAGGGTCAGCCGGTATTTGCCGGTCTGGGCGTCCTGTACGGCATACCCCAGGGACACCAGGCTGCCCAGCAGGCGGTGGGCGGTGCTTTTGGCCAGATGAGCCTCGGTGGCCAGATTCTGCAGCCCGGCCCCAGCGGGATGAGCCGCCAGCACCTCGATCAGCTCAAAGATCCGCGCAACGCTTTGTACGCCGCCGCGGTCGGTTTCTTTTTCCGGTGTTTGTGGCATGCAAAGAGCCTCCTGTATAAAAGTTTACAAAAAGTTCATAATTAAAAAGAAATCAATCCGGAATCAAAATTTGTCGGTGTTCAGTTCCACGATATGGAACCCAGTATAGCAGGAACGCCCCGATTTCGCAAGAGGTATGCCGAATGATGGAACGGCTGCATAAACCACAAAAACCGGTAGGGGAGCGCTGGCAATTTTGCCCGATTGACGTAGGGAATTGGAATTTGTATAATAAAATCAGCAAATTGCGGAACGGCGTTCCGGCATACGGAACCCGTAAACGCATATTCGCACGTTCAAAATTCAGGAAAATTCATTCGAAGGAGAAATGTGCTATGAATCCGGTAGTAGAGCGCGTTTACGAAATCGGTATTATCCCTGTCATTGCTTTCAACAGTGTGGACGAGGCTGTGCCTCTGTGCAAGGCCCTGGTCGCCGGCGGTCTGCCGGCCGCGGAAGTCACCTTCCGTACCGCCTGCGCCGAAGAGTGCAGCAAGAAGATCCACGACGAAGTGCCTGAAATGCTGCTGGGCGCCGGCACCGTTCTGACCGAAGATCAGGCCGACCGCGCTATGGCTGCGGGTGCCTCCTTCATCGTTGCCCCCGGCTTCGATCCCAACGTCACCAAGCACGTCATCGAAAAGGGCGGCCTGATGATGCCCGGTACCTCTACCCCCGGTGAGATGCAGCAGGCCATGAACCTGGGCTGCGAAGCCATCAAGTTCTTCCCGGCCGAAGCCAACGGCGGCGTCAACATGCTGAAGAACATCGGCGGCGCCCTGAAGACTGCCAAGTGGATGTGCACCGGCGGCATCAACGCCAAGAACGTTACCGAGTACCTGGCCAACGACCAGATCTTCGCCGTGGGCGGCACCTGGATGTGCAAGAGCGACAAGATCAAGGCCGGTGCCTGGGACGAG
>DXNX01000040.1 GCA_019413245.1 Oscillospiraceae bacterium
CCTTGGCTGTGCTGCCTGGGACACCACCGAAGTTTCCGGCACCGACGACCTCCACGACGCCCACGGCATCCTGGCCGATGCCATGACCCGGGCCGCCGCCCTGTGGGGGGCCCGCCGCAGCTGGTTTCTGGTGGGCGGCAGCACCTGCGGGCTGCTGGCGGCCATCCGCGCCGCCGCGCCTTACGGCAGCGAGATCATCTGTGCCCGCAACTGCCACAAATCCGTGTACCATGCCATTGAGCTGTGCGGGCTGCGCCCGGTCTGGCTCACCCCGCCGGTAGACCCGGTGTTCGGGGTATACGGCAGCATCGAGCCCGCCAAGGTGCTGGAGGCCCTGTTTGCCCACCCCAAGGCCACCTGTGTGGTGCTGACCAGCCCCACCTATGAGGGCGTGGTCAGCAATCTGTCCGCCATTGCCGATGCGTGCCACTTCCGGCATGTGAAACTGGTGGTGGACGAAGCCCACGGCGCCCACTACATGCCCGCCGCCGCGCCCTACGGCTGGCGGGGCGGCGCGGTGGCGGCAGGGGCAGACCTGGTGGTGCAGAGCGCCCACAAGACCCTGCCCAGCCTGACCCAGACGGCCCTGCTGCATCAGAACACCCTGTTCGTGGATGCGGACGAGGTGGAGCGGCAGCTGGACGTGTTCGAGACCAGTTCCCCCTCCTACCCGCTGATGGTCAGCCTGGACGGCTGCGTCACCCGAATGGCGGAGGAGGGCCCCGCCCTGTTTGCCGCCTGGCGGGCCCGGCTGGACCGGTTCTCCGCCGCCGTTGCCTCCCTCAGGCATCTGCGGGTGCTCTGCCACGGCACCGATACCCTGGACAACCACCCTGACTTTTTTGCCCATGACAGCAGCAAGATCCTGGTGAACGGGGCCGCTGCCGGGCTGACCGGTGCACAGATGGCCCAAATCCTGCGGGAGAAGTACGGCCTGGAGACCGAGATGGCCTGCGGCTATAACCTGCTGGCCATGACCAGCGTATGCGACGCCGAGGACGCCCTGGACCGCCTGGCCCAGGCCCTGCTGGCCATGGATACGCCTTCGGCCTCCGGGGCGGCCGCCGCTCCGTCTGCCCCGGTCCTCTGCCCGCCGGGACAGGCTCTGTTCACCATCGCCCAGGCGGTGCGCTATCCCCGCAAGGAAATGCTGCTGGCGGAGGCGGAGGGCCACACCGCTGCGGAGTATGTCTGGGCCTACCCGCCGGGGGTGCCCCTGATTGCCCCCGGGGAGCGGGTCACGCCGGCCTTTCTGGCTGCCTGTGCCGCCCTGGAAGCAGCGGGTACCACCCTGCACCACACCGTGACAGACAGGCCCAGCAGGCTGGCGGTGTGCACCGCGGCCAAGCCTTGACAACCCCGCCTGCCCCGTGTACAATAAAACCATACCAATATAAAAGGGGTGACTGTTTTATGAAGCACATCCAGACTCTGAACACCCGTGACATGGCCAAGAGCCTGCAGAACGGTGGTTGCGGCGAATGCCAGACCTCCTGCCAGAGCGCCTGCAAGACCAGCTGCGGCATTGCCAACCAGCCCTGCGAAAAGAAGTAATCTTTTTTCTGGCTTGTCTGCCGGGACATCCCCCTGCTTTGGCGCGGGGTTGTTCCGGCATTTTGTTTGCACACGCACTTTTGCGTTTTTGAAAAAAAGTAAGGGGTTTCTATGATCCATCAGTACAAATTGAACGGCTACAACATCGTGGTGGACGTGTACAGCGGCAGCGTGCACGCGGTGGACGATGTGGCCTATGACGCCATCGCCCTTGTGGATGCGGGGGTTGCCCGGGACGCGGCCATCGACCAGCTGGCTGCCAAATATGCGGACCACCCGGAAGTGACCCGCGCCGACATTGAGGACTGCTTTGCGGACATCGACGAACTGACCGCCGCCGGGCAGCTGTTTGCCCCGGACATCTACGCCGACCACGCCTTCGACTTCAAGAACCGGTCTTCGGTGGTCAAGGCGCTGTGCCTGCATGTGGCCCACACCTGCAACCTGAACTGCGAATACTGCTTTGCGGCCCAGGGCAAGTTCCACGGCGAGTCCGGCCTGATGAGCTTTGAGACCGGCAAGCGGGCCCTGGATTTCCTGGTGGAGCATTCCGGCACCCGCCACAACCTGGAAGTGGACTTCTTCGGCGGCGAACCGCTGATGAACTTTGAAGTCTGCAAGCAGCTGGTGGCCTACGCCCGCAGCATCGAGAAGGAAAAGGGTAAGAATTTCCGCTTCACCCTGACCACCAACGGCATCGGCATTACCGACGAAGTCATCGAGTGGGCCAACAAGGAATGTTACAATGTGGTTTTGTCCCTGGATGGCCGCAAGGAAGTCAACGACCGGTTCCGCAAGGACCTGGCGGGCAACGGCAGCTATGACCGCATCGTGCCCAAGTTCCAGCGCCTGGTCAAGGCCCGGGGCGGCAAGGGCTACTACATGCGCGGCACCTTCACCCACTACAACACCGACTTCACCAACGACCTGTTCCATATGGCGGACGACCTGGGCTTCTCCGAGCTGTCCATGGAGCCGGTGGTGGCCAAGCCCGGCGACCCGGAGGCCCTGACCGAAGCCGACCTGCCGGTGCTGTTCGACCAGTACGAGCTGCTGGCCAAGGACATGCTCCGCCGGGAGAAGGCGGGCAAGCCCATCACCTTCTACCATTACATCCTGGACCTGGAGCACGGCCCCTGCATCTACAAGCGGATCTCGGGCTGCGGTTCCGGCACCGAGTACATGGCCGTGACCCCCTGGGGCGACCTGTACCCCTGCCACCAGTTCGTGGGCGACCCCGCCTACAAACTGGGCGACATCTGGAACGGCGTGACCAACACCGCTTTGCGGGACGAGTTCAAGATGTGCAACGTCTACGCCCGCCCGGACTGCAAGGATTGCTGGGCCCGGCTGTACTGCGCCGGCGGCTGTGCCGCCAACGCCCTGCACGCCACCGGCGACATTCACGGCGTGTATGAGTACGGCTGCCAGGTCTTCCGCAAGCGCATCGAGTGCGCCCTGATGATCAAGGTAGCGGAGAAGCTGGACCCCGAGCTGGCCAAGAACGCCGCCCCCGCCCCGGCGCAGGATGACTGCGACGGCTGCAGCAGCTGTGCAGACTGAGTTTTTGTATTTCTGTATAGAAAAAGAGACTTTCTCGTCAGAGAGAGTCTCTTTTTTGTTGGTTATTTTCCGGCAGACGGCTGCTTGCCGGAGAGTTGTCACTTTTCGCTTCCTTTTCGGGCACGAAAAGGAAGGACCAACCAGCAGGCAGCCGTCTGCCAAGAAGCCAGAGGCAAACCAACCCCTCCGTCGGCCTACCGGCCGCCAGCTCCCCTTACACAGGGGCGCCTTTTTCTGCCAAAAAGCAAAACCCCCGGCGTTACTGCCGGGGGCATTTTTATAATGTTACTTGCTGCGGGCCAGCGCCGGGCGCAGACGGCGGGCGCGGGTGTAGACCATTTCCTGCACGGCGCACATCTTATCGGCCAGGCAGACCAGCCAGGCTTCGGTGCAGGCCGGAGGCACGGGGGTCAGGGGGAACATGTGGCGCAAAATCACGTTCTGTTCCACCTCGTCCAGGTCCCAGTCCTGCATGGCGTTGCGCAGAGCCGTCCGGGGATGGGTGAACCCGTGCAAACGGTGGCTGTCGTCCTTTTCGTGCCAGTCATACAGGAAGTAATCATGCAGCAGCGCGCCGCGGATCAGCGAATCCCGGTCCACCTCGGCCCCGAAGGCCGCGGCCAGGCGGCAGCTCAGCGCCGCCACGCGGACACAGTGTTCATACACGCTCACACCGCCGTGCTGCACAAAGTCGTGGGTGCGGGTGTAGCGGCCTTCGCGCTCCAGGCGCTGGGCCACAGCGGCAATTTCCAGATTCAGGTCTGTCACCTGCATTGGCGTTCCTCCTTATTCGGGTCCGTCACGGTTCAAGGCCAACATGCACTCCATTAGCTATTATACAGGCCTTCTACGCCTTTGCAAGCATTTATCTGTAAAATGTTTGTTAAAACGGCATTTTTCAGCGATCAGCTGAACATGACCACGTCCTCCACGGGTTTTTCCGCGCTTTCGACGGAGAGGGCCGTCAGCACCGGGCCGGTGGAATCGGGGGTCTGCCCCTTGTAGATGGGATGGAACTTGATGGCCACCTTGGCGGTCAGGGTGATCCAGTCCCGCTGCTTCAGGCTCTTGTAGGCGTCGTACTTGCAGGGGAAGCCCACAAACTGGATGTCCTGCACGCAGCAGGTCATGGCAAAACGGCCGGGCACGAAGGAGTCCTTGCCCGCGCGGGAAGTCTGGCACACCTGCGCCAGGAATTTCACCGTCTTGCCGTTGTATTTGTCCGGCTCATCCATGCAGTCCATATACCACACGCCGAAGAATTCCGGCGGGATCTCAATGACCGGGGCGTTCACGTCAAAGGGCAGGGGGTCCGGGATGTCATCATAGGCCACCGAACCGTCCTTGAACTCGTAGGCGATGTCGCACCGGCGGCTGGCCTGACGCACCAGCTTGTGGATGAGCTGACGGCTCTCGTCGTCGTTCACCGCTTCGGCGCGGTTGACCACCAGCAGTTCGCTGGTGCGCAGCTTATCCAGCAGCAGGGAGCGCATGGCGTTGTCCCCGGCGTAGGTCTTGATGGTGGTGCCGTCGGCGGTGGCCAGGCACTGGTAAATGACCCAGTTGGCGGGCAGGGCGTCCGCCAGGTCCTGGATGAGCCACATGCCGTTGTACTCGATGACAACGCGGCCGCAGGCGCTCTTGGCAGCCAGGCGGGTCAGGTTCTGCACGTTCAGCTCCGCCTTGTCGTTCAGGTATTCGACGGTCACGCCGCCGAAAGCGAAGCGGTCGGGATCGTACTCTTCCTCGCCGTCCTCACAGATGAGCAGCAGGGTCTTGTCCCCGGAATCAAACTGCTCGTCTTCCATGGTCTCCTGGATGAACTTGGTCTTGCCGCTCTCCAGCATACCCACAAAAAGATATACGGGGATCTGTTTGCTTGCCATGGTGTACCCCTTTCGTGATCACAGGCCGAACAGTTCCGCCAGGCCGTGCTCATCCAGGCCGGAGCCGATGACGCACAGCTTGCCGGTAACGTCGGGGCTGCCGGTGCGGATCTCATGCTCGCCGGGGACCATGTCGAACTCATACCAGGTGCTGCCGCCGTCCACGATGCCCTTGGCACGCAGGACGCTGCCGTATTTGCCGGTATCCAGGGCGGACAGGGCCTCTTCCAGCTCTTCCTTGGTGTAATGGCGGGCGGTCTCACGGCCCCAGCTCACGAACACCTCGTCGGCGTCGTGGTCATGATGATGGCCGCAGCTGCACACACCGTGCTCATCGTAATGATGTTCGTGGTGCTCATGGTCATGATGGCAGCATTCGTGGTCGTGCTCCTCGTGATCATGGTCGTGGTGGCAGCATTCGTGGTCGTGGTCCTCATGGTCATGATCATGGTGGCAGCACTCGTGGTCGTGTTCCTCCTCATGGTCATGATCGTGGTGGCAGCACTCGTGGTCCTCGCCATCATGGTGATGGTGGTGATGATGATGGTGCTCGTCCTCCCCGGCATGGGCCACATTGGCGGCCTGGGCCTGCTCGATGAGCTCGGCCACCAGGTCCCGCTTGCCGTCCATGACTGCCACGATCTGCTTGCCGTTCAGTTCGGCCCAGTCGGTGGTGACGATGGTGGCGGTGGGGTTCTTTTCCTGCAGCAGGGCCACGGCCTTGGCCACCTTGGCCTCATCGGCGTTGCCGGTGCGGCTGAGGATCAGGCAGGAAGCATGGCTGACCTGGTCGTCGTAGAACTCACCGAAGTTCTTCATATACATCTTGACCTTGTTCACATCGGCCACGGTGACAAAGCTGTTCAGGGTGACGGGCAGGGTCTCGGCCACGCCCTCCACGGCGCGGGTCACGTCGGACAGCTTGCCCACGCCGGAAGGCTCGATGAGGATGCGGTCGGGATGGTAGGTCTCCACGACCTTCTTCAGGGCTTCCCGGAAGTCGCCCACCAGGGAGCAGCAGATGCAGCCGGAGTTCAGCTCATTGACCTGAATGCCGGCCTCGCGCATGAAGCCGCCGTCGATGCCGATCTCACCGAATTCGTTCTCGATGAGCACCAGCTTCTCGCCGCCGAAGGCTTCCTGGATGAGCTTCTTGATCAAAGTGGTCTTACCGGCGCCCAAAAAGCCGGAGAAAATATCAATCTTGGTCTGTGTCATATTCATTTACCCTCTGTTTTCAAACTCGTAATCCGCAGACATCCCGGCAGTCCGGGCTCAAGTCTGCTAATTTCATTATACCAAACCCGTCAAGGGGCAAAGGGCACAAATTTCCGGCCCTGTGCGGCTGTTTTTTGCACGTCCGTGTGCCAAAATGCCCGGGTCTGGCTCGTAGAATAAGACAGAGGGCCGGCGGCTGCCTTTTCCCGCGTGACCGGCCGGCCCGCAGACTTTTCCGGGGAGGGACCTTGCTTGTACCGCATTTTCATCGTGGAGGACGACGAATCCATCGCCCGCAGCGCGGAGAAACTTCTGACCGGCCGGGGGTATACCGTCGCCGCGGCCGGGGACCTGACCGATATTCTGCCCCAGTTCCGGGCCTTTGATCCCCAGCTGGTGATCCTGGACCTTTCCTTACCCTACCGCAACGGCTACCACTGGTGCCGGCGGCTGCGGGAACTGTCCGACCTGCCCATTCTGATCTTATCCTCGGCGGCAGACAACCTGAACCAGGTCACGGCCATGGACCTGGGGGCGGATGATTTCATCGCCAAACCCTTTGACGCCGAACTGCTGATTGCCCGGGTGCAGGCGCTGCTGCGCCGGGCCTACGCCTACCGCCGCACCTCCGAGACCGCCGACTGCGGCGGGGTGCCCCTGGACCTGAGCGCCGGGGTGCTGCGGGCGGACAGCGGCCCGGTGCCCCTGACCCGCAACGAGCTGCGGATCCTGCAGGCGCTGCTGGAACGGCGGGGGCAGGTGGTGCGCCGGGACGAGCTGATGACCGCCCTGTGGGCCACCGACTGCTATGTGGACGAGAACACTCTGACGGTGAATGTGGCCCGGCTGCGCAAAAAACTGGAAGCCGCCGGGGTGCCGGGGCTGATCCGCACCATCAAGGGGGAGGGATACTGCATCCCATGAAGACCGCACTGGCCTATCTGACCGAACGGCGGCAGGTGCTGCTGACCTGGGCCCTGTGCACCGCCGTGTTTTCTTTTGTGACGATGTTGTACGGCCTGCCCGCCGAGGGCGCCGCCTACGGGGCGGCGTTGTGTCTGGCGGGGTGTGCCGGGCTGCTGGGCCTCGGCTGGCCGGAGTGGCACCGCCGGGTGCAGGCTGTGGGGCAGGCCGCCGCCGACCCCGACCGGGACCACATCCCGCTGCCCGCCGCCCGGGCCCACGGGCTGGAGGGCGCCTACCGCCGGGCCCTGACGGCCCAGACCGACCGGGCCGCCGCCCTGCGCCGGGAGCAGCGGGCCATGCGGGACGACCTGCTGGACTACTTTGCGGCCTGGGCTCACCAGGTCAAGACGCCCCTGGCGGCCATGCGGCTGCTGGTGCAGAGCCGGGCGGACCCGGCCGAGCTGGAACCGGAGCTGTTCCGCACCGAGGAATATGTGGACGCGGCCATGGGCTATCTGCGCCTGGGCACGGACAGCAAGGACCTGGCCCTGGCCCCCGCGGCCCTGGACCCGGTGGTGCGCCGCAGTCTGCGCCGGTACGCCCGGATGTTCATTCTGCGGCGGCTGCGGCTGGTGTATGACGGCGCTGCGGCCGATGCCCGCCCGGTCACCGACCCCAAGTGGGTGGGGTTCATTCTGGAACAGCTGCTGTCCAACGCGGTGAAGTACACCCCGCCCGGGGGCACCGTGACGGTGCAGGCGGACGGGCACACCCTGCGGGTATCCGACACCGGGCCGGGTGTTTCACCCGAAGACCTGCCGCGCATCTTTGAAAAAGGCTATACCGGAGCCAACGGCCGCACGGCGGGGACGGCTTCCACCGGGCTGGGGCTGTATCTGTGTGCCCGGGCCGCGGCGCGGATGGGCTGCACCCTGAACGCCGAAAGCCCGCCGGGGCAGGGCTGTACCGTTGTGCTGGCCTTTCCCGACGCCCGGACCCTGTACGAGTGACCATGTGACAAAAATGTAAGGCAGCGGCCCCGGACTGTAAGGCAAATCCATGGCAGGACCGCACCGGCGGGGGTATGCTGGAAACAGCACCGGCCCCCGCTGTCTGTTCTGGGGGCCGGGCAGTCTGAACAAAGGAGACTTTTATTCATGGCAACGCCGCTTCTGAGCATTTCCCATCTGGAAAAAGTATATACCACCCGGTTCGGGTCCATGCGGGTGCAGGCCCTGGCGGACATCAGTTTTACGGTCCCCCAGGGGGAATACCTGGCCATCATGGGCGAATCCGGCGCGGGCAAGACCACCTTGCTGAACATTCTGGCTGCGCTGGACCGGCCCACCGGGGGCAGTGTCTGCCTGAACGGGCAGGACCTGACCCGCATCCCGGACGGTAAGCTGGCCGAGTTCCGCCGGGACCATCTGGGCTTTGTGTTCCAGGACTTCAACCTGCTGGACACCCTCTCGGTGCGGGACAATATCCTGCTGCCCCTGGTGCTGGCCGACACCCCCTATGCCGAGATGACCGCCCGGCTGGAGCCGCTGGCTTTGCAGCTGGGCATTGCCGCTTTGCTGGACAAGTTCCCCTATGAGATCTCCGGCGGGCAGAAGCAGCGGGCCGCCGTGGCCCGGGCGCTCATCACCCGGCCGGAACTGGTGCTGGCGGACGAACCCACCGGCGCCCTGGATTCCCGGTCGGCGGACGCCCTGCTGGACCTGTTCGGCACCATCAACGCCGGGGGCCAGACCATCCTGATGGTCACCCACAGCGTGCGGGCGGCCAGCCACGCCCAGCGGGTGCTGTTCCTGCGGGACGGCCAGGTGTACCACCAGCTGTACCGGGGCGCCTTGAGCCGGGAGGAAATGTTTGCCCGCATCTCGGACACCCTCACCGCTCTGGCGGGAGGTGCGGACCATGCGTAAGCTGAAACTGTATCTGCGTATGGGCAGCCGGGGCCTGGTAAGCAACCGGCAGCTGTATCTTCCCTACACCCTGGCCGGGGCCGGATGCGCGGCCATGTGCTACATCCTGCGGTTTCTCAATTACAGCGAGATGGTGGCCACCATGCAGGGCGGGCTGTATGTGAACCTCATGCTCTCCCTGGGCAGCATCATCCTGGTGTTTCTGGCCGTCTGGATCATGGTGTACGCCAACACCTTCGTCATGCACCGCCGCTCCCGGGAGCTGGCCCTGTACAGTGTGCTTGGTCTGCGTCGCCGGGACGTGGGGGCCATCCACGGGGTGGAGGTCCTGTTCGTGTACCTGGCAGGCACCGCCCTGGGGATTCTGGCCGGCGCGCTGCTGAGCAAGCTGGCCGTGGTTCTGCTGGTGCGGCTGATGAAACTCCCGGTGCCGCTGGGCTTCTCCTTCAGCGTCCAAGGCGCCGCCGAGACCGCCGCGGCCTTCGCGGTGCTGTTCCTGGGGCTGTATCTCAGCGACCTGCGCCGCATCCGGGCCACAAAGCCCATCGAGCTGCTCCACGCCGGGCAGATGGGCGAGCGGGAACCCCGGAGCCGGGTATTGCTGGCCCTGCTGGGCGTGGTGTGCCTGGGCGCCGGGTACGCCCTCTCCTTCTTCACCACCGACCTGCTGTACGTCATCCTGCTGTTTTTCGTGGCCGTGGCGCTGGTCATCGTGGGCACCCACTGCCTGTTCGGGGCGGGGAGCGTGGCCCTGCTCAAGGCCCTGCGGCGCAACAAGCGGTTCTACTACCATCCCCGCCGGTTCATTGCGGTTTCGGGGCTGATCTACCGCATGAACCAGAACGCCAAGGGGCTGGCCAACATCTGTATTCTGGTCACCACCGTGCTGGTCAGCGTGGCCACCACCGTCTGCCTGTATGCAGGCACCGAGAACACCCTGGACCGGAACTACCCCAACGAGATCATGGTGTCCGGGTTCTGTGACACCGACGCCCTGGCCGAAACTGACTACACCTGGCTGGATACCCTCACCGCCGATGCCGCCGCCCCCTGGACCGACGTCCCGGCCCAAGGGTACGCCTACTGCATCCTGGAAGCCCGGGCCGACGGGTCGGGGTATGCTTCCTGCAATTCCTCCGACCCCGCAGGCCTGACCTCCCTGTACTTCATCTCCGCCGGGGATTACACCGCCCTTACCGGGCAGGACGTTTCTCTGGACCCGGGCACGGCGTTGCTTCTCTGGCCGGAGGGGGGCAGCGGGGACCTGGTGCTGGACGGCGTGACCTGGAAAAACGCCGGTCAGCCGGAGGAATGGCCCCGGCCCAACCGGAACGACATCACCGCCGGGCACGGCACCGTGTGGGTGGTGCTGCCCCAGCGGTCAGACCTGGCCGCGGTGGTGCAGGCCGCCGAGGCCGCCGGAACCCGGGCAGATGCCAGCTACGGCGTCATCCTGAACCCCGACGGCCTGACGGAGGACGCCCTCATCGCCTGCGCCACCGCCATCCATGACGCCCTGCCCGGGGAGGGCGCCGCGCCGGGATTTTCCGGGTCCGTCTACGTCTTTGACCGGGCCAGCATCCGGGTCCAGTCCTACCAGATGAATGGCAGTTTCGTTTTTCTGGGGGTGTTCCTGGCCGTGATGTTCGGCCTGGCCACCGTGCTGATGATCTACTACAAGCAGCTCAGCGAAGGGTACGAGGACCGCGGCCGGTTCCTGATCCTGCAGCAGGTGGGCCTGAGCGCCGCCGAAGTGCGGGGCGCCATCCGCACCCAGGTGCTGGGGGTGTTCTTCCTGCCGCTGGCGGGGGCCGCCATGCATCTGGCGGCGGCGGGGCCCATGCTCATGCGGATGATCTCGGCGTTCGGGCTCAACGATCCGCCGCTGTTCTGGGGCTGCGCCGGGGGTACCCTGGCGGTGTTCGCCCTATGCTATATCGGGGTGTACGCCCTGACGGCCCGGCAGTATTACCGCATCGTGCGCATGAAAAATCACTGAACCAGGGCAGGGTTAGCAAAGGCAAACCCTGCCCCTTTACTATTTTACAAAACGTGCTACAATACAAAGGTGACGACCCAAATTTTGTTCCTTGTTTGTGGGATAGATAAAGGAGTGTTCGACTTTGACCGTGAACGAAAAGATTGCCGCTCTGCGTGCGGCCGCCAAGGCCAACGGTGCCGACGGCGTGCTGGTCATGACCAGCGACCCCCATTGCAGTGAATATGTTCCCGCCTATTACAACGCCCTGCCCTGGCTCTCCGGCTTTATCGGGGAAAATGCCACGCTGGTGGTCACCGGCAGTGAGAGCGCTCTGTGGGTGGACGGCCGCTTCTATGTCCAGGCGGACAAGCAGCTGGCCGGCACCGAGATCCAGTCCATGCACGCCGGCGCCGCCGGGGTGCCCACGGTGGAGGAGTTCCTGACCGCCAAGTTCAGCGCCGGGCAGACCCTGCTGCTGGACGGTTCCTGCGTGCCCACCAGCACCGTGAACACCTACGCCAAGACCCTGGAAAAGGTGGGCGCAAGCCTGCGCAGCCTGGATGTGGTCAGCGGCATCTGGGGCGAAGAGCGCCCGGCCCTGCCCGACACCCCCTGCTTCCTGCTGAAGAAGGAAGTCACCGGTGCCGATGCTTCCGAGAAGATCGCCGCCGTGCGGGCGGAACTGGCCAAGGAGGGCGCCAACGCCCTGGTGGTCTCCGGCCTGGACTGCGTGGCCTGGCTGCTGAACATGCGCGCCCATGACCTGCCCTGCACCCCGCTGGCAGTATCCTTCGCCTACATCAACGCCGAAAGCTGCACCCTGTTCCTGGCCCCCGGCCGCCTGAGCGAGGCCGATGCCGCCACCCTGGCCGCCCAGGGCGTGACCCTGCGGGGCTACAACGAGCTGCTGGACTTTGTGCGCAGCCGCACCGACGAGGAGACCATCCTGGTCAGCCCCGCCACCACCAACTATGACCTGTACAGCGCCATCGTGGCCAACCCCCACCTGACCGTCAAGGAAGGCACCGATCCCATCATTGCCCTGAAGGGCGTGAAGAACCCCGTGGAGCTGGCCAACAGCCGGGAATGCCACATCCGGGACGGCGTGGCCCTGGTGCGGTTCCAGATGGACCTGGAGAAGGCCCTGGCTGAAGGCAAGCAGCTGATGGAAACCGACATTGAGGTCATGCTCCAGCGCCGCCGCAGCGAACAGCCCGGCTACATGGAGGACAGCTTCAACACCATCGCCGCCTACGGCCCCAACGCCGCCATGATGCACTATCATGCCGAGGGCGATGTCAACAGCCCCATCGAGCGCAAGGGCTTCCTGCTCATCGACAACGGCGGCCAGTATGACTGCGGCACCACCGACATCACCCGCACCTATCCCATGGGCCCCCTGACTGAGAACGAGCGCAAGTACTACACCTGGACCCTGCAGAGCCACATCGACATGGCCCGCGCCGTCTTCCTGGATTACTGCACCGGCTTTGCCCTGGACACCTTTGCCCGGGCACCGCTGTGGGCCCACAAGATCAACTACCGCTGCGGCACCGGCCACGGCGTGGGCTTCATTGCCAACGTGCATGAAGGCCCCCAGAGCCTGCGTCCCCAGAACGGCATCGTCTTCAAGCCCGGCATGACCATCACCGACGAGCCCGGCGTGTACGAGACCGACGAGGTGGGTATCCGCATCGAAAACGAGCTGGAATGCGTGTCCGCCGGCACCAACCAGTACGGCAACTGGCTGGCCTTTGAGCCGCTGACCCTGGTGCCCATCTCCACCGAGCCGGTCCTGGTGGACGAACTGAGCCGCCCGCAGATCGACTGGCTGAACAACTACCACCAGCATGTGTACGAGACCCTGGCTCCCCGCCTGAATGAGGAGGAAAAGACCTGGCTGAAGGCCAAGTGCGCCCCCATCGGCCGCTGAGCTCCCTGACCGTATCCTGACATAAAAAATCCCGCCCCGGGGAAAACGCTTCACACGTTTTCCGCGGGGCGGTTTGTTTTTGTTGAAAAGTCTGCGGGATTCAGTACAGGAATTCCCGGGCGGCAGCATATTTGCTGATGCTCATGCCCTGGCCGCACACCGCCGAGAGCAGGCGGCGGATGTGCCCGGGCAGGTAGTGGTCATACTTGACCTCCAGGATCACCGCACCTCCGGAATGCACCCCCACCATGGGCACGGCAGCGTCGAACAGGGCGTCGCTCTTGGCGGCGCGCACATGTTCGTCCAACGTGATGCGCACCCGCTCCACCGGCATGGTCCAGGCGGTGCGCTCGTAGTCGATGAGGGCGGCCGGGCGGCGGGCCTCCTGCACCAGCAGGTTGCCTGCCCGCCGGGCGGCCTCGTCCGGCCGGGTCCGCAGCAGGTCCCGGTCCCCGGCGATCAGGGCTTCCGCCTGGGCCCGGGTCAGGGAAACGCCCGTCTTGTGGGAGTACACTCCCTGTTTTTCCTTCAGTTCCAGGCGCACGGTGTCGGTGTTGGTGTCGTAGATGCGCAGGCGGACCTTCCGCCGGTCGCTGACGCCCAGCACCTTGTCGGCATAGTCGTTGTCAAAGGGAGTATCAAAATACAGGCTGCGGATGTAGTAGGCCCCGGCGGCCGAATACCGGTCCCGGTGCAGTACCCCGTCCAGCAGGCCCCGCAGCAGGGCGGCCTCCCCGGGGTTGAGCAGAAGCTTTTCCTCGTGCCGGTCCACGGCCAGGGCGGGGGTGTGTTTCAGGATATTCATTGTCCGTCCGCCTCCGTCATGTACCGGTCCAGACAGGCCAGCATCACATCGGCCCGCTTGTCCAGGTATTCGCTTACAATGTCCGCCTGGCGGTCCCAGTCTTCCATGGTGAACTCCCAGCCCGAAGCCTCCGTACCGGTGAGGGTCTCGGCCAACGGCGCCAGGGGGGTGGTCTCCACCTTCAGCCGGGCCAGGTCCCGCTCCACCTCCGGGCGCAGCAGGTCCACCCACGCATCAAAGGCGGGGCCGATGTTCTCCGGGGCGTAGGTAGTGGCCATCTCGGCCCGGAACTCCGCCGCAAACCGGTCCCGGAAGTCCGGGTCCTGCCACAGCTTCTGGAACAGGTTGTCAATGACCGAGTACCAGGGAGAATTTTCGCAGTTTTCAAAGGAGAAGTCGTTCTCCAAAAGGTAGGCGAAGGGGTCCACCTCGTAGTCGATGAGGGTGGCGTCCAGGTCGTTGAGCAAAAACCGCCAGCGGCCGTCGGCGTAGGGATTGTCCTCGTCCACCACAGCGCTCTTCCACAAAATGGAGTTGTTGCCGCCGTTGTACATACCGTCGGCGTTGTAGGTGTACATCTGGGCGATGGTGTACCGGATGTACTCGTCCACATCCACGTTGGCCTCCACCCAGGCTTTGCCTTCTTCGGTGGTGGCGTCCAGGGCGTCCACCCCCAGGCCGAAGGCGCTTTTCTCCGGCTGGGCGGTCTCGTCGTCGGTGGTGCCGGGGCAGATCAGGTCCTTTTCCTGGATGCCGTAATGCCGCAGGAAGAAGTCGGCGTTCTTGCTTTCCCGGATGGTGTACACGCCCCAGTATTCGTCCTGCAGGAACAGGGTCACGGGGACGTTGTACTGGCAGCCCACGTCGGTATCATACAGGTAGTTGGACAAAAAAGCGTCCTGGTGCAGGGCCGGGTAGACGGTGCCGTTGCCCATGCCCCGCAGCACCAAAGTATCCAGGGCGTCGCCGCCGGGGGCCGCGTCCAGAATGTCCGCTGTGGCGTCATTCTGCAGTTTCAGGTGCAGGTTTTTCTGCTGTACGCCCTGGCGGCTCCATCCGCCGGAGATGCGCACGGTGGTTTCCCCCTGCCAGACATCGCTGCCGTCGGGGGCCAAAATTTGCAGCCGTCCGTCCACCTTTTCGCTGCCGTTGAAGTTGCCCTGGGGGCTTTCGGCACCGTATTTCTGCATGGTGTAGTAGGTCTGCCCCGCCACATAGATGCCCTCCGGCCCGAACAGGTCGTCGGCCTCGCAGGTCAGGCTGACCACCGGCAGACTGCCGGAGTCCACCCCCACCCAGTAAGTCTGCACGCGCACCGCTTCGCCCAGGGTCCCGTCCTTCCACAGCCGGGCGGTGACGGTGGTGGCCTTATCCACCGGGTCGGGGGCGCAGCGGTAGGCATACTCCATCAGCCAGCCGTCATGCAGCACGGTGGGCAGGCTCACATATTCATTTTCCTCCCCGGCCCGGCTCTTGATGGAGATGGGCCCGGTGTACACGGGGGAATCGGTATCCGGCACGCTGCCGTCCAGGGTGTACAGAATGACGGCGTCCGGGTCGTCCGCAGACAGGGTCAGCTGAAATTCGTCCTCATAAAAGCCCGCCGGGGCGGAGAATTCCACCGCGCCCAAGTCGGCGGGCAGGACCGTTTCCTCCAGGAAATCCAGGCTGTTGGCCGCGCCGGGGGTGGGCCCGGTGAGCACCCCCACCCGGTCGGCACTGCCGGGCAGACGCCCGTAGGTCAGGTCATATTCCATGGCGGGGTATTCCAGCGTATCCACGGTGGTGCCGTCCGGCGCGGTGAGGACCAGGGTCTCCCCGCTGCGGGACAGGGAAAATTTTGCGTGCAGGGTCCCCGCGGCGTCAAACCCGTCCTGCCCGTCCGCAAAGACCAGCAGGATATTGTTGGCGCCGCCGCCCAGCACCGTGCCTTCGGGGAAGGTCCAGCGGAAAGGCCGGTCGGGGTCATCGCTCAGGCCCCAGCCGTCCAGCGTGATGTCCTGCCCGGACACGTTGATGAGCTCCACCCAGTCGCCGGTGTTGCCGTCGGCGTCGGTGATGCCGGTCAGATTCTTGGCGCACACCTCATTGATGAGCACCGTGGCCCCGGCATACCCGTCGGCGCCGGGGGCTTCGGCCAGGCGTCCCGCGGCCGCGGCCAGCAATGCCGCCAGGGCCGCCAGCGGCAGCAGCACCGCCAGGACGGTTTTGTACCAGGGGCGGTTCATCCGATGCTTTCCCCGCTGTAACTCACCAGGTTGACGCTGTCCACACCGGCGCAGGCGTTCACGGCCTCCACCAGTTCGTGTTCGTACTTGCTTTTCAGCCGCAGTTCAAAGGTGACTTCGTCGCTGCCGGCGCTGCGGCTGCGCATGCGCAGTCTGGCGGTGCGGGTCTTGGCCTGGATGGCCTTCTGCACCCCGTCCAGGTCCAGCGCCCCGTCCTTGCCCCGGACCACCAGCAGGAAACTCACCGAATCATACAGGTCCAGGTTGGCCACAGCCAGCACAATGGCGATGAGCACGCTGCCCAGCACCCCGGCCACATAGAACTCGCTGCCGCAGGCCAGGCCGATGCTGACGGCCCAGAACAGGAAAGCGATGTCCCGGGGTTCCTTGATGGCGGTACGGAAACGGATGATGGACAAGCTGCCCACCATGCCCAGGCTCAGCGCCAGGTTGGTGCCGATGATCATCATGACCACCGTGGTGATGAGCACGATGAGGATGAGGGTGAGGTTGAAGTTTTTGGAATACAGGGTGCCGCGGTAGGTGCCGCGGTAGACGAAATAGATAAAGACGCCCAGTACCAGGGCCATCAGCAGCGAAAAACACATCTGCTGTATCGAAACGCTGGTATTAGTCTCCAGCAGGTATTCCAGAATCTGACGTTTGCTCATCTTGGCCAAGCTCCTTCTCCGGGGGTCCCGAGTGTGATAGTATGCCGTATTATAGCATTTTTACAGGGTTTTTACAATTCGCTTCCACCCTTTTTCCCAAACAAAAAGCGCCCTGCCGGAGCAGGACGCCGAAACCCGGGACAGGAACGGCCTCAGGCCGGTTCGCCGTGACCCGGTGCACCGCCGCCCGGGCTGGGCAGCGGGCAGTGGGTCAGGTACCAGGCAAACAGTGCCGAGCTGATGGCCCAGGTGATGGGATAAGCCCAGAAAATGACCCCGATCTGGGGGATGAACCGCAGGGTGATGGTGATGTAGGTGATGCGCAGGGCACACCACACGGCCAGCATGACCACCATGGGCACCATGGGACGGCCCAGGCCGCGCAGGATGCCGGCGCTGCAATGGCTGAAGGCCAGCAGGCAGTAAAACAGAGCCACGGTGCGGGCCTGCCGCACGCCGAAGGCGATGACCTCCGGTTCGGGGTTGAAGGCCCCGATGAGCCAGGGCGCCAGCAGGAACATGGCCACGCCCACCCCCTCGGCCAGCAAAGCGGAGGTCAGGATGCCGAAGCGCATGCCCCGGCGCACCCGGTCCAGCTGCCCGGCGCCGATGTTCTGGCTGACAAAGGTGGCCAATGCCATGGCAAAGCAGGTCACGGGCAGAAAGGCGAAGCCCTCCACCTTGCTGTACGCGCCGCACCCGGCCATGGCCTGGGCGCCGAAAGAGTTGATGTTGGCCTGCACGATGACGTTGGCCAGGGAGATGACCGAGTTCTGCACCCCGGAAGGCACGCCCTGCACCACCACGGCCCGCAGGGTGGGGCCGTGGAACCGCACATCCCGCCAGCGCACGCCGTAGGCGGCCTTGGTCATGCTCAGTTTGCGGAAAGCCAGCACGGCGCTCACCGTCTGGGACAGGATGGTGGCCAGGGCGGCGGCCCCCACCCCCATGCCCAGCACGGCGATGAAGAACAGGTCCAGAATGACGTTGAGCACCGAGGCGGTGATCAGGTAGTACATGGGGCTGCGGCTGTCCCCCACCGACTGCAGGATACTGGCCCCCACATTGTACATGACCACGGCCAGGGAGCCCAGGAAATACATACGGAAATAGGCCACCGAGTTGGGCATGACTTCGGCGGGGGTGCCCATCCAGCGCAGGATCTGCGGGGTGAGCACCATGCCCACCACCGTGAGCACCACACCGGCGGCCAGGCCCAGGGCCACGGTGGTATGCACGGCCCGGCGCAGGGCGGTCTCATCTTTTGCGCCGTAATACCGGGCTACCAGCACCCCGGCGCCCAGGCTGACGCCGTTGACAAAGCCGGTGAGCAGGAAGATCAGACTGCCCGAAGACCCCACCGCGGCCAGGGCGTTGCCGCCCAGGAAGTTGCCCACGATGAGGGAGTCCACGGCGTTGTACAACTGCTGGAACAGGTTGCTGAAAAAGATGGGGATGGCAAACACCAGCATGCCCCGGGCCACACTGCCCTCGGTCAGGGAAACAGACTTTTTGTACACCTTTGTACCACACACCTTATTTGAAACAATATGCATTTAATCCTAGCGCGCGGGCCTGACCTTGTCAAGCAAGGGAGCCGCCCGCGCTTGTGGTGCCCCGGCAAATGCGGTATAATGGCTTCATACTGCTGTCACAGGGGAGATGTGTGCATGAATATCAAACTGGTCGGCCTGACCAAGCGCTTTCCTGCCCGGGGCAAACGGGCGGCGGGCGAGGTCACGGCCGTGGATTCGCTGAGTTTCGAGGTGCCGGACGGCAAGCTGGTGGGTCTGCTGGGGCCTTCCGGCTGCGGCAAGAGCACCACCTTGAATATGATCTGCGGGCTGGAAACGCCCACCTCCGGCCAGATCTTCTTCGGGGAGGAGGATGTCACCGCCGCCCCGCCGGAACTGCGGGGTGTGGGCATGGTGTTCCAGAACTATGCCCTGTACCCCCACCTGACGGTGCTGCAGAACATCACCTTCCCGCTGGAAAACCTGAAAGGCGCGCAGAAGCTGACCAAAGCCGAGATGCGCCGCCGCGCGCTGGAAACCGCCGCCCTGGTGCAGATCGAACCGCTGCTGGACCGCAAGCCGAAGGAACTGTCCGGCGGGCAGCAGCAGCGGGTCGCCATTGCCCGCGCGCTGGTCAAGGCGCCGCGGGTACTGC
>DXNX01000041.1 GCA_019413245.1 Oscillospiraceae bacterium
TTATATCTCATCAAGTTTCTTTTGTCAAGCACTTTTTTGAGATTTTTTTGAGCTGTGAAGCTCTTCCGAACTTCTTTTCTCAGCGCCTGCCGTCCCTCTCGGAACGGTTTACTTATAATACCATTCAAAGTCCGATTTGTCAACAGGTTTTTCGGGATTTTTTTACTTTTCTTTTCAAATTCCGTGACAAGTTCTTTTCAATTGCTTTTTGCTTCCTTTTATAGTAGTATTACGGTAGAAATGAAAGGAGGCCCGACGCGGCCCCTTTCCCTATGTATAATGAAGGCAGGAGGCCCCGCCATGCTGTTGGCATTGAATATCGGCAACTCAAATATCACCTTTGGCGCTTATGCCCCGGACGGCAAGCTGGCGTTCTCGTCCCGTCTGTTCGCGGACACATCCCTCAGTTCGGATGAGCTGTGCTACAAGATCATCAATATGCTGGATCTGTATGGTGCCGGCCCTCGGGACATTGAGGCGGTCATTCTGGCCAGTGTGGTGCCGGTGCTTACCGGGCGCCTGCGGGAGGCCCTGCAAAAGATGACCCAGGCTCCCATCATGGAAGTGGGTCCCGGCCTGAAGAGCGGGGTGCGCATCCGCATGGACAACCCGGCGCAGCTGGGCGCTGAGCTGCTGTGCGCTGTGGTGGGCGCGCTGCGTCTGCACAAGCCTCCACTGCTGGTGATGAACATGGATACCGCCACCACCCTGCTGGCCGTGGACCGCGAGGGCAGTCTGGTGGGCGGCGTCATTTTGCCTGGGCCGCAGCTTTCCATGGCCGCTCTGGTCAAGAACACGGCGCAGCTGCCCCAGGTGGCGCTGGAGAACACACCCAAGCGCCTGTTGGGCACCAACACCACCGACTGCCTGCACAGTGGCATGGTGAACGGCACTGCCGCCATGCTGGACGCCATGGCCGCCAAGGTGCGCGGCGAACTGCAGACTCCTGATGCACCGGTCATTGCCACCGGCACCCTGCCTGCCAGCATACGGACCGCCTGTTCGACGCCCATCGAGTACCGGGACACCCTGATTCTGGACGGCCTGTTTGCCATCTGGCAGCGCAACACCCGCCGCTGATAGAGATTCGGCAAAATTCATTTGCATTTTGCCGCCAAGTCTGCTATAATATTGTGTATCGGTCCGGTAATGTACCGTTCCGTATATAGAATATGTGCGGTCGTAGCTCAGCTGGATAGAGCGTTGGACTCCGACAACTGTGGCACGTTAGGTAGTCGGCAAGAAATTGCTCGGCATAACGTGGAAAAACAGGCACATCACCCGGTGGTTCGCGGTAGATTGACCACGAATTGACCACCAACCCGATTTTCACAATTTTATACGATGAATCTCGTCCCAGCGACGATTTTCATAAATGTGCGGTCGTAGCTCAGCTGGATAGAGCGTTGGACTCCGACTCCAAAGGCCAGAGGTTCGAATCCCCCCGGCCGCACCAAAAAAGGTCGCTGTATTGCAGTACAGCGACCTTTTTTATTTTGTCACGGCTCAGTGCTTGTCAATCCATTTTTTGACTATGTACGCGGTAACATCGGCCATGACAGACACGAAAAAACTGATAAGATAGCTCATGGAATCTCCTTTCCGTGCTGGTTTTGTACATTGGGCAGCACGAGAGCTATTTTATCAGTTTTTGTTTTTATGGGAAGACTTCGGGTTCCGAACCTAAAAGCCAGGGGGGTGAACCGTCCCCCTGGGAGTCGCCCCATAAAAGCCTTTGTGGGCGTTCGGTTCTCAAGACGGCTCGTTATGCGCAATGAATCTGGTTCTCCACCAGTGAGGCCCTTCCTGGGCGATGTGGCCCTTTTCACAGCCGAGCGCCCCGTGTTTCAGAAAATACAGATTACAAACAGCAAAGCCAGCCGGTTTTCTAAACCGGCTGGCTTTTTTACTGTTCGGTATGTTCCAGAACCGCCCGGATCATGGTAAGGGCGACTTCCTGCTTTTGCAGCGGCACATTCTCCCAGAGCGTTTCGATTGCATGAATTTTGCTAACCTCATTTTCCTCCAGCTCGTCCTGAAGCAGATAATCCGGAGAAACATGAAGCGCGTTGCAGATGTCGATAAAGACCGGCAGGCTGGGCATCTTTGCGCCGCCCTCGATTTGCCGCAGATAGGTGGCATTGATGTTGCACAGCTCCGACAGTTTGTCCGCCGTCAGGCCGCGCGCCTTCCGAACCTCGTTGATCCGCTTTCCCAGTTTGCTTTGTTCCATAGTCTATACCTGTCTGTTAGCTCTTGGCGATTATTTTGTTCACTTAAAGGCTACATTATCCTTGCAGAGGAAAATAGATTCTGATAGACTATACTTTATAAGCTAATAGCTTTATGCAGAGGAATGCGG
Source organism: Oscillospiraceae bacterium (assembly GCA_019413245.1). Lineage (GTDB taxonomy): Bacteria > Bacillota > Clostridia > Oscillospirales > Ruminococcaceae > Gemmiger. The sequence continues at coordinate 2,363 of DXNX01000041.1, forward strand.
TATGATTGTGACTTTTTGCGGGCACGCCCAGCTTTCGCAGAACAGCGACGTTGAAAAATGGCTCTATACGGTGACAGAAAAACTCATAGAACAGGGCGCGGCGTCCTTTTATCTGGGCGGCTACGGAGCATTTGACAGTCTGGCAGCTTCGGTTTTGAAGAACCAGAAAAAGCAGCACCCGCAGATTCAGCGGATTCTTATTCTGGCCTATCTCGGCACCAGACAGGATGTTTCCGACTATGACGGCACCCTGTATCCACCGCTGGAAACAGTGCCCCGCCGTTTTGCGATTCCCCGCAGAAACCGGTGGATGGTCGATGCCGCCGACGTGGTGGTGGCCTGTGTGCTCCACGATTGGGGCGGAGCCGCGGCAACCTTGCGATACGCCAGACAAAAAGGAAAAAGGATTATTTCCTATAAAGATACCGAATAGCCACGGGCCCCCTCTCAAATCACTGGAAAATAAAACAGGCAGTTATCCTCATTTTGAGGACAACTGCCCGTTTGCTTTTCATTATACTCAATACGCACTCCGGGAAATACGGTTCAAATAGCGGTGAGAGTCACAATCCCATCACCTTTCCCAGCTTTTCCTGTGCCTCTCGCTTGGTTTTATCAAAAGCGTGGGCATAGATGTCCAGTGTGGTACTGGGCTGGGAGTGACCAAGCAGTCCTGCCACGGTGCGGACATCCACGCCCTGGGCAATGAGCAGGCTGGCGTTGGTATGGCGCAGGCTGTGGACAGATAAGTTTTGAGGCAACCCGTTTTCCTTGAGGATTTTCTTGAAGCGGAAGGTAAAGGTCGTGGGTACCATGGGATCGCCGCTCGGCTGCCGGAAGAGGTAATCTTCCTCCGTCAGGGCCTGCCCTTCTGCCTGTTCCATCTGCCAGGTACATTCCTGCTTCCACGCTTTCAACAGCTTGCACATCTCTTTGCTGATGTACACCCTCCGGTTGCCGCTTGCGGTTTTTGGCTCCTTGGTAAAGATCTTTTGTCCGCTGAGTTTGACCACCGTCCGCTGCACATGGATGGTCCGGTGCCTCCAGTCAATGTCAGACCAGCGTAATCCGCAGGCTTCGCCGCGGCGCATCCCTGTGGCCAGTACCAGTTTGAAGTACACTTCATATTTCATGCTTTGTGTTTCCAGAGCGGCGATCAGCTTCTGCACCGTTTCCTCGTCGGCCACCGGGCGCTCTTTGCGCACGCCTTTGGGTTTGTACACCCGCCAGGCCGGGTTATGGGTCAGGTAGCCTTCATCCACGGCACCGGACAAGATGCTGCACAGTGTGTTGTGCAGTCCCTCCACTGACCGTTCCGATAGCGGCTGTCCATCCGTCAGTTTAGGCTCTGAGCGCATGGCTTCGTAGAAGGCACGGATGGTTTCCTTGCGCAGGTCGGTCAGTTTGTAATGCCCCAGTGCTGGCAGGATGCGCCGGATATCCTGTTGGTCACGGGAATAGGTACTGGCTGCCAGCCTGCCAGGGGCAATGTCTTTTAGCCAGTGTTCGGTATACGCTGCCAGCGTCATGGCATGGTTCACCGGCTGCGGGTCGTGCCGCACTTCCCGCTCGAACAGAACAGCCTGTTCGTTCAGCCATTTTTTGCACTGGCCGGGCGTGAGATCTTTCGGTGGATGTACTGTTTTCTGTGCGGCTTTCAGCCGGTTCCCTTCGTAATCGTAGCCGCGGGATACTACAATGAGATAACTGTTTTGTCCTCGTTTTCGGATGCTTGCCATTTTGACCACTCCTTTGTGTGTATTGACACAAAGGATACCAACCTCTGCGATACAAAGCTATCACCAAACCCAACGAAGAACGGCCACGATACTTGTGCAAACCGGGCAAAACACCAAAAGTTTGCAAACATAACTAATAGTGAGGAGTCTCCCAAAAGAGAAAATCCTCACTGTGGGTGTGCCGGATAAACAGAAGCATTGGTATTTCATTCATCCAGGGCGGCACAGTATTCTTCCTCTGCCGGTGCCAGCAGAGAATCAAACAACCCGGCAGCCTCCTCTTTGCAGATATCCTGCGGATGGCAGTAGGTTCGTTCCAGAAAGGCGGTATCTGCGTGCCCCAGCAGGTCGGCCGCCACCTGCTTGCTGGTACCGTGTTCCAGCAGATAGGTGGCGAAGAAATGCCGCATGGTGTGCAGGTGGTATTCCTCAGGGAATCCGTTTTTATCGTACAACCGCCGCAGATGGTGGCTGAAAGTATTGGGGTGTACCGGCTTGCCTTTTCGCTGGAAGATCAGCCCGTTCCAGTCGGCCCCGTTGTTTTCAAGGGCCTGCTCAGTGAACAGCTCTCCCAGCTCATCGAAGACGATCTGCGGCATGACCACGATGCGGGCGCGGTGGTTCTTGGTGTCACTTTCCAGTACGCCCTGCCCTACCACCGTGCTGCGGGAGTGTTGGATCTTCACCTGATTCCCGCCGTGCAGATCACACCACCGAAGGGCACACAGCTCGCCGCGTCGCAGGCCGGTGGAGAGGGCCATCAGGTAGTACACCCTATAAAGAAGCGGCTCCTGCAGAATACACTGCAGGAGCTTTCGCATCTCCCATTGTTGGGGAATGCGCTGCTGAGGCTTTTCCACCCGGACTTTTTCGACCCGATGGGCAGGATTATAGAGCAGGATGTCATTTTTCGCTGCGTCCTGCAGCACAGCGGAAACGGCATCCAGATATTTATGTACGGTGTTTTCGCTCAGCGGCTTGCCGCCCCGTCCGGGCCGCTTGCGCAGTTCTTCTGCAAATTCCTCCAGGACCATGGGCCGGATCTTGCAGAGCGGCAAACCGCCAATATATGGATATGCCACCTCCAGCATTTTTCGATAACCGGCCAGCGTACTGGCTTTGTATCGCTTGGCTGCCCTGTCCAGCCAATGCTCTGCGTAGGCCTCGAACTTGGTGTTTTCACTTTCGTCGATGCCGGTGCGGAATCGTTTTTCCAGGCGCTCAGCCTCCGCATAGACATACTGTCTGATACTGCGCTTTGGAATCTCCTTGGGGACATCAATGGTGCGCGCCTGCATCCGTTTTTTCCCTGTCGTGGTGTATCCATTACAAACTGTAATTTTATATTTTCTTTCTCCGCGTTGTTGAATATAGGCCATGTACATCCCTCCTGCATTATGACGCCTGTGACGACAGTGACGGTGATGACGGTTGTGACGGCACATCCCGTGCCTGGCCCCCACTGTCACAACCGTCATTGCCGTCACCCGTGTCACTTTCTGTCAGGCAAAGAGACAGAAACCGTTTGTGGTTGCTGCGCTTTGTGTCCAGCAAAATTCCCTGCGCCGCCAAGGCGTCCTTGTGGCTTTGAAGATACCGGGAAAGCTGGGCCGGTCCCCACAAGGCGCTCTGTTGCCCCAGCTTTCCCACCAACTCTGTGGCAGATCCGAGAAACTCTCCAGAGGCAAGCAGCTGCCGGATAGACGGCAAGAGGTACATCAGCTGCAACTCATCCGGTGAGCAGCTGCGGCTCCAGCAGCAGTCGGAGAATTCCAGCGTCAATTCCCGATCTTCGATATCCCGCCCGGTGGCCGTCAGCAGGGCCGTTCCCTCCTGGCGCTTCTGGCGGATGAGAATGATGGTGCCGTCGGCGGCCCCGGTCAGACCATTGGTGCCGGACAACCGGTTGAAAGGGTCCTCGTCCGGCATTTTGCGCAGGTGGTGAATGACCAGCAGACAGACGTTGCAGCGGTCGGCCAGTTCTTTCAGTGCGGCGGCATCCTGATAGTCGTTGCCGTAGGATACGTTGGCACCGGCAACCATCCGTACCTTTTGCAGCGTGTCAATAATGACCAGCCGGATGCCCGGGTGCTCGGCCAGCATCCGGTCCAGCTGCTGCTCCAGCCCCTGCCCGATCATGGGTGCATGGCCGCAAAGGTGCAAACCGGCGGGCGCTTCCTCGGTCAGGCGTAAAGCGCGGGCGTGCAGCCGCCGCGGCCCGTCCTCCAATGCCAGATAGAGTACCTCACTTTTCCGGGTACGGAACCCGAGAAAGGGTTCCCCCCGGCAGACCGCCAGGCAGAGCTGCAGCGCCAGCCAGCTTTTTCCCACTTTGGGCGAGCCGCCCAGAAAGTACAAGCCGGGCGCCAGCAGTCCTTCCGCCAGCCAGGAGATGGGTTCCATAGGGTGGGCGTAGAGTTCCTGGAGGGTATAGGTTTTGAGTTCGTTTGACATAGACATTTCCTTTCTTGAAAAACAAAAAAAGCACCCGGTGCCCTCGACATTTCTGTCAAAGGCACCGGGTGCTTTGTAGGTATGATAGAGTAAAAAAGGGTACACTTTCCCCCTGTGTCTTTTGAAAAGTTATAAAAAATACAGCGCAACGCGCTTTTATAAAACTGCTCGCAAAGGCAAGCTGATACAAAATAAAAGAAAAGTGTCAGTCCTGTTTGCCGCTCGCCCCCGGACTGTAGGAACACGACCGGCAGGGCGCCACCGCCCGTTCACTTGCACCGTTGGAGGTCTAAAGATTGCAACCTGAAACGTGCAGCCCCATCTGACGTGTGGGGAAACCTGCGTATCATTATGTCCCCGGAAAGGTCCTGGCGGAAAGATCCCGGTGGCTTATGGGATCTTTCTTGGATCGTTGTGGAATCGCTCCGGCCATAGCGGCCATCCTGGCGCCAACATCTCTCGCTCTCTTTCCTTGGAACGTACCGATCGTGCTGAATATTCAATTTTCAAGGTGCCGAAAGTACTTTTTACTATACACGCCAAATGTGAAATTTTCTGCGTCGGCTTTACGCAAAATTTTGGCTTTTTCTATGAATCAACGACTCTGCTCCCGAAGGCGTTCCCGTTTGCGAAGTTTTTGGAGAGAAAAATCCAGGATTCTTTCTTTTCTCGCACGGAGCATGGTTCTGTAGAAATTCCTTTGCAGCTCCGATAGGAACGGGGGCGTTTCAATCAGACCATAAATTTGGTTCATATTGATTCTGGGAACGATTCGCTTCAAGGCTTTGTTGCAGTCCGGATTTTTCAGGGAGGAAATGAACTTGAAATATTGGATTTTCTGGCCGCTTTCTTTGATACCCGAAAGAGGTCTTTCAAAGATTCGTAATTCCAACTCTGCAGGATCTTCCAATGTTCTTTTCATGATCTCTTCATCTGCTTGTGGAAACAGACAGCTTCCACAGTCGTAAACCGGCGCAAGCGATATTTCGTCGGTTCTGCTGTCGTACAGAAATCCCCAGTTACCATTATGTCTGTCCCAGTTGCCAATGAGGGCATCGACAATAAACATATCCCAGAACCGGTCCTTGAGTTGTTGGGGGTCCATTGCGCGCTGTTCTTCTAAGGTCTTGATAATATCGCTGAGCTCTGTGCCGTAGCCGTTGTGGACAGAGTCGATAATCGTATTTTTCAGGGAGGCAAAATCCTGCAATACAAGGCCGCCCGAGGTAAAGTCCTTACAGGCAACGACAATTTTTTCTTTTCCGTTTTTGGTATACGTTCCCAGTAATGTTTCCTGTACGGGAATACCGACGATTGCAAAAATATGGGAACCAAGATATTCTGAGATACACCCATTGGCATAGCTCATGTTTTTATTGATGGAAGGTGCAGCAGGAAACTTTAACATATACAGTTCGTTGTTGTATAGCACGGAAATCTTGCTGCCATTTGCACCTGCATACGTCTTGTTCCGTACAGGAAGGTTTGTAAAATCAATCACAAGTCAATCGCCTCGTTTCATCCTTAAATACTTTTCACGCAGATACCAAGCCTGTTCAGAAGAGATTTCCTGTTCCACCTCCGCCGAATTGATATCTGCATTCAGTTCGCTCCAATTCAGATCCCAATGGTAATCCTTCTTTCCATTGTCCACAAGTTTCCAGGAAGCGATCATATTTTCCAAGGAAGATTGAAGATAGGCAGGCAAACCGCGTTCAAGGTAGTTCTTACGTTTCGGCAAACCGCTTTCTCTGTCATAGCCTTGCACCGCATCCAAAGACAGGATGAATTCCATGGTGCACCCCAATGCCTTTGCAAGCTGCTGCACGGTCCGGGCAGAACATTTCTGCAGGGAACTCTTACCGGAGCAAATATCTATAATGGTTGTTTTGGGAACACCACTGATTTTTGACAAGCGATATTTGGTAATGTTTTTGCTATCCAGATAGCCTTGCAGATCCATACGATTTTCCTCCTTCTATCATCCAGTATATCGGTACACCGACCGTCAGTCAACTGATTTGCAAAAATAAAGGTTTATAACGCTGCCTTTGCCGTTACAGTAGTAAACGTTATCCGTAAGGACTCAGCCTGGGAGGACTGCAAGGTACGATTGCTGTGGCGATGTGTTTGGAAACAGAAGACAGGGGTTTGGGGAGAGCCCCCAAAATTTGCGTTTGGATATCCAAACGCTATGCTAGCAAAACCGTCTGCCAGCAGGTTGGGGCTTTTGGGCCCCTCTTTCGTCCCAGTCGGTGGTAAAACCGGCTGTGAGAGTGAATCATAGCATGATTCACTCTCTGCCGACATTTCTTGCTTATTCAGAAAAAGTGAATCATAGCATGATTCACTTTTTCCGGAAAGCGGTGCTCCCGTATGAATCTTAATAAGATTCATACATATCTGTTTTAAGAAAAAAGTGAATCTTATTAAGATTCACTGCCATACAATGAGGCAGAAGTCTGCAGCCAAAATGAGGGTTGGCAAAGTATTGATCCATTCTATGAAAGTTTTTGCAAAGACAAAAGAAAACCATACTATTTTGCCGGAAAGCCACTAAGATAAAACACTGGTGACGCAGCAAAGCTGCGTCACCAGATATAAGATTCTAAATGAAAAGAGGAAAAGCTCTACACGCTAAGCCTAAGCAGCGCTTTCCGCATATCAGTAGGAAAAATCTGCTTTTTTCAGCTCAGGTCGGCTCCATCGGAGGCGATGACCTTCTTGTACCAGTAGAAGGAATCCTTGCGCAGCCGGCTGTAGTCGCCGGTGCCGTCATCGTACTTGTTGACGTAGATGAAGCCGTAGCGCTTGGCCATCTCTCCGGTGGAGGCGGAGACCAGGTCGATACAGCCCCAGGGCGTGTAGCCCATCAGGTCGACGCCGTCCTTGACCGCCTCGGCCATCTGCTCGATATGCTGGCGCAGGTAGTCGATGCGGTAGCTGTCATGCACGGTGCCGTCCGGTTCCAGTGTGTCCTTGGCGCCGAGACCGTTCTCGACAACCATCACCGGGATGCGGTAGCGGTCGTAGATCTCGTTGAGCGAGTAGCGCAGCCCCTGGGGGTCAATCTGCCAGCCCCAGTCGGAGGCTTTCAGGTAGGGGTTCTTGAAACCGGCGGACACATTGCCGTCCGTCTTGACGGCGTCCTTGTGGGTGGTGACGCAGTTGGACATATAGTAGCTCAGCGTGTAGAAATCCACCGTACCGTTTTTCAGGATCTCGGCATCGCCGGGCTCCATATGGATGGTTACGCCAAGGTCCTCCCACAGCCGCTTGGCAAAGGCGGGATACTCGCCCCGGACCTGCACGTCGGAGCAGTACCAGTTGGTTTTACGCATGGCCTGCTGGTTGGCCAGGATGTCGGCCGGGTCGCAGGTGTAGGGATAGCTGGTGATGAAGCAGTCCATGTTGCCCATCTTGTATTCGGGGTAGTTGTCATGAGCGTACTTCACGGCCAGGGCGCTGGCGATGAACTGATGGTGCAGCGCCTGCAGGCGGACCTGCGGGTCGTCGGGCATGGCCACGGCGGGGCCGCGGTAGCCCTGGCAGGTGCCCAGCGACATGACGGCGCCAAACGGCATCATACCGGCGTTGATCTCGTTAAAGGTCAGCCAGTATTTAACCTTTCCCTCGTACCGGGCAAAGATGGCCTTGCAGTAGTTCATGTAGAAGTCCACCAGCTTGCGGTCGGCCCAGCCATTGTACTTTTCCACCAGGGCGTAGGGGAGTTCATAGTGGCTGATCGTGACAAGCGGCTCGATGCCGTGCTTTTTACAGCAGTCGAACACCCGGTCATAGAAGGCAAGGCCTGCCTCGTTGGGCTCGGCTTCCTCGCCGGTGGGGAAGATGCGCGCCCAGTTGATGGAAGTGCGGAAGGTCTTGAACCCCATCTCGGCAAAGAGGGCGATGTCCTCCTCGTAATAGTGGTAGAAGTCGATGGCCTCATGGCTGGGATAGAACTTGTCCGGCTCGATGGTGGGGGTAAGCAGTTTCGGGCTGGTGTGGGTACCGTTGGTACACATATCCGGGATGCTGGGACCTTTGCCGTCCACATCCCAGGCGCCCTCAAATTGATTGGCGGCACAGGCGCCGCCCCATAAAAAGTCTTTGGGGAATACGGTTTTCATAGGTTGTTTTTCTCCTTTCCAATGGTTGCAAACAAAATAGACGGCAGGGGCGGTCAGGGGGTATGGGAAGACCGCACCACCGAAGAGCGGATGACAAGATCGGTGGAAACTTCCACCTTGATATGGTGGGGAACGCCATCCTGGATGGCGTTGATCAGGCAGCGCACCGCCACCCGGCCCATATATGTGCGGGGAATGTTCACGGTGGTCAGGGCCGGTTCCATGACCTGCCCTTCGGAAATGTTGTCGAACCCCACAATGGCAATGTCCTCGGGGATGCGGTAGCCCCGCTGTTTGAAGGCCTTCATGGCGCCGATGGCAATCAGGTCGTTTTCGGCAAAATAGCAGTTGGCCAAAGGGTCCCCCCGGTCCAGAACCTCCAGCATTTCTGTCATGGCCCCCTCGATGGTGGGGGCCAGCGTGTGGACGATGCTGTGGGCGATGTGCATGCCGTTGGCGCGCAAGGCCTTCTGGAAGCCTTCCCACCGTTCATCGAAGTTGCGCAGCGGCACAAAGGATTTCAGGTAGCCCGGCTGGGTCAGCCGGCGGCTGATGAGGTAGTCGGTGGCCAGGTAGGCGCCCTGGGTGTTGTTGATGACCACGCAGCTGCAGTCCAGCGGTTCCACGTTGGAGTCCACCACAATCACCGGCACCCGCAGCGAGAGGAACGCCAGCGCCACATCCTGATTCATCTCGGTGCCCAGCAGGATGATGCCCGCACAGTCCGAAACCCGCAGATCACTGATCTGTTGTTCCAGTGTGTCCTGCTGCACATAAAACTGCTGCACCTTCATGCGGTAAGGGGATGCCTGACATTCCTGTACCGCGCCACGCAGAATCTCATCAAAAATGGGCGCATAAGAAAAGATGGCCGAGGAAGTCTGTACACAGATAAAGTAGATGCTGCCGATGCCGCTTGTCCGGGTCAGGTGGCGGCTCAGATCATAGCCCAGCCTTTCGGCGGTATCGTAGACCAGCTTGCGGGTGGCAGCGCTGACGCCGGGGCGATTGTTCAGTGCCATGGAAACGGCAGCGGGGGAAAGCCCCAGCTCCCGGGCAATGTCTCTGGCAGTGACCGACATGATTTTCGCTTCTCCTTCGTGGATTTGCCCTCATTATAAACCGGTTCAGGAAACAGTGCAACAGATTAAGCTGAATGTTAAGTAAATACAGCTGAATATAATGTTGAAATTTAGTGAACGGATCGATATACTGAAACTCGAAAAGGGACGCAGGCCGGCCGCGCTCCCAACCACTGCTGCACTGTTGACGCTGGCCGAAAAAGACCAGCACCCTATGGAGGAGGAATACCAAATGGCAAGCAAAGACTATACCCAGCTGGCGGAACAGATTGTCCGCTGTGTGGGCGGCAAAGAGAACGTGTCGGGGATTACCCACTGTGCCACCCGGTTGCGGTTTACCCTGAATGCAGCCGACAAGGCAGACCGGGAAGGCGTCAAGAAGATCCAGGGCGTCATCTCGCTGGTGGAAAGCGGCGGCCAGTTCCAGGTGGTCATCGGCAACCATGTGGCGGATGTCTACCCCTTTGTGCTCAAGGCATTGGGCATGACAAATGAGGAGGCAGAGCAAAGCAAAGCCAGCGACACGGCGGAAAAGCAGAACGTTGTCAACCGCTTCCTGACCACCATCACCGGCATTTTTACGCCGATCATCGGCGCCATGGCCGGTGCCGGTATGCTCAAGGGCATCCTGATTCTGCTGACCACCTTCAACTTGCTGGCAACCGACAGCGGCACCTACCGCATCCTCTACGCGGCAGCGGATGCGCTGTTCTCGTTCCTGCCCATTCTGCTGGCCTTCACGGCAGCCAAAAAGTTCGGCGCCAACACCTTTGTGTCGGTGGCCATCGGCTGTGCGCTGGTCTACCCCGATATGACTGCGGCCTATAACGCCGGGGATGCCCTGACCTTCCTGGGCGTTCCGGTCAACCTGATGAGCTACACCTCCTCGGTGCTGCCCATCATCTGTGCGGTGTTTGCCCAGTCCAAACTGGAAGCCCTGCTGAAAAAGGTGCTGCCTTCCATGATCCGCAATCTGCTTACCCCGTTGGCATCTTTGGCCATCATTGTTCCGGCGACCTTCCTGATTATCGGCCCCGTCACCAACACGGTGGGCAACACGTTGGCGGCTGCCTACACGGCATTGGTCAGCTTCTGCCCGCCGGTGGCCGGATTCATTGTGGCCGGTATCTGGCCCCTCTGCGTCATGGCTGGTGTACATTATGGCTTTGTGCCCATCGTCATCAACAATATTGCGGTTTACGGGCGTGACACCCTGTTCACCATCACCGGCGTCTGCAACATGGCCCAGGCCGGCGCCACCGCCGGTGTCTTCCTCAAGACCCGCAATCCCGAACTGAAAGAGATCTCCGGTCAGGCGGCTTTCTCCGCACTGATTGCCGGTATCACCGAACCTGCCATGTACGGCGTCAACCTGAAGTACAAGCGTCCGTTCTATTTTGTCATGTTCTTCTCCGCCATTGCGGGCTGCATCACCGCAACGGTGGGGGCCGGTGCCTCTGCGCTGGTGGGCACCGCGCTGCTGACGCTGCCCGCCTATGCCGGTGTGGGCTTTGCGGGCTTCCTCATTGCCTGCGCCATCGCCTTCTTCGGCACCATGATCTGCACCTATCTGTTCGGCTTTGACGATTCCATGATCGATAACGCCTGATTTCCCGCCCGGTCCCGGGCTGTGGGGGCGTGTGCCGCCCCTTTCGGGGCGGCAATTTGTTTGCGCAAAACCTGCAAGGAGGTTCTGTATGAAACTGACCGTAGCCGATGACCGCCGCTGCCTGCAGCGGGACGGCAAGCCCTTCTTCTGGCTGGCCGATACCCTGTGGAGCGCCTTCACCAACATGACCGACGAGGAACTGGAAAGTTACCTCATCCTGCGCCGCCAGCAGGGGTTCAACGTGCTGCAGATCAACATTCTGCCCCAGTGGGACCGCTGCTGGACCCCGGCACCATGCATGCCCTGGCCTTGCAAGGCGGACGGTATGTTTGATTACAGCGCCCCCATGAACCAGGACTATTTTGACCATGCCGCCCACATGTGTGAAAAGATCACCGCCTATGGTTTTACTCCGGCGCTGGTGGTGCTGTGGAGCAACTATGTGCCGGGCACCTGGGCTTCGGGGATGGTATCGGGCAACATCCTGCCCGAGGCACTGGTGGAACCTTACTGCCGCAAGGTGGCCGAAACCTTTGCCCGGTTTGACCCGGTGTATATTCTGAGTGGCGATACCGATCTGGACACCCCGGAAAGCGCAGCCTGCTACGAGAAAGTGCTGTACACCATGCGCGGTCTTTGCCCCGACGCGCTGCTGACCCTGCACATCCGCGGGCGGTACACCTACCTGCCCAACACCCTGGCCCAGGGAGTGGACTTTTACCTCTACCAGTCCGGCCATAACGCGGGCTACCCCGAAAAATGCTATACCATGCCCGGCGAGATGCTGGCCGCCTACCCTCAAAAACCTATCCTGAACAGCGAACCCTGTTATGAGCAGATGGGCTACAGCGGCAACAAATACGGCCGTTTCTCCGCCCGGGAAGTGCGCCGTGCCGCCTGGATGAGTGTGCTCTCCGGCGCCTGTGCGGGCGTTACCTACGGAGCTCACGGCGTCTGGAACTGGGTCAAGCCCGGCATGCCGGCCAACCCCGTGGGGGGCGAAGGCTTCGACGCCGCAAAACCCTGGACCGAGGCCATGCAGTTCCCCGGCGCCTGGGACTACGGCTGGCTCAAACAGCTGCTGGAGGACCACGGCGTTACGGCGCTGCTGCCCGACGACCGGGTGGCCAACGTCATCAAGGGGGTGCGCCATGTAAAGGCCCCCGACGGGCGGGATATGCTGGAACCCACCACCTCTCCCAACACCGAGATCCGCATGGCCTCCACCCCGGACGGCCGCCTGAGCCTGCTGTATGCCCCCTTCAATACCTGCGTGCAGCTGAAAGGGGACTGGACCGGCGCCCGCATTACGGTGGTGGACCTGGCCACCCGCCGCACCGCCCACCCGGCGGTGCAGTATGGGGACGGTATCACCCGCATCGAGATCTGCCCCTTTGCCGAGGATATCCTGATCCTGGCCCAACGATAAACAGAAAGAGAGACTGCGTATGCGACCCATCAAACTGGCTTACGCCCCCACCCGGCGCAGCATCTTTTCGGCGCCCGACGCCGTAAAATACCGCAACCTCACCGCCCAGCGCCTGCGGGAACTGGGGGTGGACTTTGTGGACATTGACGACATCAACGAGGAGGGCCTGCTCTACAGCGAGGAAGACCGGCTGAAAATGCTGGCAAAATTCCGCGCCGCCGGTGTGGACGGTCTGCTGCTGGCCCACTGCAACTTTGGCACCGAGTACCTCTGCGCCCGGCTGGCCAAGGACCTGGGGGTGCCGGTATTGCTGTGGGGCCCCCTGGACGAGCGCCCCGAACCGGACGGCACCCGCCTGCGGGACACCCAGTGCGGCCTGTTTGCCACCGGCAAGGTGCTGCGGCGGTTCGGCGTACCCTTTACCTACCTGACCAATTGCCGCCTCACCGACCCGGTCTTTGCCCGGGGAATCCGGGATTTTCTGGCGGTGTGCAACGTGGTGCGTACCTTTAAAAAGATCCGCATTTTGCAGATCGGCCCCCGGCCCTTTGATTTCTGGTCCACCATCTGCAACGAAGGGGAATTGCTGGAGCGGTTCGGTGTGGAACTGGCCCCCGTGCCCCTGCCCGAACTGACCGCCGAGGTGAAAAAGGCCATCGCCGACGGCACCGAGGTGGCAGAAACCATGGCCTACTGCCGGGAAAAGATGGTGGTGGAAGTCACCGACGACCAGCTGCGCAACATCGCCGGGCTGGCGGTGGCCATGCGGCGGCTCATCGCCAAATACCACTGCCAGGCGGGCGCCATCCAGTGCTGGAACGCCCTGCAGGGGGAACTGGGCATCATGCCCTGTGCCGCCAACGCCCTGCTCAACGACGAGGGCATCCCCATCGTCTGCGAGTCGGACATCCACGGCGCCATCACGGCGCTGCTGGTGGAGGCCGCCGCCAACGACGGCACCCGCAGCTTCTTTGCGGACTGGACCATCCGCCATCCCGACGAGCCCAACGGCGAGCTGCTGCAGCACTGCGGCCCCTGGCCGCTGTCGGTGGCGGGGTGCCGACCCCGGATCACCTACCCGCTGGCCTTCGACTGCCCGGGTTCGCTGACCGCCGAGGCCAAGCACGGCCAGGTGACCCTGGCCCGCTTTGACGGCGATAACGGCCAGTACAGCCTGCTGCTGGGCAACGCCGAAGGGGTGGACGGACCCAAGGGCATGGGCACCTACCTCTGGGTCAAGGTGGACAACATCAAACGGCTGGAAGCCAAGCTGGTGGAAGGCCCCTACATTCACCACTGTGTGGGCATCCACAAGGATGTGGTGCCCGTATTGTACGAAGCCTGCAAGTACATCGGCGTGCAGCCCGACCTGTATGACCCCGTGGAGGAACAGATCAAAGCCTATTGGAGAGGGGAAACAGAATGACAACGCAAGAACTGGAATCGCTCAGCTGGAAACTCCGCGCCGATGTCGCCGACATCATCATGGCCGGCGGCGGGGGCCACATCGGCGGCGATATGAGCGTGCTCAACGCCCTGCTGGTGCTCTACAAAAACCACCTGCACATCACGCCAGCCACGGTGGATGACCCCGACCGGGACCGCTTTGTGCTCAGCAAAGGCCACGCCATGGAGAGCTACTACGCCGTGCTGGCGGACTGCGGCTTTCTGGACCTGGAGGACGTCAAGGCCCGGTTCTCCAAGTTCGGCTCGCCCTACATCGGCCACCCCAACAACAAGCTGCCGGGCATCGAGATGAACTCCGGCTCCCTGGGCCACGGCCTGCCGGTCTGTGTGGGCATGGCCCTGGCGGGCCGTATGGACGGCCGCAGCTACCGGGTCTACACCATCATGGGGGACGGCGAACTGGCCGAAGGTTCCGTCTGGGAGGGGGCCATGGCCGCCGCCAACTACGGGCTGGACAACCTCTGCGCCGTGGTGGACCGCAACCGGCTGCAGATCTCCGGCAATACCGAGGACGTGATGAAGCAGGACAGCCAGGAACAGCGCTGGGCGGCCTTCGGCTGGAACGTCATCAGCGTGGACGGCAACAGCATCGAAGCGCTGGACGCCGCCTTCACCGCCGCCAAACACCACAAGGGCAAACCCACCGTCATCATTGCCAACACCACCAAGGGCTACGGTTCCGCGCTGATGGAAAACAAGGCCGACTGGCACCATCACCTGCCCAACGCCCAGGAATACCAGCAGATCATCCGGGATTTTGCCCGGCGAAAGGAGGCTGTCTGCCATGGCTAATACCATTCCCAACCGCCAGGCCATCTGCGATACCCTGCTGGCCCGCGCCGCCCAGGATAAGGATATCGTGGTTCTTTGCAGCGACTCCCGGGGGTCCGCGTCCCTGAGCCGCTTTGCCGATACCTTCCCCGACCAGTTTGTGGAAGTGGGCATTGCCGAGCAGGACCTGGTTTCCATCGCGGCGGGGCTGGCCCGCTGCGGCAAAAAGGCCTTTGCGGCGTCGCCCGCCTGCTTCCTGTCCACCCGCAGCTATGAACAGGCCAAGGTGGACTGCGCCTACTCCAACACCAACGTTACCCTTATCGGCATTTCGGGGGGCGTCAGCTACGGTGCTTTGGGCATGAGCCACCACAGCGCCCAGGATATCGCCGCCATGTCGGCACTGCCCAACATGCGGGTCTACCTGCCCAGCGACCGTTTCCAGACCGCCAAGCTGGTGGAAGCCCTGCTGCAGGACGAAAAGCCCGCCTACCTGCGGGTGGGCCGCAACGCGGTGGAGGACGTTTACACCGAGGACGCCTGCCCCTTTGCCATGGATAAAGCTACCTGGCTGCGGGAAGGGGAGGATGTGGCCATCATTGCCTGCGGCGAGATGGTGCGCCCCGCCCTGGACGCCGCCGAAGCCCTGGCGGCGGAGGGCATTACCGCCACCGTGCTGGATATGTACTGCGTCAAACCGCTGGATAAAGAAGCGGTGCTGCGCGCCGCCCAAAAGGCCAAAGCGGTGCTGACGGTGGAAGAACACGCCCCCTACGGCGGCCTGGGCAGCATGGTGGCCCAGGTGGTGGCCGAAAACTGCCCCCGCAAGGTGAAGAACCTGACCCTGCCCGACGCGCCGGTCATCACCGGCACCAGCAAGGAGGTCTTTGCCTATTACGGCCTGGATGCGGCGGGCATTGCCGCCGCCGCCCGGGAGCTGGTCCGATGAAACCGTACATTCTGGCCATTGACCAGAGTACCCAGGGCACCAAGGGCGTGGTTTTTGACGGCGAAGGCACCCTGCTGGCCCGGGCGGACCGCCCCCATGCCCAGAAGATCGACGCCAACGGCTGGGTGGAACACGATCCCCGGGAAATATTGCAAAACACCCTGGCGGTGGCCCGCGCCGCCCTGGAAAAAGCCGGGGTGGACCCGGCGGACCTGGCGGCGGTGGGCATCTCCAACCAGCGGGAAACGGTGCTGGCCTGGGATAAAACCACCGGCCAGCCCCTGTACAACGCCATTGTCTGGCAGTGCGGCCGGGCCAAAGACCTCTGCGCCCGGCTGGCCGATGCCGCCCCGATGGTCCGGCAAAAGACCGGGCTGCCTCTTTCGCCTTATTTCAGCGCCCCCAAACTGGCCTGGATGCTGGAACATATCCCGGCGGTACGGCAGGCAGCCGACGCCGGGACCCTGTGCTGCGGCACGGTGGACAGTTGGCTGCTCTGGAACCTGACCCGGGAGCGGGTACACCGCACCGACTATTCCAACGCCAGCCGCACCGGGCTGTTCAACATCCATACCCTGCGCTGGGACGAGGAGCTCTGCGCCCTGTACGGGGTGCCGGTGCAGGCGCTGCCCCAGGTCTATATGTCGGACGGGGTGTTCGGCACCACCGACCTGGGGGGCTTCCTGAAGCGGGCGGTGCCCGTCTGCGGCGTGCTGGGGGACAGCCACGGCGCCCTGCTGGGGCAGGGA